>DAICZP010000097.1 GCA_027311065.1 Thiomonas sp. | reverse complement strand
CAACTGCGCGTCTCCGCACATCGCCGACGCCCATTGCGTACGCAGCGTGCGCTCTTGCAGCAGCATGGACAGGCGGTCAGTCGAAGCACTGCGCGGGTGCAGGCGGATGCAGGCTGCAGCCTGCTGCAACGAACAGGCACGGGCGAAGCGCGCACCGGCCAGGGCCGCGCGCATCCAAAGGTCATAGTCTTCGCAGTGACGCACCTGCGCATCGAATCCACCCAGGCGATGGAACAAGTCGCGGCGAATCGCCACCGCACAAATCGGCAGGGGATTGTCACGTACGAATCGTCGAACATTGTTGCCCCTGTCCTCGCCCAGCTCGGTCGGCAGCATGTGATACCGCAAGGCCAACGGGCGGTCATCCCGGAAAAAGGCATAACCGAGGACCAGCAATTCCGCCGTGCCGCCGGCCGCACAGGCCAGTGCCTCGGTTGCGCGGGGCTGCAGCAGATCGTCGGCGTCGAGGAACAGCAGCCACGAACGGCGGGCGAGTCCGGCGCCGACATTGCGAGCAGCGGAGGGGCCGCAGTTAGCCTGGCGATGCACTGCGAAGCGCGCGTCTCCACGTGCAGCCTCCTCGGCATATTCGGCAGTGCCGTCTGTCGATCCATCGTCCACGATCAAGCATTCCCAATCGACGTGCGCCTGCGCGCGCAGCGACGCGATGGTCTCGCCGATGAGCCCCGCGTAGTTGTGGACGGGGATGATGATCGACAGGCACATGACAGGGTCCCGGCTCAGCGTGAATTCGCGCGGCGGGCTGCGCGCAAACCGGCTTGAACGCCGATCATGACCAACTCGCCACCGTATGCGGCGGCGACGGCGCCTGGCGCCCCCAAAAACGGGATCAGAGCCAGGTTCAGGCAGACGCCGGTGAGCGAACCAGCCACGAACACCAAGGTGAGGGCACCCCCGCGCTGGCTGGCCACCAGGTGGGCATTGCCGAGGTTGCGCAGAACCTGGATCGCCGGCAACCAGGCCAGCAGGCCCAGCAGGCTCGAAGCGTGCGCAAAGCTGGTACCCAGGATCCGTGGCACAAGGGGAGCGCCAAGCCACAGCACGATGCCACCGGAAAGCGCAAGGGCAAGCATCAGCGCGCCTGCGCGTCGAAGTTGCACCCTGGCGTCGGCATTGGCATAGACCCGCGGCCACAAGGCCTCCTGCATGGCGACGAGTGGCAGTGAAGCCAGATCCACGGCGCGCTGGGCGACCCCGAAGTTTCCGACCGTTGCGTAGTCCAGCTGGGCGAGCACGGGTTTGCTGAATTCGGTCTGCAGTCGAAGCGCCAGTGCCCCGCTGGCAAAAGGAAGTCCAGAGCGAAGCAAATGCAGGCTGGGGCGTCCGGACCGTATGCCCGGGCGCGCGCGCACGAGCCACACGGATACGCCGACCACGAAGCTCAGCGCGGCTCCGACCTGATAATTCAGCCAAGTTGCCAGACTCGGTTGCGCCGCAACAAGGAATACCACCAGCGCGAGCAGGCGCATGGCGATGTAACTGGCCTGCAGCCTGCCATAGGCCTGTGGCTCGCGCGCTTGCTCGGCGCGTCCGACGAGATCGGCAAGGGATCCGGCAGCAACATCACTGAACAGGAAAAGTGCCACGCCCAATCCATCGCCGCGCATGGGCAGTGCGATCCAGGCGCTGACGATGGCGAGCAGCCCGAAAAATACGCTGCCGCGCATCCACAACGCGAGCGCGTCACCCAGTTGTGCCTGCGCGCGATCCGGGTGGCGCGCGCAGTCTCGCAGCAGCGCGCCCTGAGAGCCGAAGTTCGCCAGTGGCACGAAGAATCCGGCGACGGCCAGCAGCGCGACGTAGCGCCCATATTCGGAGGCTCCGAGGACGCGGGCCAGCATGACCACGATCGCCGCCTGGGCCGCAGAGCGAAGGGCCAGCCAGATGAACATCCCCGCGGTGTCGTGAAGGTAAGGGCGCAAGCGACGCGTCAGTGGCATGTGCGCGAGCGTGGGCTTCGGAGGCAGGGAGTCGTGGTGCATGGCAAGAGGCGTGCGGCGGCATTTTGACACTGAATCGTTCGATCGCCACGATGTATTGCAACCTCGACATCAGGGTGAGATTCTTCTTCCATCCAGCCGACATCGCGTGAGCACCAGGACTCACAACCGCCACACGCGCATTCCCAGCGCGGCCAGTGCATCCGCGTCGAATTGCGCCTTGACGTCGATGAAAGCGCCGCCGGGTTGCAGGCGCGCGGCGTACTCGGCGAGTGGACGTTGCGCGAACTCGCGGTGCGCAACCGCCGCGACCACCGCATGCGCGCGTGGCAGCGCGTCCCACGGGACCAGTTCGACGCCGTGGCTGCGGCGCGCGTCGGCAGCGTCTGCGACCGGATCGTGCAGCGCTACATCGACGCCGTATTCGCGCAGCTCGCGCACGATGTCGAATACCTTCGAGTTGCGCAGGTCGGGGCAGTTCTCCTTGAAAGTCACTCCAAGCACGATCACGCTGGCGCCGCCCAACGGGTGCCCGGCGCGGCTGATCTGTTTGACCGTCTGCTCGGCGACGTACTTGCCCATGCCGTCGTTGATGCGACGCCCGGCCAGGATCACCTCCGGGTGATAGCCCAGGCTGGTGGCCTTGTGCGTCAGGTAATACGGGTCGACACCGATGCAATGGCCGCCGACCAGTCCCGGGCGGAACGGCAGGAAGTTCCATTTGGTGCCGGCCGCGCTGAGAACTTCGGATGTATCGATGCCGATGCGATGAAAAATCAGCGCCAGCTCGTTCATCAACGCGATGTTCAGGTCGCGCTGCGTGTTTTCGATGACCTTGGCGGCTTCGGCGACCTTGATGGACGAAACGCGGTGCACGCCGGCCTGCACGATGCTTTCGTAAAGCGTCGCGACGCGCTGCAGCGTGGCGTCGCAGTCGGCACCGACCACCTTGACGACGCGCGCCAGCGTGTGCTCGCGGTCCCCCGGGTTGATGCGTTCGGGCGAATAGCCGACCCAGAAGTCATGCTGCCATCGCAACCCCGACGCGCGTTCGATCGCCGGAATGCAGATCTCTTCCGTCGCTCCAGGGAAAACCGTCGACTCGAACACGACGGTTGCTCCGGGCTTGAGGTGCCGACCAAGCGTCTCGCTGGCCGCCAGCAGCGGTGCGAAATCGGGGACGTGGGCGGCGTCGACCGGGGTCGGCACGGCGACGATGATGCAGTCGGCTTCGACCAGTGCTTGTGGATCGTCCGTCACTTCCAAATGGCGGGCGGTGCGCAGTTCGTCGGATCCCAGATCGCCGTTGGGGTCGATGCAGCGCTGACATGCCTCCACCTTGCGGCGATCCAGGTCGAATCCGATCGTGCGGCGGCCGGTACCGAATGCGACCGCCAGTGGCAGGCCGACGTATCCAAGTCCGATGACTGCGATCACCTCCATGCGCTTCCCCCGTCAGGATGATCCTCTGCCTGCCATTGTCGCAGTACGCGGCGCGTCGCGGCGGCGCCACGCCTGGACCCGCAACGGGACATCCGCGGCGGCAGCGCCGCATTGACGCCGCGTGTGCGCAATGCCGCAGGACTTGGCGAGTTCAGCGGCCGGGCGTAGAGTGCGGCAGCAGCCATGCCGCAACCCCGCGGCACGGATTCCGGCGCCACGAGCGCCAGTCGTCAAATCATGAAGGAGACCACGCATGCTGCAATCCAACACTGCCAAGAATCCCTTGTCTTACGTCGATCCCCAGCCTGACAGTCCGTGGCAGACCTATCTATCGCAGGTTGATCGCGTCGTCCCCTATCTGGGGCCACTGGCGCATTGGGCCGACACCTTGCGCCGTCCGAAGCGTGCGCTCATTGTCGATGTGCCGATCGAGATGGATGACGGGTCGGTACGGCATTTTGAAGGTTTTCGGGTTCAGCACAACCTTTCGCGCGGCCCTGGCAAGGGTGGCGTGCGTTTCCACCCCATGGTCACGCTTGAGGAGGTGATGGCGCTGTCGGCTTGGATGACGGTGAAAAACGCTGCTGTCGGCCTACCGTTCGGCGGTGCCAAGGGCGGTGTTCGCGTCGAACCGCGGGAGCTTTCGCGCAAGGAACTCGAGCGGTTGACGCGGCGCTATACGAGCGAAATCGGCATCGTCATCGGTCCGCAGCAGGATATTCCAGCACCCGACGTCAACACCAATCCCCAGATCATGGCGTGGATGATGGACACCTACTCCATGAACATTGGCGGCACCGCCACTGGTGTGGTGACGGGCAAGCCCATTCCGCTCGGCGGGTCTCTTGGCCGTGTGAAGGCGACGGGGCGCGGCGTGTTCGTCACCGGGCGCGAGGCGGCGCGGCGCATCGGTCTGCCGCTCCAGGGTGCGCGTGTGGCGATACAGGGTTTCGGCAACGTCGGATCGACGGCGGCCGAGCTGTTTGCGGCGGTGGGCGCGCGCGTGGTTGCGGTGCAGGACCACACGGGTGCCATCTACAAGGAGGCGGGGCTGGCGGTCGGCGCGCTGCAAACGCACGTCGCGGTGCACGGCGGGGTGGCTGGGTTCGAAGCCGCGCAGCCCATTGCCGTCGACAGTTTCTGGGAAGTGCCGTGCGAGATCCTGATCCCTGCCGCGCTCGAAGGACAACTCACGGAGGCGCGCGCCCGCACCACGACAGCCAGGCTGGTGCTCGAAGGTGCCAACGGTCCGACCCTGCCGGGCGCCGATGACATCCTGAATGACCGTGGCGTGCTCGTCGTGCCCGATGTCATCTGCAATGCCGGGGGTGTCACGGTGAGCTACTTCGAGTGGGTTCAGGACTTCTCCAGTTTTTTCTGGAGCGAGGACGAGATCAACGCACGTCTTGAAACCATCCTTGGAAACGCTTTTGCACAGATTCTCGACACCGCCGATCGCCTGAAGATCTCGCTGCGCACCGCCGCGTTTGTCGTGGCGTGCGAGCGGGTGCTCCAGGCGCGTGCCGAGCGCGGACTTTACCCCTGAGTCATCGCAGGGCTTCGCCGGCGACCACGCCAACGAACAAGGCGAAGCCCAGCCAGTGATTGTGTCGGAACGCGCGGAAACACCGCGCGGGTTCGCGCGTGCGGATCAGCGTCCAGTGCCATCCCGCCATGGCGGCAGCGGTGCATACACCCAGCACGAAAGGCCACCCCAGCGCGAGGCGCAATCCCGCGCTGAGCCAGATGGCGAGGAACAGCGCATAGCTTCCCATGACCGCCGCGACATCGCGCCGTCCGAAGGTGATGGCCGAGGTGCGTATGCCGAGACCGAGATCATCGTCGCGATCAACCATGGCGTATTCGGTATCGTAGGCAAGCACCCAGAACAGGTTGCCAACCAGCAGCAGCCACGCCATCGGCGGGACCCATCCTGCGGCCGCAGCGAACGCCATCGGGATGCCGAAGCTGAAAGCCACCCCGAGGTAGGCCTGCGGAACCGCCAGCCATCGTTTGGTGAACGGGTAGGCGATGGCGATCAGCAGCGCCGCCACCGATAGAGCGATGGTCAGGGCATTGGTGAGCAATACCAGGCCGAAAGCGATCAGCGCCAGTACGCCGCCCACCGCCAGCGCCTCGCCTGCCGACACCCGTCCCGAGGTGACGGGACGCGCGGCGGTGCGTCGCACGTGGCGGTCGATGTCGGCGTCAGCGACATCATTGATGGTGCATCCGGCCGAACGCATCAGGATGGTTCCGGCCGAAAAGACGCCGAGCAACCTCCATCCCGGGAATCCACCCGCGGCCATCCACAGTGCCGACAGCGTGGGCCACAAGAGCAGCAACCAGCCGGCGGGACGGTTCCAGCGAATCAGATCGAGCCAGAGGCGATAGCGGGCCGCAAGGGTGGACATCAGGGAATGATCAGCGGCCTGAAGCCTTGGTCGCGTCACCAGCCAGTGCCGGTGTGCCGGGGTAGTAATTCCTGCGTGCCAGCGCTTCGTACAGCGGCGGTGTCACGCACCCGGCCAGGCGCGCAGCGAGCAGGGAGGTAGCCATCATGGGCAGCACCATGTTCGTTCCATTGGTCATTTCCATGACGATGACAAAGGACGTCAGCGGCGATTGCGTCACCGCGGCGAGATACCCTGTCATGCACAAGGCGATCAATGCGGGCAACGGGGCCGAGCTGAACACGGCATGGGCCCACGTTGCAAGCCCGGCGCCGATGGAAAGCGAAGGTGAGAACAGCCCGCCCGGGATCCCCGCCATGTAGCTCACCACCAGGGCGATCCATTTTGTCAGGGCGTAGGCAGGGGACAACGACGCCGAGCCCTCCAGCAAATGTCGCGCCTGGTCGTAGCCGCTGCCCCAGGTGGCGCCGCTGGTGAAGACCCCGAGCCCGGCGACCAGCAACCCGATCAGCACGCCCCAATACACGGGGCGCGCGTCGCGCCAGGCCCACAGCGATGCGGGAATCCAGCGCTGAGGATGGAGCAGCGCGAGGTTGAAGGCTGCGCCCGCCAGTGCGGTCAGGAGCGCGCAAAACGCGACCGGAACAACAAAACCCAGGCCGAACTGCTGGGGGACCGTGATCTGTCCGAAATACAGGTAGTTGCCGGCGAGCGCCAGGGATGTCAGCCCGGAGAACACGACTGCGGTGATCATGGTGCCGTTGGTGCGGCTCTCAAAGTCGCGCGCCAGCTCCTCGACGGCAAACAGGACGCCCGCCAGCGGCGTATTGAACGCTGCGGACAACCCCGCTGCGGCTCCGGCGAGCAGCAGCGGCCGTTCCAGATGCGCGCGGCCGTGCGGGTAAAAACGCCGGGTTTCTGCCATCATCGCCGCGCCGATGTGCACCGTGGGCCCTTCGCGTCCGATCGTCAGCCCGCCCAGCAGCCCCAACAGCGAACCCATGACCTTCCCAGCCACGACGCGCAGCCCGAACAGTCGGTTCATCAGGGTCTCGTCCCGTGGGGCGTGCAGCGCAGCAATCACCTGCGGAATGCCGCTACCTTCGCTGCCGCGAAACCAGCGGCGTGTCAGTAAAATGGACCCAACCGTGGCCGCGGGCGTGATGATGAACGCCAGCCACGGTCGACCGGCGATCGCACCGAGGAACAACCGGTAGGCGTCGTCGCTCCACCGCGCGTAGAGTACCGCGGCAAGGCCGACGAGCAAGGCCATGCTCCAGGGGAGTCCGAACTGAAGCAGCGCACGTCGAACCTGCGCGTGGCGTGCTGCACCAGAACGGCGGTGCCGGGCAGGTTGTTGCTGTGGAGGGTCACCGAGGGACATGGGAAGATGATAGGCGACAGTTCATCCACCGGCGTCGGGAGGACGCCAAGCGCGTCAGGGACGGCGCGGAATGACTGCGAACGGATCCGTCGAATGAAATATCCGGATACCCACATAGTGAAATACGCCATTGCGCAGCATGGTTTTGCCGGGGTAGGATTCGGGAAAACCATTAAAGAGCCTGATATCGTTTTCGGTTTCCTTTGCATTTACACCCACTCCCTCCCTCCAACTCGTCATGCGCCTGCTCAACAAGTTGTCCCTGGCCGAAAAGCTTCTCCATACCGGCTTCATTTTTCTCGTCGGCCTCGGCTTGCTGTGCGCCGAGGCATATCTGTTCGTGACCCATACCGGGCTGGACGGCAAGTCCGGCGTCACGCTCAAGGACATCCAGATTTCGTACTACGGTGATCGTTCCTCCAGCAAGCTGCAAAGCGTGCTTCCGACCATGATGAACAACGGCGGTGTGTCAGCCGACGAGAAGCCGGTGATGACCAAGGCCATCGATCATTGGATCGCCAGCGGTCAGACCAAGGCCGAGTACGAGTCCCAGATCAAGCCTCTGATCGCGCAGCACTGCCTGATGTGCCACAGCGACGCCATGAGCAAGCAGCTGCACAACCCGCCGCTGTCCACCTATGACGACGTCAAGAGCGTCGCCAAGGTCAACGAAGGCATGTCCTACAACACCATGTTCATGAACGGCATGGTTCACCTGACCGTTCTCGGCATGCTGTTCTGGATCGCCGGCTGGTTGTTCCTGCAGACGCGTATCGTCGACCAGATCAAGGTGATCGCCGTGATTACCCCGTTCCTGGCGCTGATGCTCGATTTCTCGGGCTGGTTCGCGACCAAGTCGAACCCTGAGTTCGCGTGGATGGTGCTGATCGGTGGTGCGCTTTCGTGCCCGATCGCCTTGCTCGAGATGGGCTTGTCCCTGCTTGACATGTGGTTTGGGCTGCCGTCGTTCCTGCAGCAGCGTATCGTCACCGAAGTTCCGGGTGGCAAGTCGAAGTCCTGATCCAGTCGTCGCAGCTGGGCAAGGGCCGGTCATCCACCGGCCCTTTTGCTTGATGGAGGATGTCTTCGGAGGATTCCGATACTGCGCTGCGATGCCGCTTGGCATGGAAACAGCACACTAGAATTGCGCGCCATGCCTGTACCGACCCCTGCTCCCACGTCTTCACACGCACCCCTGCAGGTCGTGATTCTCGCCGCCGGGCGCGGCACGCGCATGCGCTCGGCGCGTCCCAAGGTCTTGCAGCCACTCGCCGGGCGTACCCTGCTCGCGCACGTGCTCGATACGGCGGCGGCGCTGCAAGCGCAGCGCCGCGTGGTCGTCGTGGGTCATGGTGCCGAGCAGGTCCGGCAGGACTTCACCAACCAGGAGTCGGAGGGCATCGACTGGTGTGTGCAGGAGCCGCAACTCGGGACCGGTCACGCCGTCCTGCAGGCGCTGCCGCTTCTCGATGCCGAAGCCATCGCGTTGGTGCTGTACGGCGATGTTCCGCTGGTGCGAGCCGCGACCCTGGAACCACTCCTGGCCACGGCCCGCGGTGGTGCGTTGGCGTTGCTGACCGTGCACCTCCCCGATCCGCACGGCTACGGCCGCATCGTGCGCGATCGCGAAGGGCAGGTGCTGCGCATCGCCGAGCAGCGTGATGCAACCCCTGACGAGCTCGCCATCCACGAGGTCAACACCGGAATCCTCGCAGCCCCGGTGCGTCTGCTTGCAACCTGGGTTGCTGCGCTGGGCAACGACAATGCACAAGGTGAGTATTACCTCACCGACGTTGTGGCCGCCGCGGCCGCCGCAGCGACGCCCGTGAAGGCGGTGATCGCCGCGGATGCGCATGAGACCCTGGGAGTGAACGACCGCATGCAGCTTGCGGCGCTGGAGCGCATCGTCCAGCGGCAAATTGCCGACGCGTTGCTGGAGGCCGGTGTCACGCTGGCCGATCCGGCGCGCATCGATGTCCGCGGCAGCCTGCAGTGCGGCCGCGACGTCTGGATCGACGTCGGCTGCGTGTTCGAGGGGCGCGTCGAACTCGCCGATGGCGTATCCATCGGCCCCAACTGCGTGCTGCGAGACTGTGTCATCGGCGCCGGCAGCCGGATTGAGGCGTTCACCCACGTTGATGGTGCGCGCTGCGGAGACCACAACCGCCTCGGGCCGTTCGCGCGTCTGCGTCCTGGCAGCGAACTCGACGCCGGCGTGCACGTCGGCAACTTCACCGAAATCAAGAACAGCACCCTCGGACGTGACAGCAAGGCGAACCATCTCAGCTACGTGGGCGACGCCACCGTGGGCGCGCGTGTCAATATCGGCGCTGGCACCATCACCTGCAATTACGACGGTGCGAGCAAGCACCGCACCGTGATCGAGGATGATGCCTTCATTGGCTCGGATAGCCAACTCGTGGCACCGGTGCGCGTGGGGCGTGGTGCCACCCTTGGCGCGGGCACCACCCTCACCAGCGATGCGCCACCTGAACAACTCACCATCTCCCGCGCCCGTCAGGCGAGCATTGCCGGCTGGCTGCGCCCCCGCAAGCGCGATCAGGGCGGCGGAAGCAACGAAGGACGCTGAACCATGTGTGGAATCGTCGGTGCCGCGGCGCGTCACAACGTCGCGCCAATGTTGCTCGAAGGACTGCAGCGCCTCGAGTATCGAGGGTATGACTCCTGCGGCCTGGCCGCAATCGACGCCACCGGTTCCATTCGTCGGCTGCGCACCGTCAAGCGCGTCGCCGACCTGCGGGCGCAGGCCGCAGGGCTTGAAGCTTTCACTGGCATCTGCCACACCCGCTGGGCCACCCACGGAGCCCCCGCGACGCATAATGCACACCCGATCGTGTCGCGGGAGGTGGTCGCACTCGTGCATAACGGCATCATCGAGAATCACGAGGAATTGCGCGCGGAACTGCGCGCTGCCGGCTACACCTTTGACAGTCAGACCGACACCGAGGTCATTGCCCACCTGGTGCAAAGCCTTTACCAGGGCGACCTCTTCGCCGCAGTGAGGTTGGCACGCCAGCGGCTGCGCGGGGCCTATGCCATTGCGGTGGTGCATGCGCGAGAGCCAGGAGTGGTCGTCGGTGCGCGCGCCGGCAGCCCGCTGGTTCTGGGTGAGGGCACGGATGGCCACTACATCGCCTCCGACGCGCTGGCGCTGGCCGGCAACGTCGAACGCGTGGCCTATCTGGAGGAGGGCGACGTGGTTCGCATCGCCCCCGAGAGCACCGAAGTCGTCGACGCCCTCGGGCGCCCCGCCGCGCGCGAGTGGCACGCTGTGGCCGCATACAGCGGCGCCACCGAGCTGGGGCCGTACCGCCACTACATGCAGAAGGAAATTTTCGAGCAACCGCGTGCTGTTTCAGACACCCTAGAGAGTATCAAGGTCATCGGCTCGCATCTGTTCGGCGACACATTGGAGCAGCTTGCCGGCGCGCGCCGCGTGCTGATTCTTGCCTGCGGCACCAGTCACTACGCCAGCGCCGTTGCGCGGCACTGGATCGAGTCCCTCGCCCGCATTCCGGTGGATGTCGAAGTGGCCAGCGAGTACCGCACCCGTGACAGCATCCCCGACGCGGACACACTGGTCGTGGGGGTGTCGCAAAGTGGCGAAACCGCCGATACCCTGGCCGCGCTGCGCCACGCGCGGACCCTCGGTATGGCGCGGCAACTGGCCATCTGCAACGTGGAGGGCAGCGCAATGATGCGCGAATGCGGACTGCGCTTTGCCACGCGGGCGGGCGTGGAAATCGGCGTCGCATCCACGAAAGCCTTCACCACCCAGCTCGTCGGCCTGTTCCTGCTCGCACTGACCCTGGCGGCCCTGCGCGGCCGCCTCACCGAGGCGGAACTGCAGCAACATCTTCACGACCTGCGCCACCTTCCTGCCGCTTTGCAGGCGGCGCTCGCCACCGAGCCGCAGATCATCTCCTGGGCCGAGGCGTTCACCCGAAAGGAACACGCGCTGTTTCTGGGGCGCGGCATGCACTTCCCCATCGCCCAGGAGGGGGCGCTCAAGCTCAAGGAAATTTCCTACATTCACGCCGAGGCCTATCCCGCGGGTGAACTCAAGCACGGTCCGCTGGCACTGGTCACGGACGCCATGCCAGTGGTCGTGGTCGCGCCCAATGATGCCCTGCTCGACAAGCTCAAGAGCAACCTGCAGGAAGTCCGCGCCCGCGGCGGCGAGCTCTATGTGCTCACCGACGCCGGCACCCGTATCGACAGCAGCGAGGGCGTGCACGTCATCCGCCTGCCCGAGCATTATGGCCTGCTGTCCCCCATTGCGCACGTGGTCCCACTGCAACTGCTCGCGTACCACACCGCCGTCGCCCGGGGCACGGACGTCGACAAGCCGAGGAATCTCGCCAAGAGCGTGACCGTGGAGTAGCAGGCCGTTGAAGTACCGGACGTTGGTGCTTTCGACCCTGAGCGGTCATTGCCGCGGGAGCGCTACCCTGCGCAGCGGATCCCTGGCGCTTGACAGCATCTCGACCTATGCAGCTTCGGCATGCAGCTTCATCCCCAACGCGCGCAATACTTTCAGCAGCGTTGACAGTTCGGGATTGCCATCCGCGGAAAGTGCCTTGTACAAACCCTGCCGGGTCATGCCAGTCTCGCGTGCCACGCGCTCGATGCCGCGCGAGCGTGCGATGTCACCGAGGACCTGAGTGATGAAGGCGGGGTCGTCGCCGGCCTCGTCAAGCGCGGCATTCAGATAGGCAACGCGATCGTCGTCAGACCCGAGGTGCTTGGCTGAATCCCACGGCAGCGTCTTGATGGTCATCCCAGTTCCTTCACCATTCGCAGAGCGGTTCGGATGTCCTCTTGTTGCGAAGACTTGTCCCCGCCGATCAGAAGCAGAATCAGCTCCGAGCCTCGTGACGTGTAATAGACGCGATACCCGGGGCCATAGTCAATCTTCATTTCCACAACACCACTGGGCAACACACGGTGTTGACCAGGGTTGCCCATTCCCAAGCGCCGCACTCGCACGTCGATGCGGGCGCGCGCCTGTCGATCTCGCACGCGGTCGAACCATTGCGCATACTCGATCGTCTGGCGGATCAATCGCATGCGTCAACGATAGTTGACATGCCTGGTGCTGTCAACCATAGTTGTCATCACGGCGCGGCCTCTCCTGAACGCCGGCCTCGCTGTGACTACCTCAGCGACCGCTCGGCACACCAGGGCCGTCATTGCCGCGGCGGGGTGTCAGTGCCCGCAAAGGCCGACAGCGCGCCTTTGCCCTCGGGCTGCGCTCAGGACTCGACCGTCATTCGAGCGCCGCAACGCCGCGACGAGGCCGGCGGCGTGCTCTCTGGAGATCACCATGAAAGCGAACGAACCAGCCCCGCATGGCGGCCACGCCCCATGGAACAAGGGCAAAGTTGTCGGGCAGAAGGCGCCGTTAAAGCTCAAGGATGTCTGGGCGATTCGGATCCACCTCCAAATGGAGCAGCGGGCCCGTGAACTTGCGCTGTTCAACCTGGCCTTGGACAGCAAACTGCGCGGCTGCGACCTTGTCTCCTGGATCAAGGTCACCGGATTGCACGGCGACGACTACCTCTTTCTGCGCTCGACATAGCTGAGCAGATCGAAATCTGCGTACAGTGCCGAACCGACTGCAGCCACCGCTGGAGCCGGTCAGCAGTGGCGCGAATCTGTCGCAGACCTTGAAAAGCCACCGCCAGCGCCAATTCACGGGCGCAGCAAACGAGCGCCAACCAGCCAAACTCCGCTGAACCTGGGACGGTCCATTGCGCGTGCTATCCAACGTAGCGACCGCGCGATGGGGTACGTCATTGAGGCGTCGCAGCAGGATGTTTGAGCACGACCAGGACGCCCTCGGCGAGGAAAGGTTAATCGGATCAGGCACCTGGGCTCGGCGGGGAATCGCAGCACGCATCCAGCTTCGCCTGCGGGCCGCTGTCAGGAAATTGCACGGTGAGCGACTAAGGGGCGTGGAGCGTCAATTCACGTTTCACCTTTTTCTCGCCATTCAAGGAGATTTTCGATGAAAGCCCGCGTCAACAGGATTCGCTCACTCCAAGCCGTTGCTCTTGCCGCCGCCATGGTTGCCCCGATGCCGGCCGCCCTCACGGCGATCGCGCCGATTGCCACGGCGGCCGCAGCGGCCAACCCGTGCGCGCCGTCCAATCCTTGCGCGCCGGCGGCCAAGAAGTCCGGCAACCCGTGTGCGCCCGCTGCCAGGAAGTCGTCCAACCCCTGCGCGCCGTCGAAGTAAACGCGTCCCTCACTAACCTCAAGGAGATTCACGATGAACAAGCGTCAATTCCTCAACACCGCGGCCGCATCCCTGCTGGCACTTGGCGGCGTCTCCGCCATGCTGCCCGCCCATGCAGACACCATGGGCAAGTGCTTCGGCGTCGCCAAGGCCGGTCAGAACGACTGCGCGGGTCTTTCGGGTCTGCACTCGTGCAAAGGCCAGAGCACCGCCAACTACAACCCCGGTGACTTCGCAGTCAAGCCTACCGGCACCTGCGCCAAGCTGGGTGGTCTCGACATGGCGCAAGCCAAGGCCCTGCTCGCCAATCCGGCGAAGACCAAGGCATTCAGCGAAGCCATGGCCAAACGCATGTCGTGAACGCCATGCGAACCGATCTGCGACGCAGTGCCGGCATTGGTCTGCGGCAGCCTCACTACCCGGCTTTCGCGGATGCGCCGCCGCCGCGGATCGGTTTCGTGGAGGTGCATTCGGAGAATTTCTTCAATCCCCACGATGCGGCCAGCCTTGTGCTGCAGCATGTTCGCCGCGACATGCCAGTCAGTCTACACGGCGTCGGATTGTCGCTGGGTTCGGCCGAGGGGCTGGACCCGTGGCATCTGCAACGGCTGGCCGAGCTCGTCGCCCGGGTCGAGCCGGTGCGCGTCTCCGATCACGCGAGCTTTGCGCGCGGACGGCTTGGCGGCGCGCACGCGGTGCACGCCAATGATCTGCTGCCGCTGGCGTTCACCCATGCGCAACTCGACATCCTCTGCAGCAACGTCCAGCAGGCGCAGGATCATCTGCGGCGGCCGATTCTGGTTGAGAACATCAGCAGCTATGTCGGTTGGGATGACGCGGACTATGCGGAGCCAGAGTTTTTCGCCGAACTTGGTCGGCGTACCGGTTGTGGGCTGCTGCTCGACGTCAACAACCTGATGGTCAACGCCAAAAACGCACGCGCCGTCGATCCCCTGCGCATGGTGTGCGACTGGATTGACGATCTGGCGCGAGCGGCGCCCGCAGGGTCGGTGGGTGAAATGCATCTTGCCGGTCACAGCGAGCAGCCGGACCTCGTCGTGGACGACCACGCCAGCGCGGTCTCGTTGCAGGTGTGGATGGCGTACGCGCATGCGCTTCGCGTCCTCGGCCCGGTGCCGACCTTGATCGAATGGGACACGGATCTGCCCGATCTGGAGGTCTTGCTCGGCGAAGCTGCGCAAGCGCAAGTGCTGCTCGACGGGCTCGACATCCGCGCGCGTGTTGCGGCCTCGCCTGCCGTCGGGACGTCCGAGTTCGACTGCCTGGCATGAGCACCGACCCGCAACCCCCTCGGAATTTCTTGCATCGCGTGGGTTCACGACGAGGCCCCGGCGGTATCGAGCCGCGCGCACGCGAGGCCCGGCGTCAGCAGGCGCTGCTGCAGGCCGTCTTTGGGCCTGCAGCGGGCGAAGCGGGGGCCGATGCGGTCGCGCTGGCCGGCCCGGCGGGCGCGGAACGGGGCGTGCGCGCCTACCGTGCCAACGCAGCCGCGCACGCCAGCGATACGATCCGCGCGCGATACCCGACCCTGGTGGCGATGCTTGGAGCGCCGACCGTGGGCGCGTTGGCATCACGGCACTGGATGGAGCATCCGCCTGTCCGCGGTGATCTGGCCCAATTTGGTGGCGATTTTGCCGACTGGATGGAAGGTATTCCCGAACTCGCCGTGTGGCCTTGGCTGACCGACTGCGCCCGCCTGGACAACGCGGCATGGGAGGTGCAGTTTGCACCTCCGGCTGCGCTGGGCGATGAGGATCTGCGGCGGTTGGCGTCAACCCCCCCGGAGCGCTTGCGTCTGCGGTTGGCGCCTGGCACTCGCGTGGTCGAATCGTCGTGGCCCATTGTCACGCTGCGCGCGTTGCATGCCGGCGCGGAGCCTGATGCGGACGCAATTGGGGTCGCACTGACCGGGCCGGGAGAGGTGGCGTGGGTCTGGCGCCACGAGACAGGGTCTGCCGTCGATCGGCTCGATCCGGCGCACCTGGACTGGCTGCGTGCGCTGCGCACCACTGACAACCTGGCCGCGGCGCTCGATCAGGTCCCGGAGACTTTTGAACCCGCCGCATGGTTGCAGGTTGCCGTTTCCCACCGATGGATCGATACCATCGAACCCAATGATGCATAGAAAGGAGTTGTCATGATCAAGCCCTTCATCCGGCGCGTTGCGCTCGCGCTGTTATTTGTTGCACCTCTGGCCTTCGGCGCAGGCGGCCCGGAGCCCTTCGCCAGCGCCATCCTGCAGCACGTTCAGCAAACCACGGGGGTCCACGAAGGAAGCGGTCCGCGCGTGGTTGACGTGTTTTTCGATCCCAACTGCCCGTACTGCCACATGTTGTTCGACGCGCTGAAGCCGTGGGCGGGCAAGCAGGGGTTGGAGTTCGTCTGGATTCCGGTGGGCATCCTCGCGCCGAGCAGCGGCCCGAAGGCCGCCGCCATTCTCCAGGCGAAAGACCGCGTCGCGGCGCTGGAGCGCAATGAACAGGATTACGATGAAAATCCGGAGGCTGGTTCGGGTGGCGGTATCGTCCCGGCGAAGCAGGTGGATGCGTCCACCCGCGATGCGCTCGCGCGCAACAAGGAGGTGTTGCAAAGGGCGGGCCCGTACTTCGCCTTCCCGTTGATGGTCTGGCGCGACAAGCACGGGCACGCGCAGATGTTTCTGGGCGCGCCGCGCGACGACAAGCAAGTGCAGGACATGCTGGCTACGGTGCGCTGAGTGCCACCATGCCCGGTGGAATTCTTGACGCCGTCGGGTGGGGGTTGGCGCGTTACCTTGCGGCGCCGACCCACTGCGCGGGGCGCGTCGTCCAATGTTTCCAGACCTTGCGCTCAACGGTAGCGCGCAAGGAAGCGGCGATCAATCCAGTCCTTCCAGGCCATGGCCAGCCGGCCACGCCATACGTAGCCGCCACGGCTTGCGATCGCGGCGCCGTCCGCGGTGTTGATCAGCACCAGTTGCCTGGACTGTGGAACATAGGGGCGCAACGTGCGGTTGCGCAGGGTTGCGCGGACGTTGTCGGCCAGGACCGGCCCCATGCGGACCGAAAACACCCCGGCTTTGGGTAACGCACGCGGGTTGAACGAGGCGCAGTCGCCGACCGCGAAGACCCACGGATGCGAGATGGAGCGTAATGTGGCGTCGATGGTGACGAACCCTGCCGCATCGACGGCCAGGCCGGATTCGGCGGGCCAGGCGTGTGGCGCCGCGCCTGCCGCCCAAAGCACGGCATCGGCCTTTTGCGTGGCGCCGTTTGCCGCAAGCACATGCCCGTTGTCGAAGCCGATTGCCTCGAAGCCGCCCCGAAGGGTCACGCCTGCTCGAACCAGCGAACGCCGCGCGAGGTCCGCGGCACCGGGCGGGAGGCCACGCACGAGCGCATCGTCGCGACCGAGCAGCGTACAGGTGGGGCGCAAGCCGGTGCGCTGCAGGCGACGCCGCAGTCCCAGAAGGACTTCGATCCCGGCGGCGCCACCGCCGATGCCGACCAATTCCGGCGCGCGACCAAGCGCACGCAGGTCGCCCGCAAGTCCTTCAACCGCGCCGCGCAGCGCGGACAACGGGCGGGTCGGGAGCATGCGTACGGCCGAATGTGTTGGCGCACGCACGGTCGAGCCGATGTTGAGCACCAGGATGTCGCCTTCAATCGATCCGGTCCCCGCCAGCATGAGTTGGCGGCGCGCTGTGTCCAATCCAGCCGCGCGGTCGATCACGAGCCGCGCCTTCGCCCGCTTGCAAAGGAGGGCGAAGTCGATGCAGCATTCTTCCCACGTGTAGTGCCCGGCCAGCCACCCCGGAACCATCCCGGAGTACGGGGCCAAAGGCTCTGGCGTGACCACGACCAGCTCGACCCCTGGCACGGGATCGATGGCCCATTGGCGCAAGAGCTCGGCTCCCGCGTGTCCCGCCCCGGCGAGGATCACCCGTCGCATTGCCCCTCCAGCGCAAGCCGATGCATCAAGGGCGGCAGGTGTGCGAGGTCCGCGGGTCGATCGATGTCGTCCACGCTGGCCAGTTCGGTCCACGTCGCCCCGCGAGCGTGCAAGCCGGCACGCATCCTGTCCATGACGTCGCTTCGGCTCCACGCCTGGTTGGCAAAGACCGACGTCAATGCTGCCAACCCCTGATCCCGACAGCCCACCAAGGCAAAGCCGCCATCGCGTGCCGGAACAAAGACGATAGGGGCTTCACGCAGCGCTGCTGCCGCGCCCCGCAGACGTGTGGCGTCGAGCGCCGGGCAGTCGGTTCCATACAGAAGTGCCGATCCATGCGTGGCGCATCCGAGCCGCAAGGCATGGGCCATGCGCGCACCGAGGTCGGCGCCGCGCTGCAGCCGCCGGCGCGCGCCGTACCGGCGTGCCGCTCGTGCCAGCAAGGGGTGGCGTGCGCTGATGTGCAGACGCAGCGGGCCGATGCCCGCATCGGCGCCTTGCTCCAATGCGTGATCGAGCAGGGCGTTCGCCAGCCGTGCCGCACCGGTGGCACCAAGTGCCGGAATGAGGCGGGTTTTCGCCACGCCAGGAATCGGGGGCTTCGCAAACACGATCAAGGTGGGGCCCGCCATGGTCAGCGCGCCTCCCGATACCACCGCGCCAACGCGGCGGGGTCGGCGCCGCAGGCGTAGCGCAGCCGCAACCACCACATCAACAGCACGGTGCGCGCGACGCCGTCGCGCAGCCAGCGCCGACCCGAGGTTGTGACCTTCAGTCGAAGACATGCCGGGCGAGCGGCGCGACGCAGACGCCGGCTGATTTCAATGTCTTCCATCAAGTCCTGCGCAGGAAATCCTCCGACGCTGTCGAACACCTCCCGGGTCATGAACAGTGCCTGGTCGCCCGTGCAAATGCCCGTAAGGCGCGATCGCAGGTTCATCATGGCGGCCACGAGGCGCAGCGCGGGCACGGGGGGATCGAGTGTGACGTCGAAACGGCCCCATCCGTATCCACCGTCGAGCGCGGCGAGAGCCGCCTGCACAGCGTTGGGCGGGAGCGCTGTGTCGACGTGCAGGAACAGCAGTAGCTGGCGCTGGCTTGCCGCGGCGCCGGCATTGAGCTGTCGGGCGCGCCCGGGAGGCGTGGATAGCACCGTATCGGCCCAGCACCGCGCGAGGGTCGCGGTGGCGTCGGTACTGGTGCCGTCGACGACGATCAATTCGACGCCGAGGTTGCGCAGGTCCTGCAGGCGCCGTAGCGCTGCCTCCACGACCGCCGACTCGTTGCGAACCGGCACGATGATGGCCAGGCGCTGCGCCCAGGTCTGTCGGCAGATCATCCACGCCGCCAGGTAAAAAAGCGCTCGGCCCAGCTCAACAACCTCGGCGACATGTGCTCGCGTTTCCAGGCGCCGGCCGTGGCGCGTGCGGCCTCGCTCCACGTCGGGTAGGCATGCACGGTACCAAGGATGGCGTTGAGACCCAGACCACGGCGCATCGCGAGCACGAACTCCGCGAGCAACTCGCCGGCGTGCTCGCCGACGATGGTGGCGCCCAGGATGCGATCCTTGCCGGGAGGCGTCAACACCTTGACGAAGCCGCCGGTGGCGCCCTCGGTGATCGCCCGGTCCAGTTCGGACAGGGCGTAGCGCGTGACCTCGATCGCGACGCCCTTGGCGCGCGCCTCCTCCTCGCTCAGGCCCACACGGGCCACCTCCGGGGCGGTGAAGGTGGTCCAGGGAATCACGGACAGATCGGACTTCAAGCTCCACCAGCCGCCGAGCAGCGCATTGACCGCCGCTGTCCACGCCTGATGCGCCGCCACGTGGGTGAACTGCAGCGGGCCGGTGACGTCGCCACAGACGTACAGCGTGGGAATGCTGGTGCGCAATGCGGCGTCGGCGTCCACCGTGCCGTTGGCCCGCAACGCGACGCCGAGTTCCTCCAGTCCATAGCCCTGGGTGCGCGCGACGCGGCCGAGCGCGCACAGCAAGGCGTCGAATTCGATCTCGATGTCACCATCGTCACCCTGCGCGCGCATGCGGCGTGCGCCGTTGTCGATGCGCGCTGCCAGGGCCTTGTGCCCGGTCAGCAGCGCGACCCCGTCGGCGCGCAGTGCCGCCTCGACTTCGGCGGCCACGTCGGCGTCCTCGCGTACCAGGATCCTGGGCTGCATTTCCATCAATGTGACCTGGCTGCCAAGGCGCGCGAACGCCTGCGCCAGTTCACAGCCGATGGGGCCGCCGCCGAGCACCAGCAGCCGGCGCGGCAGCTCGGTCAACCCCCACACGGTGTCGGAGGTCAGGTAGTCGACCTGATCCAGCCCCGGAATGGGCGGAACCAGGGGCCGGGCGCCAGCGGCGACCACGATGGCGCGTGTGCGCAACTCCCGCGTGCCGTCCTCGGCTTGCACCTGCACCGTCCAGGGCGACGTGATGCGAGCACGCCCGCGCAACACCTCGACGCCGAGATCGCGATAGCGTTCGACCGAGTCGTGGGGCGCGACCTCGGTGACGACCGCACGAACGCGGCGCATCACCGCGGCGAAGTCGACCGTCGGTGGCGTTACTCGCACGCCAAGTTCGCCGGCGTGGCGCATCGCGTGAACGCTGCGCGCGACGTGTAGCAGGGCCTTCGACGGGACGCAGCCGGTGTTGAGGCAGTCGCCCCCCATCGCGCTTGACTCGACCAGGGTCACACGCGCCTTGGCCGCCGCGGCGACATAGGAGGCCACCAGCCCGGCGGCGCCGGCGCCGATGACCACGACGTTGCGGTCGAAGCGGCGCGGCCGCGCCCGCGCCCAGCGCGCAAGGCGGCGCATCGACGCGATACGACGCAGAGCGACGCGCGCGAGCAGTGGAAGCAGGCCCAGCAATCCAAACGTCAGCAGCAGCGAAGGCGACGTGATCGATCGCATGTCATGGATGCTTGCGACGCGTGTTCCTGCCGCCACATACACCGCCGTCGCCGGCAGCATGCCGAGCTGGCTTACCCAATAAAAGCGTCGCACCGGCATGTCGGTCAGACCCATCGCCAGGTTGACGATGAAGAAGGGGAACACCGGAACCAGACGCATCCCGAACAGGTAGAACGATCCATCCCGTTGCATGCCCGCATCGATCGCCGCCTTCCGTGGGCCGAGGCGCGCACGCGCCCAGGGCGCAAGGATCCAGCGCGCGGATGCAAAGGCCAGTGTCGCGCCGAGCGCCGAGGCGAACGACGCCAGCGCGACGCCGGTCCAGAAGCCGAACAATGCGCCTCCGGCGAGCGTGAACAGCGCCGCGGCGGGAATTGACAAGGCGGTCACGACCACGTAAAGCGTAAAAAATCCGGCTGCGAAGTCGGTCGGATGCGCAACCTGAAGCGCGTGTAGCGCCATCAATTTTTGACGCAGTGCCTCCAGACCGGATGCGCCGTGCGGCAGGCTGGCGATGCCCACCCCTGCCGCGCCCATCAGCAAAAGCGCGACCAACAGCCGCGCCACGGGTCGCGGCGCCGAATGTGAAGCGTTGCGCATGCTGGTCGGCGTCAGGCGGCCACCGACTGGGGCGACGAACGCAAGGCGCCGCCACAACTGCTGCCCTGGCCCGCCGTGCAGCCGTAGCAGTGCGCCGCCACGGTGATCGGCTGGTCGGTCAGCGCGTCCGGTGCGGCGAGCAGGTCGCGCAAGTGCATGCGCGCGTCGCTTTGCGGCTTGATGCTCAGCGGGAGACCCAGCATCTGGTTGAAGTCACAATCATGGAGGTATCCCTGCCAGTCGACCGAGACGGTGTCGCGACACATCACGCCATCGAGGTTGTCGTCGCGGTGGCTGGCGCGAAGCAGCGTCATGTAGGCGTCGAACTGGCCTTTGGACACCAGCATGCTGCCGAAGCGCTGGATCGGCATGTTGGCGATGGTGAGGAGCCGGTTGAACACAATGCCGAAGCGCTCGCCGAGCAGGCGCTTGTAGTCGGATTCGAGCGCGTCCTGCGCGGGCGGGAGATGGGCGCCGAGCGGGTTGTAAACCAGATCCAGCGCGAGGCCGCTGCCCGGTGCGCCGTAACCGAGGCGGTTGAGCCACTGCAGGGCCTGGATGCTCTTCTGGAATACCCCATTGCCGCGCTGGGCGTCGACATTGTCTTCCGTGTAGCAGGGCAGCGAAGCCGTGACGTCGACACGCTGTTCGGCGAGAAAGCCGGCCAGATCCTGCTGCCCGGCCTCGAACAGAATGCTGAGGTTGCAGCGGTCGATGACGCGCATACCAGCGGCGCGCGCCTGCATCACAATGTCGCGAAAATGTGGATTCAGTTCAGGCGCGCCGCCGGTCAGGTCGAGCGTGCTGATGCCGCCCTTGCGCAGCAATTGGATGACAAGCGCGGCATTGTCGGCGTCCAGCGCCTCGGTGCGATGCGGTCCGGCGTTCACATGACAGTGCTGGCAGGTCTGGTTGCAGCGGTAGCCGAGGTTGACCTGCAGCGTGCGCAGCGCGCGACGCCGCAGCGGGGGGAAATCCGAGTTTCGCAGCAGGTGGACGGTGGCATGCATCGCTTGGCTTCCATTCGTTGGAATTGCGCACGCCGTGAATGTCGGCGTGCTTGCAAGTGTCATGCGTTGGTCGCTGTGTGCCGAAATTCCTGACACTCGCGCGGAATCAGCGCAGCAGAACGTCGATGCGCACCCGCTGTTCGCCCGTGAGCCGGTCCAGGGGGGTCACCAATGCCGTGTGCAGGGCCTGGTGTGCCGTGGACTCCAAGGGCTTCGCGTGGAGCATGTCGATGAGCGCGGTGGCGACGCGCTGCGCCGCCGAGGCGTTGCGCATGAGATTGGCAATCGCCAGCTCGGCAGTGACAGGCTCGCGTGCGGCGTCCCAGCAGTCGTAGTCAGTGACCAGGGCGAGCGTGGCGTAGGCGATCTGGGCCTCACGCGCGAGCTTCGCCTCGGGCATATTGGTCATGCCGACGATGTCGGCGCCCAGCGCCCGCAACATGGACGATTCAGCGCGCGTGGAGAAGGTCGGCCCCTCGATGCAGGCGTAGGTCGCGCTCCGATGCAGGCGGATTCCCTTTGGCGCAGCGGCCTCCACGGCCAAGGCCAGGCGGCTGCGCAGCGCCCCGCAGGTCGGCTCGGCCATGGCCACATGGGCGACAACGCCATCACCGAAGAAGGTGGACGCCCGCGCACGCGTCAGATCGATGAACTGGTCGGGGATGACCATGTCGAGCGGGGCGATGTCCTCGCGCAGGGAGCCCACCGCCGAAATCGCCAGCAGGGTGCGCACGCCAAGCAGCTTCAGGGCATAAAGATTGGCGCGGTACGGGACTTCCGACGGGATCAGTCGGTGACCCCGGCCATGTCGCGCCAGGAACGCGACCGGCGCATCCCCCAGTTGCCCGGTGACAATGGCATCGGAGGGGGAGCCGTAGGGGGTCTCGACGACGTGCTGCGCGACGTCGCGCAGACCGTCGAAGGCATACAGGCCACTGCCGCCGATGATGCCAAGGCGTTCACTGGGTGCGGTCATGCGGGTCTCCTTGCATGTGAAAGATTTCCAGGGATCCGGCTGGCAAGCGCGAAACTGGTGACCAGCCAAAGGCACAGCAGCGCGACAGACGCGACAAAGTGCGGTCCCGGGTCCGGGATGATCTGGGGTAACAGCCCGATGGCCAGCGCCGGCGGCGCGTGCAGGTCGAGTGCGCGCAGGAGCACAATTCCAACGGTGAGGCTGGCGACCGCCGACACTGGCCCGGGGCCCAGCCACGCCACCATTGCCGCCCCCGCGGCTGCACCACCTGCGCAGGCCGCCAGCAGCCCCCAGGGCCGCGCCCGCCACGGGCAGATATCCGGGTGGGCAAACATTTCGTAGGCGATCACGAACACCGGCGGAACCAGCAGCAGGTGCCAGTGCATCGCGCCCGCGCTGCCTGGCAGCGCGAACCATGCGTAGCCCGGAAGCCAGCGCCAGCCGCGCGCCGGCATCTCGGTCTGGTCATCGGCACGCGACGCGCCGTTGTCCGCGGGCGGCGGACGGCGGCGCAACACGGCGCGCAGCACCACCACCACGGCCAGAATTCCCGTCACGAGCAGGATCGAACCCGGGTACCAGGGGCTGCGCACGCGCAGCGCAACCGGCAGCATGCCCGCCGAGATCGCCGGCGCCACCGGTGAGCGAAGCAACGCCAGCAACAGCAGCGAGCTGCCAAGGCTCAGCATCAGCGCCGGCAGGCCCAGCGGCAACCAGCGGGCCAGCCCCAGGCCGATGAACGCCGTCAACGCGGGGGTGAAGGCCAGCATCCCGGGCGCACGCGCCCACGCTCCTTGAGGGCGCGTGAACACGTCATGCGCCAACGCCCCCAGTTCGGGGAACATCAGGGTGCTGACGCCGCTCGCTCGGGCGGCCACTGCCGCCAATGCGACGACGCCGGCCGCCCACCCTTCGGCGCGCGTGCGCTCGAAGCGCATGCTCAGTTCATCGCCTCCACGGCCCAGCCATGGTTGGCCAGCCAGCCGACCTGCAGGAAGCCGGCGGGCACGATGTCGCTTTCCTTCACGCCGTCGAGCTGATGCCAGTCGAGATTCATGCCCTTGAGGGTGTTGTTGCAGATGTCGAAGTGCACGCCATCAGCGCGCAGCGCGTCGACGGCTGACTTCACGTCATCGTTCATCGGTTGGAGCAGCATCTTGACACCCGCGCCGTACAGCACGACATGCGCCTGCAGGGTGCCATGCCACTGCTTGATGGTGTTTTCGCTGTTGAGAAGGTTTTTCAGCTTGAAGGCCCACACCGCCGGGTCGGCGCTGGTGACCGGCACGACGACGCGCACGCGCCCGAAGGCCGGGTGGGAAATGTGCGGCTGCACATAGTCGGCGCGCGCGGGCGCGGTGGCTCCGAACAGCAGGCCGGCCGAGGCGGCAATGGCAAGGGTGATCGACTTGAATGAGGGCATTGCGTTCTCCAGCATTTGGTTTGGGTCAAGGCATGCGCGGCCGGCGGTGGCAACGCGGGATCGTCGCCCGGATTCAGCGGGTAACGCCTACTGTGTCGGGCGAGATCGGAAATCCTGACACTCAGGCTGCGAGCAATTCATGGCTAGATTCGCGATCAATAATGGAACGACTAGTACAGAATATCCGCGAACCCCGCCGATCCCGTTCCCGATGACCTGGAGACCACGATGCCGCCAGCTTTGCTTCCGCGCCTGCTGCCCGAGCCCGTGCCGCTGCCTATGCGGCGATGTCGGCAGGCCGGTACCGATCATCCAGCGGTCAACTGCGGCCTGGCCGCAGCGTCAAAGGAACATGCTCGGATGGCCCTGCGCCGCTCACCGCACACCCTGTGGCTTCAGCATCGCCTCCAGCGTGCGGCCACGCCCCTCCACGCCCCAGAGCATCCACGGCAGCATCGCCACCGCACCGATCAGCCAGAAGCTGGCGAGTAAAAGCAGCGCCGGAATCATGCCGAAGCGATCGGACACCGCGGTCAGCACCAGCGGCGCGGCGAAGGCGCCCAGTCGCCCCACGGCCACGGAGATGCCAATGCCGGTGGCGCGCAACTCGGTCGGGAATATTTCCGAGAAGGTCGGGTAGGCGGAAATCCAACCGCCGGTGGCCAGCAGGTTGGCCAGGGTGAACGCCGCCAGCACCCAGCCCCATGCGCCGGTGCGCATAGACGCGGCCAGCACGAGCACCCCCCCTGCCGCCAGCAAATAAAACATTGGCACCGTCGACTTGCGCCCGGCGCGGTCCAGCAGCAGCACGACGAGGCCGCCACCGATGAGTGCGCCCATGTTCCCGATCAGGTAGAAGAACGGCGCGAAGCCGTCGGGCACGTGCACTGCCGGCAAAATGAACAAGGCCAGGAATGCGAACAGCCCGTAGTAGCCCGCTGCTTCCGAGAAGTCGAGCGCGCAGCCAAGCGCAACGCGCCCGGGATGGCGGCGAACAAGCTCCCGTGACTGCGCCCACACGCCGCGGCGCGTGGCGTCGTGCTTTGTTGCTTCGGCAGGGACGGTCGCATCCCAATGCGTCCGTCCCTGCTCGATTCCCAGCACCACCTGCTCGGCTTCGCGGACACGCCCCTGTTCAAGCAGCCAACGCGGCGATTCGGGAATGCTGCGGCGCATCCATGCGGTACTCAACGCAACGAGCGCACCAAAGCCGAACGCGACGCGCCAACCGTACTCCGCGGGCAACGCGTTGACCAGATAAAGGGTGACCAAAGCCGCGAAAATCGCACCCAGCGACCAGAAGTTCATCACCGCTGCGTTCGCGCGCCCGCGCCTCGCCGCGGGGATGAACTCTGCAATCGCCGAATTGATGGCCGAGTACTCGGCGCCGACCCCGATGGCGGTCAGCAGCCGGAACGCCAGCAGTGCGCCGTAATTCCACGCGAGCGCAGTCAGTAGCGTGAAGCTCCCATAGAGGACCAGCGTCAGGAGAAACAGTCGGCGGCGTCCGTAGCGGTCAGCCAGGAAGCCAAACCCATAGGCACCGATCGTCAGACCGACGAACCAGATGCTCAGCACCCAGGAGGCTTGCGTGTCGCTCAGGTGCCAGAGATGTTTGAAAACCCCGATGACATTACCGACGATGGTCACCTCGAAGGCATCCAGCAGCCAGCCGACACCGAGGGCCAGCGTGACGGTGGTGTGAAACCTGTTCCAACGCAGTGCGTCGAGTCGGGCAAGAAGGTCGCGCGGTTGCATGCAGAACTCTCCTCGGTCGCCATCAATCGCGCTGGCGCAGCGCGTCGATCGACCAGCGCCCCGGGCCCCACAGTGCGATCATCAGCATCAGGCCGCCCCAGATGAAGTGAAACATGATCGCGGGCGTCTGCAGCGCGTACATGTACGACAGCAGTGCCACCAGATTGACCACGAACAGTCCCAGCGCACCAAAGCGGCCAACCAGGCCCAGGGCGACCAGCGGGGGCAGGAGGAGTTCACCGCCCGTTCCCACCACCGCGGCCAACAGTGGCGGCATGGGAGCAACGTGAAATTCGTTCTGATAAAGCCACAGCGTGCCTGACCAGTCACGCAGACTCTGCAAGCCCGACCAGAAAAAGACATAGGACACATACAACCGAGCTGCGAGCAAGGCTGGCGCGCGCAGCCAGTCCAGCACCGATTCGACCCATCCCCACGCTTTGGCGACTGTGTGTCTCTGCGCCATGGACACTGTCCCGGTTGCTCCGTTCATGGTCGTCTTCCCCCTTGGTTTGATGTTGCCTCGCAGCACGGCGTCATGCGGGCGCCTCGTGCTCGTTTGTCGGGGGCGAGGGAAAATTCCTGACACGGGAGTGGACCCGAATTTTTTGCGTACAGTGCGTGCCATCCGCTGGACGCTTGCCCGCGGCCCATGGATCTTCCCAACCCAATGCCCCTGGCTCCCAGCCCATGTCCCTTCC
>DAICZP010000073.1 GCA_027311065.1 Thiomonas sp. | reverse complement strand
TTCGCGGCCGACCCGGCAGCATTCGCGACATGGATGACGCGGTATGCCTCGCGCCTGCGGCGCGCGGCGGGCTCCAGCCAGGCGCGGCGCGCCGGCATGCAACAGGTCAGTCCGCGCTACGTGCTGCGGCACCATTTGGCACAAGATGCCATTCATGCGGCTGAGGGCGGCGATTTCGAGCCTGCCCGCGCCTTGCTGGCGGTACTTCGGTCTCCCTACGCCGATCAGCCCGCGCACGCCGCCTACGCCGACCCTCCCGCCGATGGGGCGCCCCCTGCGGCGCTGTCGTGCTCGTCCTGATTTTTCGTAGCCTCTCACGCGATCCCGATGACTTCCACCATGACCACCGACGACGACTCCCTCTGGCGCGAACGCCTCACACCGGAGCAGTACCGTGTCACGCGCTGCAGCGGCACCGAAGCTCCGTTCACTGGAAAATACTGGGACCATCGCGGCGACGGCAGCTATCGATGCGTTTGCTGTGGCGCCGCGCTGTTCGACTCCACGACCAAATTTGACGCTGGTTGCGGCTGGCCCAGCTTTACCGCGCCCACCGCCACCGCCGCTGTGCGCGAACTCGATGACCGCAGTCACAACATGGTCCGCACCGAGGTTCGCTGCGCCCGGTGCGAAGCGCACCTCGGCCATGTATTCCCCGACGGCCCCGGACCGACCGGGATGCGCTACTGCATCAATTCGGCGTCACTCGACTTCGCGCCCGAAGGTCAGCCGGCGCCTGACGCCACCAACGGACAGAGATAATGTGCATATGAAACTTCTGTTCGACTTCCTCCCCATCATTCTGTTCTTTGCGGCGTTCAAACTCGGCGGCATCTACGCCGCCACCGGCGTTGCGATTGCCGCGACCATTGCGCAGATCGCCTGGGTGCGACTGCGCGGACGCAAGGTTGAGCCCATGCTCTGGATCAGCTTTGTCATTGTGGTCGTATTCGGAGGAGCGACGCTGCTGCTGCACGACGAAGCCTTCATCAAGTGGAAGCCGACCGTGCTGTACTGGGTCTTCACCACCGCCCTGCTCGGCGGGCGGTGGGTGCTGCATCGCAATTTCATTCGCGAACTACTCGGCCAGCAGCTTGATCTCCCCGCACGCGCCTGGGACAAGCTCAATTGGTCGTGGGCCGTGTATTTCGCCATCATGGGCGCTGCGAACCTCTGGGTCGCTTTTCATTACCCGACGGCGACCTGGGTGAACTTCAAGCTGTTTGGCAGCCTTGGCATCACCGCGTTGTTCGCCGTCGTTCAATCGGTGCTGATCGCCCGGGAAATGCCGTCACGGGCATGAGCAGACGCGCACGCATTGAACAGCTGTTGGGCGCTGCGTTCCCCGGCGACCGGGTCGTGGTCACCGACGAATCTCACCGCCACCTCGGTCATGGCGGCCATGATGCGCGTGGCAGCCATTTCCATGTCAGCGTCACGAGCATCCGCTTCGCGGGTTTGTCAAGGCCCGCGCGACATCGCCTCGTGTATGATGCCCTGGCTTCGATGTTTCCAACCGACATCCACGCACTTTCGGCAGAACTGCGAACACCGGACGAGGCATCGCGTTTGATGCCACTGCATCTGTGCCCGCCTTCCGGAATCTGAAACCTTCCAACTCCCAGTCATGTCCCAACCCAAGCTGAAGCTCATTCCGGCCGTTCTCGCGCTGATCATGGCGGCAGGCGCCCACGCGCAGACTGCCGTCACCGTCAACGGTCAACCCATTGCCCAAGCGACGGTCGACGCCGTCGCCGCCAGTGTCGCGCAGCAATCCGGCCGCCCCGCCACACCGGAACTCAAGGATCAGGTCAAAAAGGAACTGATCCTGCGCGCCGTGGTGGTGCAGCAGGCCGAAAAGGATGGCATCGACAAGCGCAAGGACGTCGAGCAGGAGATCCAGGCCCAGCGCGAGAACATCCTCATCAACACGCTGTTCGGTGAGTATCTGAAAAAGCATCCGGTGACCGACGCGCAGGTCAAGGCAAAGTACGATGAGTTTGTCAAATCGTTCGGCACGACCGAATATGAAGCCGAACATATCCTGGTGCCGACTGAAAAAGAGGCCAAGGACATCATCGCCCAGCTGAAGAAGGGCGCGAAATTCTCCGAACTGGCGAAGAAGGACTCCAAGGACACCGGATCCGCCGCCAACGGTGGTCAGCTTGGCTGGTCCACCCCGGCGAACTACGTGCCGCCATTCGCCGCGGCATTGGCCAAGCTCAAGCCAGGTCAATACACCACAACCCCGGTGCAGACGCAGTTCGGCTGGCATGTGATCAAGCTGGAAAAGACCCGCCCGGCAAAGCCGCCGACCCTGGACCAACTCAAGCCGCAGATCGCGCAGGAATTGCAACGCGAAACCGTGCAGAAGTATCAACAACAACTGTTGGCGGCAGCAAAGATCACGCAGTAATCGAAGTCGCGCGCATTCCCGGTTCCCCCGGCGATGCGCGCGGGATTGTCACGGTGGGTTGCACCGGGTCAGGTCTCACCGGTCACTCGCTGCATCGCCAGATGCGTCGAGGCGGCTTCACTGCGCAGCCGCGATGTTTGATGTCGTTTCGGCGGGCATCGTCCTCGCCCGCCCGGACAACGGCGCCAACGTCAGAAACCGTACGCCAGCAGGCAGCCAAACAGGGGAATGAGCACCATCAGGTGCGCCTGCCACATGAGGCGCTTGCGATGGGCGCGCAGCGCATCCGCGCCTGCCGCTACGTCCTGCCAACGTGCCAGTTCACGCGATGCCCCCGGTGCCATCGCAACCATGGCGGCGAACAGAGCGATCTTGACCCAGAGCAAGGGGTTGGCGACATACCAATGCCACCCCTTGGCTCCCCACAGCACCCTCGCAGCCCCGGAGACGGCAATCGCCGTGAACCCCACCCAGGTCCAGCCGTCCAGGCGCCGCAGGCGTGCCAGCCACGCCACACCCGGCCGCGGCCCGGCAACATCGGCGTGGAGCACAGCCGTTTTCGCGGACAGGAATACCACCAGCAACAGGACCGACGAAATGTGAGCAAATGCCAGCAAAGCCTCGAGCAGCATGGGTGGTTCCTTCGTCCAATCACACCTGCATGGTAGCTACGCCCGGGCCGTCGCGACTGGCATCCCTGGCACTGGTCAGGTTTCGTACCAGACACGTGCCTGAACACGTGCCTGAACGGGTCATTTGTCGCAAGGCTTGAAGCGCCGGCGGATTCAGGGTCGAATGGATAGCCTATCCCCAATACCCTGAAGCCCTCTCAACCATGAGCACATCCACTCTCACGTCCCTCCCCACGCGACAGCAGTTCGCCAGCGACAACCTCGCCGGAATCTGCCCCGAAGCCCTGCAGTCCATTCTCGACGCCAATGGCAGTGGCCACCAGCCGGCTTACGGCGACGATGCGTGGACTGCGCGCTCGACCGATATGCTCCGTGATCTGTTCCAGACCGATTGCGATGTGTATTACGTGTTCAACGGCACCGCGGCGAACTCCCTCGCCCTGGCGTCCTTGTGCCAGAGTTACCACAGCGTGATTTGCGCGCCCATGGCACACATCGAAACCGACGAATGCGGCGGACCGGAGTTTTTCTCGAACGGTTCCAAGCTGCTTGTCGCCGAAGGGGACGACGAAGCTTCGCGTCTGGGCAAGCTCACGCCGGATGCCGTGGAGTACATGGTCAACCGCCGCAGCGACATCCATTATCCAAAGCCCAAAGTCGTATCGATCACCCAGTCGACCGAGGTCGGTACGGTTTACTCGGTGGAAGAGGTTCGCGCGATCGCAGCCATCGCCAAGCGTCGGCACCTGAAACTGCACATGGACGGAGCGCGCTTCGCCAATGCCGTGGCCTCCCTGGACGTGCATCCGTCGGAAATCACCTGGCGTGCCGGGGTCGACGTGCTGTGCTTCGGAGGCACCAAGAACGGGCTTCCAGTGGGCGAGGCCGTGGTGTTTTTCGACCGTGATCTGTCAGTGGATTTCGCGTGGCGTGTGAAGCAGGCCGGCCAACTTGCATCCAAGATGCGCTTCATCTCGGCCCCCTGGGTCGGCATGCTCGAGCATGACACCTGGCTCCGTAACGCCCGCCACGCCAACGCGATGGCGCAACGCTTGCATGCGGCCATTCACCATCTGCCGGGTGTCCGGGTGCTCTATCCGACCCAGGCGAACGCGGTGTTCGCCCAGCTCCCCGCGGCAGTCATCACCAGGCTGCACGCGGCCGGGTGGAAGTTCTATGAGTTCATTGCCGGTGGTGGCTGCCGACTGATGTGCGCATGGGACACCCTGCCCGAGACCGTGGACGCATTCGCATCCGATCTCGCCAATGCATGCGCAGTGGCGGCCTGAACTGCAACGGGCGCTGCGTCCAGGGATATCCAACCATGTCTGTTTCGGTTTTCGACGTGTTCAAGATCGGCATCGGGCCATCGAGCTCGCATACGGTGGGGCCAATGCGGGCGGCGCGCACATTCGCGCTGGCGCTGGGCGATGCGGGCCTGCTGGGATCAACCGCGCGGGTCGAATGCAGACTGTACGGATCCCTCGCAGCCACCGGCCGCGGGCACGGTACCGATGTCGCCGTGCTGCTGGGTTTGATGGGCAAGGAGCCCGATACCGTTGACGTCGACACGATCCCGGCGCTGATCGAGGCGGTGCGCACCGAAGGCTGGCTGTCGCTGCTTGGCTCCACGGCGATTCCCTTCAAACTGGCCACCGATCTTCGATTCCAGACCGGCCGCCCCTTGCCCCTGCACCCGAACGGTCTGCGTTTCACCGCCTTTGATGCTGCCTCGGTGCCGCTGCTCGAACGTGTGTACTACTCCATCGGCGGTGGCTTCGTCATCGACGCGGCGCAGGAGGCTGGTGCCGTACCCGACGTCGAATCAATCGCGCCGGTGCTTCCGTTCCACAGCGCGGACGAGCTGCTGGAGCATGCCCGTCGACTCGGCTGCGCCATCGCCGACGTGATGCGCATCAATGAGCGGCATTGGCGCACCGACGCCGATATCGACGCCGGACTGCTGCGCATCTGGGAAGAGATGCGACGCTGCGTGCACAGGGGATGCCGCAGTGAAGGCGTGCTCCCCGGGCGTCTGGGGGTTCGACGGCGTGCACCGGCACTGTTCCAGGCCCTGCAGGCGCGTCCGCGCGTACGCGGCGGCGACCCGCTTGCCGCGCTCGACTGGGTGAACCTGTGGGCGCTCGCCGTCAACGAGGAAAACGCCGCTGGCGGCCGGGTGGTCACGGCCCCCACCAACGGCGCTGCCGGCATCATCCCCTCCGTGTTGCACTATTACGCGGCGCTGACCCCTGACCCGGATCCGCAGGGAATCATCGATTTTTTGCTGACCGCAGGAGCGATTGCACTACTGTACAAGGAAAACGCATCGATATCAGGTGCCGAGGTCGGCTGTCAGGGCGAGGTCGGTGTGGCGTGCAGCATGGCGGCGGGAGCGCTGTGCGCCGTGCTCGGGGGCAGCACCACGCAGGTGGAGAACGCGGCGGAAATCGGTATGGAGCACCACCTCGGACTCACTTGCGATCCGGTCGGAGGCCTGGTGCAGATCCCGTGTATCGAACGCAATGCGATGGGTGCAGTGCAGGCCATCAACGCCGCACGCATGGCACTGCACGGCGACGGCCGGCACCACGTGTCGCTCGACAAGGTCATCAAGACCATGCGTGAAACCGGCGCCGACATGCGTTCGAAATACAAGGAGACCGCGCGCGGCGGCCTCGCGGTGAACATCATCGAATGCTGAGGGCGGCCAGCACCTTCACGATGACCCACAGCGCGCCGATCAACACCGGCTGGTGCAGCATGTAAATGGTCAGCGGGCGTCGTCCCAGCCACGCCAGCACTGTGCACGTGGGCAGCGCGGCCACCGGCTGAAACTCGACACGCCGCAGCAAATACCCCACCCCCGCGCCGAGCGCAAACACGCCGAACCAGGGCAGCAGCGGTACGTAGTCTTCGGTGATGGGCTTGTGCGCAATCAATCCGGTCCAGTTCAGCCATCGACCATCGAACGCGGTGCTTCCCCACAGATGTGGCGCGACCAACGCGATCGGAACCAGCAGCAGCACCCAGGCCCCGAGTTTTCGCGTCAACAGGTGATGCACCAGCAGCATGGCCGCCATGCCCTGGAGAATGCCGAAATAGATGAAGCTGTCGGGAAAAGCCATCCAACTGCCCACCGCGACGAGCAGGCCGCAGCCGAAAATCTGCGCCCAGCGTCGCAAAAAGGCCATCTCGCTTCGCGCCCGCGCGTCTCCCCAGGCCTGGGTCAGCCCGGCCGTGAACACGAAAATGGTGACGATGGTCGCGCGCTGGTAGAGCCAGAAGGGGTCGCGGTACAAATCGACATGAATGAAACCGAACCAATTCAGGTCAAAACTGAAATGGAAAGCCATCATCCAGGCGATGGCGAAACCTCGCAGCGTGTCCAGCCCCCCGAACCGGGTGCTGCTGGCGCCGGATGTCGCGCGCTCAAGCACACCAGGCCCTGGCGTTGCGGAACATGCGCATCCACGGCGACGCGTCACCCCAGGCGCCCGGCGCCCAGCTGAACTGCAGCCCCCGGAACACGCGCTCCGGGTGCGGCATCAAGGCCGTGAAGCGTCCATCCGCCGTGGTCACACCCGTCAGTCCGCCCATGCTGCCGTTCGGGTTGAGCGGGTACACCTCGGTCGGGCTGCCCGCTCCATCGACGAAACGCAGCGCGGCATCGAGTCGCCCCGGGTCACCCTGGCTTGAGAAATCGGCGAAACCCTCGCCATGCGCGACCACGATGGGCATACGGCTGCCCGCCATTCCGCTGAAGAACAGCGAGGGCGACGGCAGCACCTCGACCATCGCAAGCCTTGCCTCGTACTGCTCGGACTTGTTGCGCGTAAATCGGGGCCAGGCCTGCGCGCCAGGGATCAGGTCGGCCAGCGCCGCGAGCATCTGGCATCCGTTGCAAACGCCGAGCGCGAAGGTGTCGGTACGAGCAAAGAACCCTGCAAACTGATCACGCAACTCCGTACTGAACAAGATGCTGCGCGCCCAGCCCTCGCCGGCTCCAAGCACATCGCCGTAGCTGAAGCCTCCGCAAGCAACGAAGCCGCGGAAGCGCGTGAGGTCGGCGCGCCCGGCGATGAGGTCGGTCATGTGGACGTCATGCGTGTCGAAGCCGGCGCGGTCCATGGCCCACGCCATTTCGCGCTGCGAATTGACCCCTTGCTCGCGCAAAATGGCCACCCGCGGGCGAACGCCACGCGCAATGAAGGGTGCAGCGACGTCTTCATCGAGATCGAAGGTGAGGCTGGCGTGCAGGCCGGCATCGTCCCCGCGACCCACGGCATGCTCCGATTCGGCGCATGCCGGGTTGTCGCGCTGCGTGGCGATACGGGTCGAAACGTGGTCCCAATGCGCAAACAGGGCCTCGCGGCGAGCGCTGAACACCTGACGGGTGTCGAGCCAGACATCGATACCGTCGCCCGGGCGCACCTGCCCCACCACGTGACTGCACGCGGAGAGCCCGTGCGCGCGCAGCGTTTGCAGCACGAGGTCACGACGCTTGACCGCCACCTGCAGCACGATGCCGAGCTCTTCGTTGAAGAGTGCGCGCAGGGCGAGATCGTTGCGACGCGTGGCAACTTGCTGGGTCCAGTTCTTGGCGTCGCCCTCGTCGGGCAGCGCCTCGGCGGCCGTGACCAGCAGGTCGAGGTTCAGTGCCAGACCCAGGCGGCCCGCAAAGGCCATCTCGCACGCCGCGGCCCACAGACCGCCGTCGCTTCGATCGTGATAGGCGAGCACGGCATCCTGCTCCCGCAGCGCGGCGAGGGCGGCATGCAGCCGCACGAGGTCCTGGGTATCGTCAAGATCCGGGACCGGCTGCGCCACCTGGCCCAGCGCCTGCGCCAGGATGCCTCCACCCATGCGCTGGCGCCCATGCCCCAAGTCAATGAGCACGAGCACGCTGGGCCCCGCGTCGGCGCGCAGCTGCGGCGTCCAGGCACCGCGCACGTCATTGAGCACAGCGAACGCCGAGACCACGAGTGACACCGGCGAGGTGACGCTGCGCGCCACTCCTTGCTCCTGCCAACGCGTATGCATCGACAGCGAATCCTTGCCCACCGGCACGGCGATCCCCAACTGCGGGCACACGTCCAGTGCCACGGCACGCACGGTCTCGAACAATGCGGCATCCTGCCCGGGCTGTCCGCATGCGGCCATCCAGTTGCAGGAAAGCTTGACACGCGACAGCGACGCCACCGGCGCGGCGAGCAGATTTGTCAGGGCTTCGGCAACGGCCATGCGCCCCGAGGCGGGCGCATCGCTGACGGCCAGGGGTGTGCGTTCACCCATGGCCATGGCTTCGCCGCGTGTGCCCGCGTAATCGGCAAGGGTGATGGCGCAGTCGGCCACCGGAACTTGCCAGGGACCAACCATGGGATCGCGGTGCGACAGCCCGCCCACGGTACGGTCACCGATGTTGATGAGGAAGCGCTTGCTCGCCACGCTGGGGTGCCGCAACACGGTCGTCGTCGCCCACTCCAGGGTCACACTGGTGAGATCCACGTCGGGAAAAGTCACCGACTCGCGCTGGACGTCCCGCACCATCCGCGGCGGCTTGCCCAGAAGCACGGCCAGAGGCATGTCCACCGGCTGCTCCGGCAAGAGACGGTCGCCGACCTCGAGCCGTGGCTGCTCCGTGGCTTCGCCCACCACGGCAAACGGACAACGCTCGCGCGCGCACAGCGCCGCGAACGCATCGAGCGACTCGGGCGCAATCGCCAGCACATAGCGTTCCTGGCTTTCATTGCACCAGATTTCGCGCGGACTCATGCCGCTTTCCTCGACCGGCACGTCGCGGAGTTCGAATCGGGCGCCGACGCCCGCTCCCTCCACGAGTTCGGGAAATGCGTTGGACAGGCCGCCAGCACCGACGTCGTGAATGGCGAGAATCGGGTTTGCCGCTCCAAGGGCGCGACACGCGTCGATGACTTCCTGCGCGCGCCGCTGCATCTCCGGATTTCCACGCTGCACCGAGTCGAAGTCCAGGTGCTGGGCGTTGGCCCCCGTGGTCAGGCTGGACGCGGCGCCCCCGCCGAGACCGATACGCATGCCGGGGCCGCCAAGCTGGACCAGCAGGGTGCCGGCGCCGAAGGCAATCTTGTGCGTATGTGCGTCCGCCACCTCGCCCAGGCCGCCGGCGAGCATGATGGGCTTGTGATACCCCCAAGTGCGGCCCGCGGCGCCTTGTTCAAACACGCGGAACACACCGCAGAGGTTGGGACGCCCGAACTCGTTGTTGAACGCCGCGGCGCCGATGGGACCGTCGACCATGATCTGCAAGGCGCTGGCCAGGTGCGCCGGACGACCCGTCGGCGCCGCCTCCCAGGGCTCGGGGTGGGCAGGATCCAGGTGAAGGTTGGAAACGTGAAATCCGGCCAGACCGGCCTTCGGCCGTCCACCGCGCCCCGTGGCGCCCTCGTCGCGAATTTCTCCCCCGGCACCGGTGGCGGCGCCCGGAAAGGGTGAAATCGCGGTCGGGTGGTTGTGGGTCTCGACCTTCATGAGGGTGTGCACCAGCGCGGGTTCGGCCGTGTAGCGATGCTCCGGCCCGTCGGGTTGCCAACGCTGCACCAGCCCGCCTTCCATCACCGCGGCATTGTCCGAGTAGGCGACGATCGTGCCCTGCGGGCTCGTTGCATGGGTGTGACGGATCATGCCGAACATCGACTGGGGCTGTGCCTCGCCGTCGATGATGAACTGCGCGTTGAAAATCTTGTGCCGACAATGTTCACTATTGGCCTGCGCGAACATGAGCAGTTCGACGTCGGTCGGGTTGCGCCGCAATTGCGTGGCAAAGGCGTCGACCAGATAGTCGATCTCATCGCTCGACAGTGCCAATCCCTGCTCGGTATTGGCGCGCACCAGGGCATCGCGTCCCTGGCCGATGACGTCCACGGTGGCCAGCGGCTTGGGTGGCAGCGCAGCGAACAGCGCCTTGGCTTCCTCGCGTCGCGCCACCACCGTCTCGGTCATGCGGTCGTGCAGCATCGAGGCAATGCTGGCAAGGCCGGCGGCATCAAGGCGCCCCGCGCGGGCGAGCAGCCCTCCCGATTTGAGGGTCAGAACGTACTCGACCCCCCGCTCGACGCGATGCACGTCTGCACCGCAATGATGGGCGATGTCGGTCGCCTTGCTGGCCCACGGCGAAATCGTGCCCAGGCGAGGCAAGACCAGGACCGACGGACCATCGACCGGTCCGTCGTAGACGGGCCCATCGCGCAGCAACTGTTCCAGGCGGGCATGCAGCGCCGCATCGGGAGCGTGGGCGGTCGCGACAAGGTAGATCACGCGCGCATGCACGTCAGCGATGCCGGCGGCCAACCCTTGTTCCTGGGCCTGCAACGCCTGCAGCAAGGACTGGCGACGGAACTGAGACAGCGCCTGGGCGCCTTCGAAGATGGAAACGTGCATGGAAGTGTGCGGAGTTTGGCAGGTCGATGCCGGCGGCGTCATCCACCCATTTTAGGGTCGGGCCGAGATTCCACGGCGCCCCGCGGCGGCGCGCTCGCGCCGCCGGTGAGATAATGTGCGAATGAGTATCACGATCAAAACCACGCAGGACATCGAACAGCTCAAGGTCGCAGCGCGCCTGGGCGCCGAGCTCCTTGACTATCTGACCCCGCACGTGAAGGCGGGAATCACGACCCGCGAAATCGATCGCCTCGCGCACGACTATCAGGTCAATGTGCAAAAGGTGATTCCCGCACCGCTCAATTACGCGCCTCCGGGGTACACCCCCTACCCTGCGTCGATCTGCACCTCTGTCAACCACGTCGTGTGCCACGGCATTCCGAATGACCGCGCACTCAAGGATGGTGACGTCGTCAACATCGATGTCACGGTGATCAAGGATGGCTGGCACGGGGACACCAGCCGCATGTTCATGATCGGCAAGGTGCCGCCACACGTCGAGCGACTGTGCCGCGTGACATTCGAGGCCATGTGGCATGGCATCGTGAAGGTACGTCCGGGGGCTCGCCTTGGCGACATCGGCCATGCGATCCAGACCTTCGCAGAGGCCGCTGGCTACAGCGTGGTACGGGAATTCTGCGGCCATGGCATCGGCCGCAAATTTCACGAGGACCCCCAGGTTTTGCATTACGGAAAACCGGGAACCCTCGAGGAACTCCGACCGGGCATGGTGTTCACGATCGAGCCGATGATCAACGCCGGCCGCCGCGAGATCCGTGAGATGTCCGACGGCTGGACCATCGTCACCAAAGACCGCTCGCTGTCGGCGCAGTGGGAGCATATGGTTCTGGTAACCGAGACCGGCTATGAAGTGCTGACCGTTTCGGCTGGAACGCCGCCGCCCCCGACCTTCGTGCGTGAAGCGACCCCGGTCGCCTGAGCCTGTCGCTCGCGCACGTCCTCCCTGTCCAGGAAACCCACCTTGAGCGCGGCGCTGCAACCCGACGCGGAGCTGGGCGCCATCCGCCAGCGCTGGCGCGACGACCGGTCCAGCCTGCTCGACACGTTCCAGGCACATCCCGGACAGGTGACGCCCCTGCTACGCGGGCTGTGCAAGGCAGCGGATGTTGCCCTGCGCGCACTGTGGCTTCGTGCCGGCATGCCTGCCGATGCCGCCTTGATGGCGGTCGGGGGATTCGGTCGCGGCGAGCTCTACCCTTACTCTGACGTCGACGTCCTGATCCTGCTCCAGGACGCGTCACCGCCGGCAACCCAGGCCGCCGCGGAGCGGTTTGTCGCCGCCTGCTGGGACGCGGGTCTGGAAATCGGTCCGAGCGTGCGCACAGTGCAGGCGTGCATCGAGGAATCCGCACGCGATGTCACCGTGCAAACCACCCTGCTGGAAGCCCGACCCGTCTGCGGTGACGCGGCGCTCATGCGCCGCTTCCGCCACGCGTTCAAGAGTCACCTGGATCCGCGAGCATTCTTTCAGGCAAAACAGCTGGAGATGCGGCAACGGCACGCAAAGTTTGAAAATACGCCCTACGCGCTTGAACCGAATTGCAAGGAAAGCCCGGGTGGCCTGCGAGACCTGCAGGCCCTGCTCTGGACCGGCCGTGCGGCAGGCCTCGGAGCCACCTGGCGACAACTGCGCGCCAGCGGCGTGCTCAGTGCCTACGAAGCCGACAAGATCCAGGCCAACGCCCGCACGCTCAAGCGCATCCGTGCCCACTTGCACATCGCCGCCGGTCGTCGCGAAGACCGGCTCGTCTTCGATCTTCAGACCGCGGTGGCGGCGGCCCTCGGCTGCCGGCCCGATCCCACCAAGCGCGCCGGTGAATGCCTGATGCAGCAGTATTACTGGGCTGCCAAGGCCGTCGAGCAGCTCAACCAGATCGTCCTGCTGAGCATTGAAGCCCGGCTGTGGCCGGAGCTCGCGACGCAGCACGGGCGTCCGATTACTGGCGTCGAAGGGGTGGAGGACGGTCGCTTCGTCGACAAGGATGGGCGTCTCGAACCCGCCGAGCTCGATCTCTATACCCGCGATGCGCCGGCCATTCTCGAAACCTTTCTGGTGTTCGCGCGCGTGCCGGGCATTCGCGGGTTGACGGCGCCGACACTGCGCGCGCTTTACCATGCGCGCGTGCACATGGACGCCGCGTTTCGGCGCGATCCGCGCAGCCGCGCCACCTTCATGCGCATCATCAAGTCGCCGCAGGGCATCACCCATGCGCTGCGGCTAATGAACCGGACCAGTGTCCTGGGGCGCTACCTGCTGCCGTTCCGGCGCATTGTCGGGCGCATGCAGCATGACCTGTTCCACGTCTACACCGTCGACCAGCACATTCTGATGGTGGTGCGCAACGTGCGGCGGTTTTTCATTCTCGAGCATGCCCACGAATACCCTTTCTGCGCCCAACTCGCGGCGGGCATGGAAAAGCCATGGCGCCTGGTGCTCGCCGCCTTGTTCCATGACATCGCCAAGGGACGCGGTGGCGACCACTCAACCCTGGGAGCCGCGGAGGTGCGTGCGTTCTGCCGGACGCATGGCCTGACGCGGCAGGACTGCGATTTCGTCGCCTTCCTGGTCGGCAGCCACCTTGAAATGTCCCGGGTTGCCCAGAAGGAAGACTTGAGCGATCCCGACGTCGTGACCCGATTTGCCGCCCACGTCGGCGATGAGCCCCATCTGACGGCACTCTACCTGCTGACCGTGGCCGACATTCGCGGCACCAGCCCGAAAGTCTGGAACGGGTGGAAGGCCAAGCTGATCGAAGATCTTTATCGCATCACGCTGCGCGTGCTCGGCGGACAAGCACCGAATGCGCAGGCCGAACTTCAGCAGCGGCAAACTGAAGCGCGCCGTCTGCTCAACCTCTATGGCATCGACGAACACGGCTCCAAGGCACTTTGGGACACGCTGGACAGCAGCTATTTCCAGCGCCACGATCCGGCTGACGTCGCGTGGCACACCCGGCAGCTGATGCGTCGCACCACCAGCCCCGATCCCGTCGTCAGCGCGCGTCTTGCGCCCCACGGCGACGGCTTGCAGGTGATGGTGTACTGCCCTGACCAGCCCGATCTGTTCGCCCGCATCTGCGGCTTTTTCGACAGCCACAACTTCAGCATTCTCGACGCCAAAGTCCACACGACTCGCGCGGGGTGGGCGCTGGACAGCTTCGTTGTCGTCGAGCCGACCCTCGCGATGCATTACCGTGACCTGATCTCGCTGGTCGAAGTCGAGCTTCGGCGCACGCTGGCGGCCCGGGGCCCGTTACCCGAGCCAGTACACGGGCGCGTGTCGCGACGCGTGCGGCATTTTCCGGTCCGTCCGCGTGTCGAGCTGCGCGGAGATGAGCGTGGGCAACGCTGGATTCTCAACCTGCGCGCGAGTGACCGCACCGGACTGCTCTACGCCATCGCCCGGGTCCTGGCCACGCGCGGGGTCAGCGTCCAGTTGGCCAAGGTCATGACGCTGGGCGAGCGCGTCGAGGATACGTTCGTGCTGCAATCGCCCGAACTGGCCAACGAGAAGACGCAGATCGAATTCGAGCGCGAACTCCTCGAAGCCCTTGCGCGCTGAGTTCATGCCCTGGCACGGTCAGCTCCTGCGTGGATCGAAGTTCAGTTCCCTGGCCATGCGGCGATAGAGCTCAGCCGCCTTCGGATCATCGGCCGACGGCAGGACCACGCGAAGCTCAACGAACAGATCGCCAGGCTCGGTACCCGGCATGCCCCGGCCCTTGAGCCGCAACTTGCGGCCGGTCTGCGCCCCGGCAGCGATGGTGATTTCAACCATGCCACCGGGTGTGCGTACGGGTACCTGTGCCCCAAGAGCGGCCTCCCAAGGGGCCACCGGGAGCACGATATGCAGGTCGCGGCCATCGACCTTGTACACGGCGTGAGGCCTGAACTGGATTTCGAGGTAGAGATCGCCGCGCCGCCCGTCGGCGGAAGGTGCCCCCTGCCCGGCCAGCCGCAGACGCTGGCCTTCGCGCACACCTCGCGGAATGTGGACCTGGAGGCTGCGTTCGCGCATCGTGACCTGGCCACCGGGCCCTGTTTCCGGGCTTTGCAGCGTCACGACCCTGTCGGCCCCCTGAAACGCATCCTCGATGTCAATGGCGATGCGCGCGTGGTGATCGGCGGCCGCCTGCGCCGGCCGCTGACGCATGCCAGCGCGGCCTCCCGCACCCCCCATTCCGCCGAACAATGACTCGAAAAAATCGCTGAACGTCGCACCAGCCCCAGCCGTCCCGGGGCGCCCGGAAAATTCAAATCCACTTCCCCAGTCCGGTGGCGGCTGGAATTCCTGGCCACCCTGCCAGCGCGCCCCCAGCCGATCGTAGGCGGCGCGCTTCTCGGGGTCCTTGAGAACCTCGTAAGCCTCGCCAAGTTCCTTGAAACGATCTTCCGCGTCACGCTCCTTGCTGACATCCGGGTGGTACTTGCGCGCCAGTTTTCGATAGGCACGCCGAATCTCGTCGTCGCTCGCGCCACGCGCCACTCCGAGCACTTCGTAGTAATCCTTGAATTTCATCGCTCGACGCTTTCTTGAATCTGCACACCTGGTACACCCGATGGCGGACCATTGTCGAAAAGAGATCGGGCCTCGCCGAAACCCTTGCATCAACCCATATGGGGGCGCGCCCCCGTTCCGTCAATCTCCTTCACGCAGTGCGGCAATGCCTGCGCAATGGCCTGGCGCGCGCTCAACCTCAGCGTCTGGATACATAAATTCCCCCTAGCAGCAACATGGCACCCATGCCCTGCAGCGGGCTCAGCCTCTCGCCCAGCAACGCCCAGGCATAGACGGCCGAGGTAACGGGCTGCACCAGCAAGCCGATCGAGGCGCGTGCCGGACTGAGATGCTTGACCGCATACGCGATCACAACCTGCCCACAGATCTGGGCCAGAACCGCCAACCCCGCCAACCAGAGCCATCCCAAGGGGGACCGTGGCCAGAAGCGTCCCTCCCACCAAGCGAAAGGCGCCAGCGCGAGCGCAGCGCCAACGGTGACCAGTGCCATCAAGGGGAGGGTCGCAAAGCGCTGCCGGGCGCGCTGCACACCCACTTGATAGGCGGCATAGAACAAGGCTGACCCCAAGCCGCAGGCATCGCCAAGCAGGCTGCGACGCACACCGAAATGCGGACCGATCATCAGCAATGCGCCCGCCATGGCCGCAACCAGCCCGAACAGCAGCGCTGAAGGTGGCATCGTCCTGGTCGCCGCCCATAAGCCCAGCACGATCACCACGGGAGCGAGGTTGGATTCAAGCGTGGCATTGGCAACCGTGCTCCAGACCAGGCCGAGATGAAACAGGATGAGATCCCCGGCGAACATGGCGGCGCTGAACGCGACCAATGCTGCCCCCGACCACGGCGGAAACGGCACGCGCATTCCTTCAACGGGCTCACGACGCGCCCCCGAGCCAACGCCGGCGCAGACCGGGCCCTCGTGAGCGCCTCCGGCCAGCCAGGCCCAGACCGCAAGCACGGGAGCCGCAAGCGCCATGCGCCAGAAGGCGCTGGCGAACGGGCCGACGCCGGCTGCCCCGGCCAGCCGCACCAGCACCCCCACAGAGCCGAGCATGGCGCCGCCAGCGAGCAGGATGAGGAAGTCGCGCGCCGGCCCGACGCGCCGCAGCAGGGATGTCACCGCCGCGTCACGCACGGGAATGGACATCCAGGCCCTGCGCCAACGGCCGCTGCCAGTTGGCCGGCCCCGACCGCAGGGTACCGTCGGGGCCGGGGAGCAGCCGGCCCAGCTGCAAAACGGCAACGTCAGGAATTTCGTGAATCAGCATGGGAGAATCCGGAAGCGCCGTGGCACGCATGAAAAAGGTGGTGTCAAGGCAGTTGATTGCATGAGTGTAGGGGCCATGCAGCGATAATGCAGGCATGCAAACCGACGACAAAACACACATTCTGCTGCTGGCACACGGGTCGCGCGAACCCGAATGGGCTGTGCCATTTGCCTCGGTGCGCGCGCGCATCCACCGCGATCACCCCACGTGGACAGTCCACGTGGCGTATCTGGAGACGATGGCGCCGCTGCTCCCCGAGGCACTCGACGCCGCCGCTGTCGAGGGCTGTGCCCTGTTGCACCTCATCCCGCTGTTCCTCGGCGCCGGGGGCCATCTCAAGCGCGATATTCCGCGTGCGGTCCAGGAGGCCGAACAGCGCCATCCTGCGATGCGCATCGTGGTCTCGCCTGCCGCCGGCGAAAGCCCCGAGCTGATCGAAGCGCTTGCCATTTACGCGGCGCGCAGCGCAGGGCATCAGCCCAACTGACCGCGCTGCGCCCGGCGCGCAACCGCGCTCCCCGACCTCGCACCGACGCGTGTCGAACTGCCCTCGGGCGGTCGATACGGGTCGCGCGCGTGGAACGCATCGTCCGATCTCTGATCGTGCTGCCATCGTGCCATCTCCGGAGACCTTAAATATCCGGCAACGGCCCGGGAACGCGCCCGGGACATGGCGCCGGCGCGTCCTATACTGGCGCGCAGGCGCCCTCCGCGTACCCGCGCGCGGGTCGCCGGATGCCTTCACTCACAATTCGACAAAATATGCATCCATCCAGGCGTGCGTTTCTTCAGTCCGCTGCGTCCGCAGCCTTGGCCGTCACGAAGATCGCCGGTGCGGAGACGACGCACTACACGGTCGCGGTCGTGCCGCAATTCGCGCCGGCAGAAATCTACGCCCGCTGGCGCCCCCTGCTCGATGCCCTCGGCGAGCGCACGCACCTGACATTCACGCTCCAGGCGTACTCGACCATCCCCGAATTCGAAGATGCGTTCACGAAAGGTGTGCCGGACTTCGCGTTTCTCAATCCTTATCACGTCGTGATGGCACACGAAAGCCAAGGCTACATCCCCTTGGTGCACGATGCCAGGCGGCTGTCGGGAATGCTGGTCGTGCGCGCCGACAGCCCCATCCACGCCATCCGTGATCTCGACGGCAAGGCAGTGGCCTTCCCGGCACCGAACGCATTTGGCGCGTCGCTCTACATGCGTGCCTTGCTTCTCGCGCAGGGCGTGCATGTGCTGCCTCACTACGTCGGCTCGCATCAAAACGTATACCGCTCCGTGGTACGGGGTGATGACGTGGCGGGTGGCGGCGTTGCTGAAACGCTTGCGCGCGAGACCCCGGCCCTGCGCGCCCAGTTGCGCGTTCTTTACCAGACACCGACGACGGCGCCGCACGCGTTCGCCGCGAACCCACGTGTGCCGCAGGCCATACGTCATGCCGTGCGCGACGCGTTCTTTGCCATGGCACGCGATCCGGCGGCGCATGCCGTGCTGTTCGCCGCCGAGATCCCGCGACCGGTGGTGGCGGACTTCGCGCGTGACTATGGCCCACTCGAGCATCTGCATCTCGAGTCCCTCGTCGTGCGCCCGCGGTAGTCAGACATGCAGGCTGACGACAGCCGCCTGCGCGGGCACCCCCTGCGTCGGTTCCATACCCAGGTGATCCTCGGCGCGGCGCTCCTTGCGCTGCTGAACCTGCTGCTGATCGGTTGGTATGTCGGCCGCGATTTCGTCAAGCTTCAAACACACGATACGGAACGCCGCTTCAGCGCGGTGGCAGGCAACCTCGCCATTGGCACCACGCCGCTGGCGATGACCAAGGACTACGGCTCGATCGAGGGCATGCTGACCGCCGCGGCCCAATTCCCCGGGGTTCGCAGCCTCGCCGTCGTCGATCAGGAGGGGCGGGTGCTCAGCCGCGTCAATCGACCGCGAGGAGGCGCCCCGAGCGTGTCCTACACCTACGGCCGACTGCCGGTGCCGACGTCGCCGCGCATGCAAGTGCGTTGGGGCAAAGGTGACAGCGGCGGGTGGCTGCGCCCGCACGGAATGGGCGGGGGGGACGATCGCATCGAAATCTGGCAGCCACTGGCCAACGGACGGCTCGGGTGGCTTTACCTTGAAGCATCCGCGGCCGAAATTCACGCCGAAGTCGGCTTGCTCGCCCGCAACGGGTTCGCCTTTCTCCTTGTTCTCATGGGGTCGAGCTCGCTGCTGCTGCTTGGCTTCCTTCGTCCGAGCCTGGCTGCGATGGCCCGCGCAACCGGGTTTGCACGCCAGATCGGCAACCCCAATGTTGCGCCACTGCGCGTCTTTCGGGGCAACCTCGAACTCCAGCTGCTGGGCGAAACGCTGAATGACACCGCGTCGAAACTGCGCTCGCAGGATCGCGCCCTGCGCGAAAACCAGATACGTCTCAAGGCCATCCTCGACAATCTCGCTGACGGCGTGCTGCTGTTCGACGCGAATGGCCGCATCGCTGAATGCAACCTCGGTTTTTGCAAGTTGTTCGGCTTTATGCCCGATGCCATTCTGGGTGCGCACGTCGACGATTTTCTGGTCGGCCTGCACCCGCAAGCGGGACCGGTCGAAGCAGGACAACTCTGGTCGGCGGTACTGCCTCCTGAAGGAAGTACCCGCGAAATAGTCGGTAAAAACAGCCACGGGCACGAAATTCCGTTATCACTTTCTGTCAATCGCTTTGAGATTCACGGAACGGCTTTTCATGTCGGGTCTCTGCACGACCTCCGCGAGCGCAATGCGCTGATTCATGAACTCGAGCGCAACCGCGACGAGGCAATCTCGGCGAGCCGCGCCAAGTCGGATTTTCTTGCGGCGATGAGCCACGAAATCCGCACACCGATGAACGGCGTGATCGGTATGCTTGATCTACTGCTACAAAGCAGCCTGACACCGAAGCAGATGCGAATGGCCGACGTCAGCCGCGCTTCGGCGCTTTCGCTGCTGGGGATCATCAATGACATTCTCGACCACGCGAAGATCGAGGCCGGAAAACTCGAACTCGCCGAGGCGACGTTCGACCTCGAACGTTGTCTGCTCGAAGCTGCCGAACTCTTCGCGCAAATGGCGCAAAAGAACAATGTCTCGCTGCGTCTGTTCATCGATCCATCCTTGCCGGCGATGGTTCTTGGCGACGAGCTTCGCATCCGCCAGATCCTCCTCAATCTGGTGAGCAACGCCATCAAGTTCAGCGGACGTGAGGCGCGTGCGGGCGCGGTGTCGGTGCGCGCGCACCGGATCGAAAGCGGCGCCGGGGCGTGGGTCGAACTGACCGTGGCCGACAACGGCATCGGCATGGCACCGGAAGCGCTCGCGCGGCTTTTCAACCCTTTCGAGCAGGCCGACCGCTACACCAACAAGCGTTTCGGTGGCACCGGCCTGGGCCTGTCGATCACCCGCAATCTGGTCGCGATGATGCACGGCGATATCCATGTGGAAAGCCAACCCGGCGAAGGCAGTCGCTTCACGGTCCGGCTCCCCCTGACCGTGGCGGGCGACCCTGGGCAAGCGACGCCACCGCTGCCCTTGCGTGACATCTGTTGTGTCGTGCATCCGGGCGGTGGCGCGCTCGAAGCGGATATCGCGAACTGCCTGCACGCGGGCGGTGCCACCGTGCTGGGGCCGGACACCCCGTGCCCGGATGACCATGTGAGCGCGCAGTCGCGTGTACAAATCTGGCTGTTGCCGGAAACCACGGACGCCCCAATGCGCACCGATGGCGACGACGCGGTGCTCATCATCCGCGAAGGCCGACGCCGCGCACCGCGGCGCCGCAGCGATGGTGTGGTGGAGTTCGATGCTGCCCACCTCTCTGCCCGCCGTCTGGCCGCCGCAGTGCTCCAGGCGATACACGGTGATTCCGCGGTGGAGCCGGCTTGCGCCACCACCGCGCAGTCGGTGGCCACGCCACCCACGCTGTCACGCGAGGATGCGCAAGCGCGGGGGCGCTTGGTCCTCGTCGCCGAGGACAACGACACCAACCGCCAGGTCATCCGACTGCAACTGGAGCGCCTGGGCTATGTCGCCGACATCGTGCGTGACGGTGCCGAGGCCTTGGCGCGCCTCGGCGGTGCGCACTATGCGCTGCTCCTGAGCGATTTGCACATGCCTGACATCGATGGATTCGCGCTCACGCGAGCCATCCGGGACGCTGAAGCAGCAAGCGGTGCGCCCCGCCTTCCCATCGTTGCGGTCACCGCGGCCGCACTGCCGGAGGAGCTGGCGCGGGCGCTGGATGCCGGAATGGACGACCATCTGACGAAGCCCGTCGCCCTTGAAGATTTGCGCAAGATGCTGCAAACACGCGCACGCCCTCCCGCTACCCTCGCCGTGACCGGACCACCATCCGACGCGCGCGATCCCCAAAGGCTCGTCGACCCCGCGGCGCTTCGAGACCTGGTCGGGAATGACGCCGACATGCTCGCGGCGCTGTACCGACAGTACTGTCACGAGCTTCGTGACGCACTCGCACGCCTGTCGGACGCGATGGCGCAGACCCACCGCGAGCCTATTGCCGCTATCGCGCACAAGCTGAAGTCTTCCTCACGAACCGTCGGCGCGGCGACGCTGGCCGCGCGACTGGAATGGCTGGAACACAACGGTGCGTCTGCATCGCGCGCGACGCTGTCGGAGGTTCACGCTGACATCGAGCGCCTTGGAGCGGATGTGCTTCGCGAGATCGAAAACGCCACAATCGCACCGCCCACGCCCTGATGGGTGCCCGCTCCGTTTCCCCAACACCCCATCCATTCCAACCGCGCCTCGCGCCGAGCACCATGGACGCCAGCCCTGACAAGTCCCCGCTGCCGACGATTTGCATCGTGGATGACGATGCCTTCATCGTCAACGTCATCACATTGATGATCGCCCGCATGGGCGACTTCGCGCTGCGAGGTTTCACCGACGCGGTCGCCGCGTTCGCGGCCATCAGCGCCGGCGAAGCCCGCCCCGATCTCATCATTCTCGACATCAACATGCCGGGAATGGACGGCATGACTTTTTTCCGCAACCTCGCCGGCATCGGCTACCGCGGCGCGATCGTGCTCTCCAGCGGGGAGAGCGAGTCCTTGCTGCGCGCCGGGGAACAGTTGGCCGCATCGTACGGCTTGCGCCTGCTGGGTCGGATTCCCAAACCCCCGGCGTTCGAGCTCCTGCGTGACATGATTCGTGCCTACCGCCCGGAGGCAGCAGCGTTTGAGCGCCCTGCGCGCCGGCTGCCGAGTGCGGCGGAACTCGCGCACGGCATTGATCATGGCGAAATCGACTGCGTCTACCAGCCGAAAGTCGACATGCGCACGGGCGCCTTGCTCGGTGTCGAGGCGCTCGCACGCTGGAACCATCCCGACGACGGTGTCATCGGGCCCGCGGTTTTCGCGCAATTGGCAGAAAGCCATGGCCTGATCACGCGCCTGACCCACAACGTGCTCGATCGCGCGCTGGGCCAGCAGGCTCGCTGGCAGCGCGAGGGCCTCGGCATCAAGATGTCCGTGAACGTGTCTGCGCAGGACATCAGTGAAATTGATTTTCCGGAGTACGTCACCGCGGTCGCCGAGCGACTCGGCGTCGATCCGGCATCGGTCGTGCTCGAAATCACGGAAAGCGGGCTCGCCCGTGATGCGCGGATTCCGATCGAAGTGATGGCGCGCCTGCGCATGCGACGCTTTCATCTCTCGGTCGACGATTTTGGCAACGGTTACTCCACCCTTCTGAAGCTGCGCGATTTCAGCTTCGACGAGCTCAAGGTCGACCAGGCATTCGTCCACGGGGCCGGCGACAACGAGCGCCATGCCGTGATTTTCCGTGCCTCGGCCGACATCGGGCGCAGTCTTGGCATGTCCCTCGTCGCCGAAGGAGTCGAAACCGCATCCGACTGGCGCTTCGCGCGCGATCTCGGATGCGACATTGCCCAGGGCTTCTACGTTGCGCGTCCCCTGCCGGCAGCCGATCTCGCGGCCTGGCTGGTCGGTTGGCGCAGCCGCGTCGAAAACGGCGAGATCGAGCTCGCGCACTGATGCACGCGTGCGTCACACTTCTGCACAAAGATCACGCGCGATGCTTAAAAACTGGTTGTCGCCGTCGCTGCTGAGCGCCGGCCTGATCGCGGTGCTGGTCGGCTATACCAGCTCCGCACCGATCGTATTCGAGGCTGCACGCACCGCGGGTGCCACGCCTGCGGAGGTCGCCTCATGGCTGTGGGCGCTGGGTCTGGGCATGGGGGTCACATGCATCGGGCTGTCGGTGGCAACCCGGGCACCGATCCTGACGGCGTGGTCCACCCCTGGCGCCGCCTTGCTGGTCGGTGCACTGCGCGGTGTGCCCATGTCGCAAGCAGTGGCTGCGTTTGCATTCGCGGCCGCCCTCACCGCGCTGGTCGGCTTCAGCGGAACGTTCGAGCGTCTGATGCGTCGCGTACCGGCCAGCGTGGCTTCGGCGATGCTTGCCGGCGTATTGCTGCAGTTCGGCATCGACCTGTTCGGCCTGTTCGGCAATCACCGGCTGCTCGTCGGCATCGCGGTGCTTGCCTTCCTGCTGGGGCGCCGTTGGGCACCCCGCTACGCGGTGCCGCTGACCCTCGCTGCGGGAGCCGCCGTCGCGGGTCTGCTAGGTCAATTGCACCTCGGGTCCGTGCAGTTCCAGTTGGCGCAACCGAACATGACCTGGCCGCAGTGGAACACCAGCGTGGTGCTGGGGGTCGGCGTGCCGCTGTTCCTGGTCACCATGGCGTCGCAAAACATGCCTGGATTGATCGTGTTGCGCAGCAACGGCTACCGGGTCGCGTCATCCCCGCTGATCGGTGCCACCGGCGTGGCCGGGTTGCTGCTTGCTCCATTCGGCGGCTTCTCCTTCAATCTGGCGGCGATTACCGCGGCGATCTGCATGAGTCCGAACGCGCATCCCGACCCGGCGCAGCGCTGGCGCGCATCGGTGTGGGCCGGTCTGTTCTACCTTCTCACCGGCGTCTTCGGCGCCACCATGGCAGCGCTCCTGGCCGCGTTTCCGTCGGCCTTGATCAGCGCCGTTGCCGGCCTGGCGCTGCTCGGCACCATCGGCGCCAGCCTGCATGGCGCGCTCGCCGATCCGGCCGAGCGTGACGCCGCAATGGTCACATTTCTGCTCACCGCCTCCGGGATCACGGTGTTCAGCCTCGGCAGCGCGTTCTGGGGACTGCTCGCCGGCCTTGCCGCAACGCTGCTGCTGCGGCCATTCAGCCGTTCACTCAAGCGTCATCACAAATGACACATAGTCCGGTCTCCTCAAGAAGACGCTCCCGCGTCTTCTCGGGTGATCACACGAGTTAGCTCTCGATCCTCGGTCGTGGTGTCGGTCAATTCCAACACATGGCGCCGCCCACTGAATCTCAGCCGAGAAACTTGCTCTTGAACGCGCTGAGTCCTTCCGCCAGCAGGCCACCATCCGGAATCTGCCCTCCGGGAGTCAAGTGATCAACCAGGTGCGGCAGCACCTGCGACAACCCCGCCGCTGCCTGGGATGGATCAATGCCGAGTTTGTCCGCCAGCTGTTGCACGGTGTCGTTGCCCAAGACCTGCTGGACGGCGTCGGCGGTGACAGGCTGGTTCTGGCCCGAACCCACCCACGACTGCACCACCCCGCCGAGTCCCTGCGACTCGAACTGCTGCAGCAGTCCCCCAAGCCCCCCTGGCTGGTTCTGGATGATTGACATCGCCTCATCGACCAGGGAACCCTGGCCACCCGCTTCGGCGCCAGTGAACGCCGACAATGCTTCAGAAAATAGTCCCATGATGGTCCTTCGGCGCACCGTCGCGCCAGTTGACGACGCGCGACGCGCGTCCGACCGGTTTGTAGCAGATCGATTTGAAACCAGGAAGACATGGAACGTCCATCCGTTGCCAGGGTCTCGGTAAGATCCCTGCGGGCAACCCGGACGGGAGCGAATTCCCGCACCGCGTGCCAATGCACCCACCTCACGCCCGTCCAGTCCATGACTGGGCACGTTTCGGAGACCGCAAAGTGAAGCTGAACCTGCGTCGACTGCGCATCGGCACTGCGATGCTGGCCGGAATTGCGCTCGTTGCCTTTCTTGCCTCGGCGCTTCATCGCAGGCAAGTCGAACAAACCGCGCTGGTTCGCGCCAAGACACAGTTTTCGCGGCTCATGCTTGGCGAGGAGCGCTTGAAGGCCGATGTCATCGCATCACGCTTCGGGCTCGCGACCCACAATGACGGCATCGGTGCGGATACCCGATTGCTGGCGCGTGAGCAGCAAGCGCTATCGACCATGGCACTGCCAGCGCCGGTTCGCACCATTGTCGACGCGTATCTCACCGCGGCGCACCGCGAGCAGGTGAACGTCGAGAAGTTCAGCGCTTTGAACGCGGTCGTGCGGGTGTCGATGCAATCGTTTTTGTCTCAGATGCATGCACTCCAGCCGAAGCTGCCCGACGCGGGACCCAACCGCAACGTGCAGCACGATCTGGCCAATATCCTCATCGGTTCGGTACGTGAACGGATGGATCCGAATGCCGGAGCGACCACCGAAAGCTGGCGTCACCGCGCGCGCACGATGTTCGCGCGTGCGCAGACCGACCTGCCACAGTACCGGGGAGTGCTGATGTCGATGGCGCGGCACTTCGACGTGATCGAACGGCAAGGCCCGATGCTCGATGCCACGGTTCGTACCGTCATGAACTCGGGAACGCGCAGCAAGCTGATCGCCGCGCAAACAGCACTCGACCACCAGATTGCGTTTGAAAACGCCGTCAGCTCCTGGCAGATCACAGCGGCGCTCGCGCTCATCGCGGTGATGGTGGCCACGCTTGCGGTGTTGACGACGCGCTATCTGCTCAAGGTGCGCGAGAGCTTGCGGCAAAGCGCGCTACTGCGTTCGCTCATCGACAGCATTCCTGATCTCGTGTGGTTCAAGGACAGCGATGGTGTGTATCTGGCTTGCAACCCTAGTTTCGAAAAGTTTTTCGGCTATCGGGAGCGCGATATTGTCGGCAAGCATGATCGTGATTTCGTACCGGCAGAACAAGCAGATGCGTTTCGCAAGCATGATCTCGCTGCGATCAACGCCGGGGAGCCCACCACGAACGAGGAAACCATCACCTTCGCCGATGACGGCCATCACGCCCTTGTCAAGACCACGAAGAACCCCGTCTATGGACAGGCTGGCGAGGTCATCGGTGTGCTCGGAATCAGTCGGGACATCACGCAGGAGCGAAGTGATCAACAAGAGCTCATGCGCCATCGCGCCGATCTGGAAGCGCTGGTCAATGAGCGCACCGCCGAGTTGCAAGCCACAAACCTGCGCTTGCGTGAAACCCAGTTTGCGATGGACCGGGCCGGAATCGGTATCAACTGGGCGAATGCCGCGACGGGCAGATTCATTTACGTCAATCACTACGCTGCGAGCCTGCTCGGTTACGCGCCGGATGAACTGCTCGAGATGTCCATCCAGGATATCGATCCGAACTTCGATGATGCGCAGGTCGCAGCACTTGTCCAACGGCTACGCACGGAAGAGTCCTTGCGGCTCGAAACCACCCAGCGCACGCGCGACGGGAACCTCATCCAGGCGGAAGTCACCTTGTATTACAGCATCACCACCGACGGCGGCGACGATCGGATCATTGCATTCACGACCGACATCCGCCGGCGCAAGGCGTACGAATCGGCATTGATCGACGCAAAGAATGCTGCCGAGGCGACAAGCCAGACGAACAAGGGCCTCATCCAGCGACTCGAGATTGCAAACCGGCAACTCGCCCGCAGCGACGATCGGCTGAAGGCCATGCTGACGCTGAGCCAGAGAGCTGCAACCCTCGCCGAAGATGAACTCCTGCGCTTGGGCATCGATGAAGCCGTCCGCCTGACCGAGAGCACCATCGGACATATTCATTTCGTGAGCGATGATCAGGAAACCATTCGTCTGAAGATGTGCTCGACGAATACATCCGACGCTTGCCGGGTTGAATATGACACCCAGTATTCAGTCGGCGGCGCCGGGGTGTGGGCCGACGCAGTTCGGACACAGCAACCGGCACTCCACAACGACGACGGCTGTCTTGGCTCGCCACAGGGACACCCGGATGGTCACGCACCACTGCGCCGGCACCTTGGCGTGCCGGTGATTGACGGCACCAAGGTCCGCATGCTCGTCGGGGTCGGCGACAAGTCACAGGATTATGACGATACCGACAGCAGTCAGTTGCAACTGATCGCCAATGACCTCTGGCAAATCGTTCAGCGCCGCAAGGCGGAACTCGAACTGGAGCAGGCCAAGCTCGCCGCCGAAGCGGCCACGCGAGCCAAGAGCGTATTCCTGGCGAACATGTCGCATGAAATCCGTACTCCGCTCAACGCCGTGACCGGCATGACGTACCTGGCATTGCAAACCGACCTGACAGATAAACAACGCTACTACGTCGAGGGTATTCACAGCGCCGGAGAAAACCTGCTCGGCATCATCAACGACATCCTGGATTTCTCAAAAATCGAGGCCGGACGCCTGAACCTCGAACATATCGATTTTCGCCTTGACGATGTCATGGGCAAGCTCGCCACGATGGTGGGAAAACGTGCGGAGGAAAAGGGACTCGAGCTTTTGTTCGTGCCGATGCAGGATGTTCCGACCGCTCTGGTCGGCGATCCGTTGCGCTTGACACAGGTCTTGGTCAATCTCGGCAGCAACGCCATCAAGTTCACGCACCAGGGTGAGGTGACGGTCGGTGTCGAAACCGTTGCGCAAGTCGGAGACACCGTCAAGCTCCATTTCTGGGTCCGCGATACCGGGATTGGAATCACGCAGGAACAGCAGGCCCGGTTGTTCCAAAGCTTCAGCCAGGCTGACAGCTCGACCACACGCGAATATGGTGGCACGGGCCTGGGGCTCGCGATCTCCAGTACCCTGGTGGAGATGATGCAGGGTTCGATCTGGGTCGAATCACAGCCCGGCCTTGGTTCCACCTTCCACTTTCACGCCAGCTTCGAGCGCCAGATCGACGCGCAGCCAAGGCGAACCTTGCAACGCGCTGAGCTGCGAGGAATGCGGCTTCTGATCGTCGATGACAACGACGCGTCACGCCAGATCCTGCAGTCGATGGCGCAGAGCTTCGGATTCGAGGTCGACCTCGCAAACGGATGCCGACAAGCCATCCAGTTGATTGAAGCGACGACGCCCACCGGTCGCGCCTACGACCTCGTGCTGATGGATTGGAAGATGCCGGGGATGGACGGAATTGCCTGTATCAAGGAGCTTCACCTGCGCATGGGGGGCGCGCCAGCGACTGTGATGGTCACCGCCTTCGGTCGCGAGCAGGCAATGAAGGACGCCGAGACCAGCGGTGTTGAAGTGCGCTCGGTCCTGACGAAACCCGTCACTCCCTCGACCTTGCTGGAGGCCATTGCGGGGGCACTTGGCAAACACATCGACATGGAGACCCGCACGCGGGAGCGCGCCGTGTTGAATCAGGTCGCCATCGCGCAGTTGGCGGGGGCACGCATACTCGTGGTGGAAGACAACGACATGAACCAGGCGCTGGTGTCGGAGATTTTGCAAAGCGCTGGCATGACGGTCATCCTGGCCGAAAACGGCAGGGAAGCGCTTGATCGCCTGGATCACGATCAAGTCATTGACGGGATTCTCATGGACTGCCAGATGCCGGTCATGGACGGCTACATGGCAACGCGCGAAATTCGCAAGCGCAGCGGCCTGGCGACATTGCCCATCATCGCCTTGTCGGCCAACGCGATGGCTGAAGACCGGCTCAGAGCTCTGGACGCCGGCATGAACGACCATATCGCCAAGCCAATCGATGTGAACCAGATGTTCAAAACCATGGCGCACTGGATCCATCCGGCGAAAGCGACCGGCGCCACGCCGCCTCCTGCGGCGGCGCAGCCCGTCGTGCATCCCGGGGGCGACGCCCTGCCAGGCATCGATGAGGCCGCGGGACTTGCAGTCTGCGCAGGAAATGCCGGGCTTTACGGTCGAATGCTGCGTGCCTTTCGTGACGGGCAGCGGGACTTTGATGCCCGGTTCCGGCAAGCGCTCAGCGCCGGCGACCATGAAAATGCCACGCGGCAAGCGCACACCCTCAAAGGCAATGCTGCAAATATCGGAGCGCGAGAACTCAGCGCCGAAGCCGCATCACTCGAGCAGGCGTGCCGCCAACATGCCGTGCCTGATCAGATCGCTGTGCATTGGCAGGCGGTGTCCAACGGCTTGCGAACGGTCATCGAAGGATTGGAGCACCTTCCCGACGTCGAGCCCGTGGCCCTGACGTCGCGCCCCGTCCCCGAGGGTGCCTACGGGCACTTGCGCGATCAGCTTCGCATGCTGCTCGCCGAGGGAGATTCCGCGGCTGGCGACACCTTCGAGCAACTCAAACCAATCATCGACCAGCGCATGCCGGGCGCTGACTTGCAGTCGTTGGAACATGCAATCCATCACTTTGCCTACGACACAGCGCTTGCCTGCCTGGATCGCATCGACGCCGTTCTGAAGGCCCAGTCGATCGGCTGACGCCGCCATCCCGATGGCGGCCGTACCGATTGACATCTTGACTCGAACTCTCTGGAACATCGAAAAATGCAACCCACCGTTCAAGCCGACAAAAGCCCCACAGCGCAGCCGACGATCCTCGCCATTGATGACTCTCCAGACAACCTCAGCCTGCTGACAGGACTTCTCAAGGGGCGCTACCGCGTCAAGGTTGCCAACAGTGGGGAACGCGCGCTGGAGCTGCTCGCCGCTGGCCCGGTTCCAGATCTGGTACTCCTTGACGTGATCATGCCCGGCATCGACGGCCATGAAGTCTGCCGTCGCCTCAAGGCGGATCCGCGCACACATGACATCCCGGTCATTTTTCTGACTTCATTGTCTGACAGTCATGACGAAACACTCGGGCTCGAGCTGGGTGCGGCGGATTACATCGCCAAACCAATCAGTCCGCCCATTCTGCTCGCGCGCGTCGCCACGCATCTGGGTGTCAAATTCATGCAGGACCTGCTGCGCGAGCAAAATCACGGACTCGAGCTCGAGGTGCTGCGGCGCACGGCTGAGGTCGTGGCGTCGCAGGACGTGACCATCCACGCGCTGGCTTCGCTAGCCGAAACACGCGACCTTGAAACCGGAAACCACATTCGACGCACGCAGCGCTATGTTCGCGCTCTGGCCGAAGCTCTGCGCTTTCATCCGCGCTTCGCTGCGTATCTCAACCAGGACAGCATGATCGAACTCCTGTTCAAATGCGCTCCGCTGCACGATATCGGCAAAGTCGGCATCCCGGACCATATCCTGCTCAAACCAGGCCGCTACGAGCCGCAGGAGTTCGAAATCATGAAGCGCCATCCAACCCTCGGACGCGAAGCGATCGAGCGTGCGGAGGAAGATCTCGAGGTCGACCTCCCGTTTCTCAAGGTGGCCAAGGACATCGTCTACTACCACCACGAAAAGTGGGATGGCAGCGGCTACCCGCAAGGGCTGGCCGGCGATGCCATTCCGATGTCCGCGAGGCTCATGGCGCTGGCTGATGTCTACGATGCCCTCATCAGTCGTCGTGTCTACAAGGCCGGCATGTCGCATGCAATGGCTGCCGAGATCATTTTTGAAGGATCCGGGCGTCACTTCGATCCCGATGTCGTCGAAGCGTTTCGTGGCTTGCAAACCGAGTTCCAGTCCATCGCAAAACAGTACGCGGACTCCGAGCATGAGATCCATGAAAAGCTTCTTCAAATCCGCAAGCTGCACTGTGACAGCGCCCGCCTGCTGATGCTGAAAGCGCGTGAAGAACATATTCACTTCATCGAGCATGTTCTGGCCGAGCAAGGCAAGGACCCGGCTGCAATGACCGGCGAGACGTTACTGGATGAACATCATTGCCCGTTTGGCAAGTGGTACGACACGGAAGGCCGGATGAGTTTCGGAGAACGTTCCGCATTCAAGGCGATCGAGCCCCTCCACACCCTTGCGCATCGCGTGGCACGCAATATCCTGGACGCAAGACGAGCGAGAAAGGACGACGCGGTGGCAGCTCTGAACGCCGAACTGCGTGACGTGAATGAACAGATCCTGGCACGAATTCAAGACATCGACCCGGCGGCATCGGGTCATTAGGACGGGCTCGGAGGGCGTCGGCCGAGTCGTCAGCCCCCAACCGGCGTGCTCGGTATCGCGCGTTCGCTTTTGTCGATCACGCCGGCTCGCCATGCGCTTCGACCAGCTTGCACCGCAGACGCAAATGCGCCAGCCATTTCGACCGGATCGCGGGCCCTGGACACTGCCGAGCACAGCAAAACAGCATCAAAGCCGAGCTCCATATCCTGAGGACGCGTGACATGAACTGGCTGAACGTCACGAAGCTGGACTATGGCAAGATTTCCGCCAGCTGCTTTGCCGCACACGAAGTGTCTGTCAATCCATTCTCAGCCCATAAGTCTCCGACCAAGATCACGCACCTGCCCTGGAAACGACCATGCGCCTACTCATCGCCCTCTTGCTCCCCTGGCTGACGTTCTTCACCATCGGCAAGCCAATCTCAGGCATCGTGTGCCTGATCCTCCAGATCACGTTGATCGGCTGGATTCCAGCCACGATCTGGGCCGTCTACGCACTGAGCCAATACAAGACCGACCAGAAGATCGCCAAGGCGTTGGCCGACCGGCGGAGCGTCTGATGCACACCAACAGCCTGATCATGGTTCAGCAGATCATCGCGACGGCGCGCATTGGCCTGCCGCCAACGCAGGAGGCCAATGCGCATGCGCTGGCGGCAATCAACGCCGCGCAGGAAAACCTCAGACGCAGCGGGCGCAGCGGGCGCAGTGCGCTGGATCTCGATTCCACGCGAGCCGACGCATCCGTTCTGGCGCCGGGCCACCGCCCGCACGAAAAAATGTGCATCGCCGCGGTGCAATCCATTGCCGCAGTGTCGAGGCGCGCGCCGCAGGATGTCGACGAGGTTCCGTCGTGAGGGGGCACCGCGTCTCGTTGATGCTGGCACTTGCCGCCCCGCTCCTGGCTGGCTGCGAGCGCCATGACTCCGCCGCGCTCGGCCGCATCGCTGAGCACGCTGCGGGTTATGCGCTCGGGGGCGTCGCTGCCCACGAGAGCGAGCGCTACCTCGACCATCGGGCCAGCGACCAGTCCTACGAACGACAGCTTGGCGGCGACCAGGACATCCAGCATTCCGGCCGCATGGGCCTGGTGTTTCCGGAGGCTGATGCGCTGCCAGACCCGCAGTTGACCCCGGGTGCGCTGAATTCCGCGGTGACGCAGGCCAATCTGCGTGAAACCATCTGCCGCCCGGGCGGATACACCCGATCGATCCGGCCTGACGAGCACTACACGGAGAACCTCAAACGCGAAGGCGTTCGCCGATATCGCTACCCACAGCAGATGGGCAAGGATGCATTCATGCTGCGCAACTACGAAGAGGATCACCTCATCAGCCTGGAACTCGGCGGCTCGCCGGACAGTCCGCAGAACCTCTGGCCCGAACCGCACCACGTCATTGGCGGCTGGGGAAGCTACGCCAAGGACAAACTGGAGAACCGGTTGCACAGCATGGTCTGCCGCGGGCGAATCAGTCTCGAGCATGCCCAGCATGCCATCGCCACCAACTGGATTGCGGCCTACAAGCAGTACGTCGGCGCGACGCCGGATCAGGGTCGCTCACATCGATATGGTGGGTGAAATGTCCACGATCATCACCGCCCTCGACGTCGCCTTCACCGCCCACTCGATCGTGGGCAATGAATTCATCAAGCGCCGCAACCGGCGCGGCGACTGGTTCTGGCTGGTCGGCAATACACGGACCCGCCGAGCTGCGCGCCGCGGCGAAAGAGGTGACTGGCGCGAGCGCTCTCGAGCTCATCATGCAGCCGCAGGCGACTTTCCGCGGAACGTGTCTTGGCCATGATGTGGACTCCTTCATCAAAAGATCAGGTGTCCACGAAAACGGGTCAACTCCAGGCCGGTCGTGGGCGCGATCCGAGCTCACGGCTTGTGGGACAGCATCTCTTTGAGAAGGTCTCCCTGCGCGGAAAACTTCTTCGCGTCTGTTTTCTGCAACTGCTCCAGGTTGTGCAGCTTCCAGCGGATGCCCGGCAGATGTTCGAGGTGAGCGATGCCCAGCAGTGACCAGTCTGGCATGCCGGCGGCCAGCGACAGCAGGAAGCGCCGCTCGCTGTCGTCCAGACCCTGCTGGATTTCGCGCACCATGCGCTCCCGCACGGAGAGCAGTGCATCGAGCGACACCTGCTCGGCCGTCATGCCCAGGAAGTTGTGCTCGTAGTCGTGCCGGATGTCTCGCAACACCGGAAACAGCACCTCATGAATCGGCCGGTTGCTGCTGCATAGATAAACCACGAATGCGCGCCGGATGCCAGGCGTGATGCCCTCGTGCGCAAGAAGCTGCATCACATCGAACAGGTCGCGCGGGTGCTGGCGATCCAGTGCCGCGACCAGCTTCCCGCCATACACGTCGTCCAGCGATACCACCGGGATATCCAGATCGGCCATCAGCACGTCGCGCGCTGACGGCGTGAGCGAGGCGCGGCCCACCGGCTGCACCGTGCCACGCATGACGAAATTGACTTCGACCTTGACCTGGATTGCCCCGCGGCGCACCAGCAACTTGGTCTCCCCTGCTGCTGTTGCAGGCGCATACGTCTGGAACCCACGCTTCGTCAAACGCTCGGCGGCTTTCCGGACAGCCTCGTTGATGCGCGCCAGCGCCTCGTCGCGCCGCAGCGTGTAGTCGGGAAAGACCAGATCGAGATCAACCGACAGGCGCGGCATGTCGCGCACGAACAGGTTGATCGCCGTGCCGCCCTTCAGCGCAAAGGTGTCGTCCACGAACACCAGCGGCGCCACCTGCGTGAGCAGGCGCGCGGTATCCAGGTAGATCTGGTTCATGGCTTGAGCACCAGCAGCCCCTCCGCCGATCGAGTTACCCACGGCCGGTCGCTGCCCGTGGGCAAGGTGGCCGGATCGAGCTTGTCCACCCAGGGCAACGACGCCTCGCGGCCAAGCTGCAGGCACAGCCGCACGGTCTTGACGCTCGTGCAATGCTGGAGAAGCTCGCGCAGCACGTCGGCGCGCAGGCTGTACGCGCTCTCGACCAGTTCCCGAGCTTCCTGCAAGGGTTGGCGCACGCCGACCTCGCTCAACAGCTCGAGCAATGCGCGCTCCGGCGCCGACACTTGCGGCGCTGCGCCGCGCTGCTCGAACGCGCCGACGTGCAGCAAGGCCCCCGGCTGCTCGTCGAACAGTCGCTTGCGGTGGTACTCGGCCGGAAAGCGTTCCGTGAACCATTCGGGCAGCCGCGCCGCCTTCCAGCCATACAGATGCAGCACGGGTTGCTGCGGCACGTACTGGCGCACGCCATACCAGTCCAGCGCCGACTTGCCGCCGACATGCAGCCCCTCGAACCTGCGCTGCAGCAGCAACAGGCTTGGATGCAGCGCCAGGGGATCGTTCGGGCGGCAGAACACCCCGCGGGCAAGGCGCGTGAGCCACCCTGCCCGGACATAGTGAACCCCCAGGTCGGCAGAGATACCCAAGCCCCCCAAGTCCTCCGAGGTCAGCGGCGTTCCCGGGGCCAGTCGGGTGTAGAGGAGATTTAACTTGCTTGGATTCGTCGTAGCCATGCGACGATTTTTACAACTTTTCCAAATCGCCGTCAATTTGATCTGGCAACCACGATCTCAGTATGGATACGACAAACACAATATATCCAAATCGCCACTCGGTCAGCACAATCATGCGCAGGCCGTCTGCAACCGTCAGGTCGCCTGTCGACGGCCCGGATGCAGCAACTCTCAGCCCACCCCGCGAGGGAGCTCCGCGAGGCCGTCGAACGCTTGGCAATTCCATTTTGCGGAGCACCAAACGGGTCAATGATGGTCCGTGATGCGTTTACCGGGCACAGTGGCTGCCTCCTCATCGAGGCAGGCCACTCTACGACCCGACCGCTTCACGCACCCCGGCGGCGTGCGTCAACCGCTCAAGATAGTTGTCGCCGACGGTTCAGCGGTAGAACCGGGCTTGGTGTTCGAACATCATGGCGTAACGGCCGCCCCGACGCGTCAATTCCTGGTGGGATCCCTGCTCGACGATGCGCCCGTGCTCCAGCACGACGATGCGGTCCACGAACCGCGTCAGCGCGAGGCGATGGCTCACCACTAGCGCACTGCGGCCCTGCGCCATGTCCAGCAGCAACTGCATGATCGCCGCCTCGGACTCAGGGTCCAGGGCCGAGGTCGGCTCATCGAACACCAGCAGGTCGGCGTCTTTGGCATGCACCATCGCCCGAGCAATGGCCAGGCGCTGCCACTGCCCTCCGGAGAGATCACGTCCTCCGCTGCGCTCCGAACTCAGAGGTACGTCCAGGTTATCCGCAAGGAAGTCCAGCCCCACGGCCACAAGACTCCGGCGAGCTGCTTGCTCGTCGCGGGTGACCAGCGCCTCGCGCACCGTCAGAGGCAACGGCGTGCACTCCTGAAATACCGCGACGATCTTCGGATCCTTGCGGCAGTCGGCCCGGCTCCAGGCGATGCGACCCGCCGTTGGCGCGAGTAGGCCGCAGCTCAGCTTGAGCCAGGTGGATTTGCCCGCGCCGTTGGGGCCTACGATGGCCACGGTTTCACCCTGCCGGAGTTTGAAACACAGCTCCGCCAACGCGGCGGTGCCGGTCTGCGCGTAGCGAAGCTCCACATGGCGCAATTCCAGCGCCAGCCCAGGCGCGGCGCGGCCAGCGAACATGGTGGAAACCTGGGCCGCAGACTCGCAGGCTCGCTGAAAGCGGCGGAGCGAGCCAAAGGCGTAGGTTGCAGCCAGCAAACCGCCGCAGTTGTAACTCACGAGCCCGAGCGCGTTGCTCACGTTGATAAGCGCCCCGAACAACACCACCAGATCCTCCACACCGTAATGTCCGCTCCGGAAACCGAGCGCGACGGCGACGAAGGGGACGACCAAGCATGCCCCGGTGAACGCAGCGGAAACACCCAGGCGCAGCGCCCCACGTGCCCGGACCGAGAAAAGTGCCCGCAGGATCCGCGCATAGGCGGTGGACCATTGCGCAAGCAATCCGGAGTGCATCGAATAGATGCGCAGGTCCTTCGCGAACTCAGGCTGGGTCAGCACGCGCCGCAGGATGCCGAGGTCTGCCAAGGTTGCCGCGGTATGCTCGTTTACCGTCCAGATGCTGCGCTCGGCCTGCGCGCGCAGCCAGACCGTGGGAACCAGGCCTATCAGCAACACGACCGGCACCCACCAAGCAACCGTCGCCGTCAGCAGGAGCACGGGAACACCTGTGGCAAGGCCGAACAACACGGTGAAGCCTCTGCCCACGAAATCTGCCGCACGGTCGGCCGCCTTCGCCGCCAGCACAGCGAGTTCTCGCAAATCGGCCTGCTCATGCACCCGTAGGTCCGGGAAACCCGCGATGCCCCGCGCCACGATCTCATGCACCGAGCGCGTCGCGCGCTCCTCGATCGACTGCTCCACGCGTGACGGCGGCGAGCAACAGGCGCGGCAGAACGCCAGGCGAGAGTGCGGCGGCGTAAGCGCGGTTGCACTTGCGCGAGCGGGCGGACATGTCGGACTGGTCTCGGGCGGCGGTGCACAGCAGCGTGGTGATGTTGTCGGCGAGGATCTCGGTGGCCACGTCGACGAGCAGGGCATGCTGGGACAGCCCCGAGATGCACTCCAAGTGCGGTCGATGCTTGATGTGTTTGAAGGCTTCGTCGATGCGCCAGCGTTGGTGGTAGAGGTCGTTGAAGACATCGGGTGGGAAGCTGCCCTCGTCGCGATTGCTGGCCAGCAATCGCTCGAGTCCGCTGGGGGACGAATGGATCGCCAGTGAGTTGGTGCAGGCCTTGCACCGCCTGGGCTTTCATTACGGACTGACCCAGCGAGCGATGGATGAGAAGCCGATAGCCGGATCATTCGCCATCTCGGCCCTGTCTCGTCCGGGTGGAGCCCGTACAAGAGCAGGGGTCCTTTGCTCCGAAACAGCGATAGATCGGGCGGATCGTCGGAGGCCACGTTGCCAGCGAGCGACAGTCCACGTCGATCGTGCGACTCTGGATGTCAGCAGGTGGTGTACAGGATTGCCCCAGCGGGGCGCGGAGATGCCTCCCCGTCGGCGTTCACGCGGCTAAGATGGCCCTCGCCCGTGCGCATTTCGTATCGCACGCCCGATTCCGTATCAGGATGCCCCATTGCGGAGCCCTGTGAACGGAACGTAAGTCCTTGATTCACTGGCGGAAAGGGTGCCCGCCGAACTAAGTTCTAGAGAGATCTAACGTCGTACGATAGTTCGTTTTTTTTCAAATACTTATGAAACTTTAGAGTTCAGAAACGTCCAACGTCATCCCCTGTGATCCGAGCTTTACGGTAAGATCAACGGTAAGACAGTCCACCCGACCTGCACAACAGATGCCAGGCGCGAAGTGACCGGAGATCAGACGATGGCAACCACGATAGGCAAGCTCACAGCCCGGCAAGTGGACACGCTGCCCGAGGGCTTTCACAGCGACGGCGGCAACCTGTATTTGCGAGTCAAGGGCGGCTCTCGCGCCTGGGTGTACCGGTTCAAAGAAAAAGGCCGCGTGCGCGAGCTTGGGCTGGGTTCCGTGAACGCACGCACACTCAAGGCCGCACGTGAACTGGCCGCAGGAATGCGCGCCGCCTATGCCGATGGCCGCGACCCTGCCGAGTTGCTTCGCGGCAACGCCAAGCCGCAGGGCATGACCTTCCAGCAGTGCGCGGCGGCACTGATTGAGGCCAAGCGCCCGGGCTGGCGCAATGCCAAGCATGCCCAGCAGTGGGCGAACACGCTGCGAGACTATGCCTATCCATCCCTGGGGGAAAAGGCTCCGGCGGAGGTCAGCCTGGCCGATGTAAAGGCCATCCTGCTGCCGATGTGGGCAACCAAGACCGAAACGGCGACACGAGTGCGCCAGCGCATCGAGGCCGTACTGGACTATGCCGCTGTGCATGACCTGTGCGACGGCACACGCAATCCGGCGCGCTGGAAGGGCATGCTTGACAAGGTGCTGCCGAAGCCCGACAAGGTGCGCACGAAGGAACATCATGCGGCAGCCCCTTACGCCGACCTGCCCCGCATCATGGCCGCGCTGCGCGACAAGGGGCATGTATCGGCCCTGGCACTTCGTTTCCTCATCCTGACCGCCTGCCGATCGGGCGAAGGACGCGGGGCGACATGGGATGAAATCGACCTGGCGGCTAAGGTCTGGACGATCCCGGCGGCACGCATGAAGGCTGCCAAGCCGCACCGCGTGCCGCTGCCAGAGGACGCGCTGGCAATCCTGCGCACCGTGCAGCAGTGGCGGCGTGAGGACTGCGCGCTGGTATTCCCCGGCGCACGCGGCGGCCTATTGTCTGATGTGGCCGTCAACAAGACATTGCACAGCGTCGCCTCCGATGTGACCGTGCACGGTTTCCGGAGCGCATTCCGCGACTGGGCGGCAGAACAAACCGCCTTCCCTGCCCGCGTGTGTGAACTGTGCCTGGCGCACGGTAACCCGGACAAGGTGGAAGCCGCCTATCAACGCTCTGATCTATTCGACAAGCGCCGGGAACTCATGGACGCCTGGGCCAGTTATTGCGGCGGGGCGAGCAATGTCGTCCACATGGCGCACGCAGCTTGAGCATGACCGAAACCACCATCAGGGCTTTTGGCCGTTCGCAGAACAAGAACTGGGGCGAAAAATGACACGCAGAACTAAGCCGCGCAACCCGCCAACACCAGAGCCCAGGCTGGTGGTGCCGAGCCTGCCCGTCGATCCGAGCAAGCTGCCTCATGACGCCAACCAAGCAGAGGCTGAACGCATGGTCGCCGATCTGCTGGACTCCGAGCAAATTTCATGGGGCGATGCGCCGGACTTGTTTGATCTGCCGTGCCACATCCAAGATTTGGTGAGTCTTGCCGAGCATGGTGCCTATTGGAAAGCATCGGAGCAGGTTAGACAGCACCCGAGAGGTAATCCGGCGTCACTCATTGACGACCTCAGAGCTGTGGCGGATCGTCAAATCAGGGAATACGCGCATCGGCGCGAATTGGATGGACGATCTACAGACCCGATAGCAGTTGCCTACCTAATCCGAAATCCGCGACCATTGCCCCGCAAACGGGGGCGCAAAGCATCAGAAAAAACCAGCTATAGGACGCTGATGATTGCTGCTCGCGTCAAGTGCGCAATGGATTCCGGCCTCAAGGTTGAGGACGCCTGCGCGAGTCTTGAGCGTGACGGAATCAGCGAATCCAGTGCTCTGAAGGCATACAGCGCCTTTAAGGGCACACCCGAGTTGGAACTGATGGTCAAGATGCACAAAGAAGGGCTGGAGAGCTTTTAGCGGAATAAACGTGCAGTGACAGTGCCGCGAGTCCAATTAGACAATTCTTCCAGCACCGTGCAATGCCGCTCGGTGGGAACTGGAGATATTCAAATGGACATCGACCCGATCTTGAGACTGCCCGAGGTCGCACGGCTGACAGGGCAGGCACGCTCAACGATCTATGACAAGCTCGCACGCGACGAATTTCCCAAGCCGGTGAAGCTCGGTCAGCGCGCCGTGGGCTGGTATGCGTCAGACGTCGCCAAGTGGCTGAAGGCGCTCAAGAGCGAGGTGAGCCATGTTTAAGCCGCGCTTTCCATTCGTTGCTGGCCAAGCGCCAGTGGCGGGGCCTTACGTCCTATCCAACCTCGGGCAGAAGGTCGTCCACGTGTGCCCTGACTGCAAGACTGGCGGCTTGCGCTTCGCGCATGAAATCCAGTACGAAGGCTGTTATTACAGGAGCAATGAGGACCAAGGGCGCCACGCCATCAACCTGTGCCTTGTCGATGGCGCTGCACATGCAGAGCGCGTCCTGCATGACACCCACCTATTCGCGGCGCTGCGCATCCCCCTTTACTGCAAGGAATGCCGCGCAGCCTTTGCACTTGTTTTCCGCGTAGAAGCCAAGGGCCATCTCTATTCCACGCTGGAGGCCGCATGATCGCCCAAGAAAAAAATCACTCGGACTCCTGCAATAATCCGAGCGAATATACAGCGCACATGGTCAATTCTATGCGGATTAACGTCGCATTGGTCAGTAATAGGCATTCCCCTGTAAAAAAATCAGGGCCTGTGACGTGGGAACAACTGGGCAACGCACTCGGCCAACATGTAGCAATTAGTGGCGTCGTCACCCCTGCGACGGTGAACGATCTGAAAGACGGCCCCGCCTGGATGCCGGCCCAGATCGACCCCGGGCCGCGCACAGGTGAACGTGTGCAAGCGTTGAGCCTCTTGGTGCTCGACATAGAGGCTGCGAAAAGCACACCACACCTCCAGCCGCCATCGCTGGATGAAACAATCAAGCGCATCCGGGCTCAAGGGTGGGCCGCCCACCTATACACAACTTTTCAGCATCTTCCTGACGCGCCACGCTATCGCATCGTCCTGGGTATCAACCATCCCCTGCTGCCCGCCCAACTGAAGCCGCTCGGCCTACACGTCGCAAGCATGCTCGGGCTGGACCATTGCGTCGACCGCAGTGCGCTAGAGCCGGCCAGGCTTTTCTACTCGCCGCGCTGTCCCGCTGACCAGTTGAGTAACGCGAGGTCAGAGGCCGTTGAAGGGATGCCAATCGACGTTGATCACATCATGGGGCAGATCGCCATCACAGCGGCGCAGCGGACCAGCGCGCCTGTGCTGGGACTCGCTCGCGACGTAATCGCCGGCCAGGTCAGCGAGGCCGAAATTCTGGCAGATCTCGCGCATCTTGACCCCGGCATGGGGTACGAAAATTGGCGTAATGTCCTGTGGGGGATTGCGTCTACTGGGCTGGCCAGTGGCGAGGACATAGCGCGCCAATGGTCGATGAGATCGGACAAGTACGACGCGAAGGTGTTTGACCGCACTTGGGCGAGCAATAAGCCGGACGGTGGCATCACCTATGGCACGGTCCGCTACCTGGTGAAGGATGCGACGCGGCTGCCCGGGCTGCCGCGACAGGCCGCGATTGCCCGCGCTGCCAGCATCCTCAAGCCAGCGCTTCAAAACACGGAGCAGGCATACCCGATCAATGCCCTTGGGCCGCTGGCCGCCGCTGCCGCCGATCTGGCAACAGGGGCTCAGGTAGCGCCCGCGATGGCCGGTCAGTCGCTGCTAGCCGCTGCCGCGTTGCTCACGCAGAGCATCGCCAACGTGCAGACCTTGAATGGATCGACAAAGCCGCTGAGCCTCTACTGCCTGACCGTCGCGAACAGTGGCGATGGGAAGGACACCGCCGACCGCCCCGCGCTGCGCGTCATTCACGAATTTCAGCGCCGTGAGGGGCAGCGGTATCAACTCCTGCGTGACATGCACGAACAGGAAAAGGCGAAGCGCAAAAAAGCCGAGGCAACGGCTCCAGAACTTGGGCCTGCCCCGTATCGGCTGGCGGCAGATCTCACCATTGAAGGATTGCGGCGCAGCTTCGATGAAGGTGTGGCTGCCCAAGGCATTTTCAGCACTGAAGCGGGCGCCGTCCTGGCCGGACACGCCATGAGCCAGGAGAACCGGATCAAGACCACAGCGAGCCTTTGCGGCCTTTGGGACCGTGGCCATATCAGCGTCGTTCGCGGAGGTGGTGGCCGAACCGAGCGGTATGGCGTCCGCCTGAGCGCTCACCTGCTGATTCAACCTGCCGCGCTGGGCGACGTTCTGGCAGACGATGCGCTGTCGGGAATTGGCTTCTGGCCGCGATTTCTACTCGCATGGCCTGCGCCGCTTCAGCCGCGCAAGGATCGACCGTGGCAGGCGGAGCAAAGCGAGGCAATCCGCGCTTACTGGGATCGCTGCGAGAAGCTGCTATCGCTGCCGATGCCGCATGAGTGCGACAACCTCCCCACACTGACGCTTACAGCTAACGCCAGAGCCTCAATCGCAAAGTTCTTTGAAGGGATGGAAGAAGAAGGCCGGCGCGGCAGCTTGGCAGACGTACGGGCCTTCGCGCTGCGGGCGGCGGAACTTGCATGCCGCATCGCTGGGGTGCTGACCGCGTTTGGTGGCGGCCAGTCAGTCGCTCTTGCCGAGGCGCAATCAGGCATAACCTTGGCACAGCACTCGATATCGCAGTGGCTGTCGGCACTCGACGGCAAAGCGGACCCAGTACCGGACTGGGCCTTGACGCTTTACCGCTGGCTTGCGGAGCGCAACACGCCTACCCGGCTGCGCGACATCCCAAGGATCGGCCCCAACGCAGTGCGCCCAGCGAACCGCCGGGATCAAGCCATTGAGCGTCTGCACGCATGCAACCTTGTAGCAATCAATGGCGATGCCATCACAGCACTTGGAGTCGATCATGCACAGCACTGAGGTGCAGGGGACCGTGCAGCGCACGGCCACCCCTGCGAATCTTGCGAATCCTGCGAACACCCGCATAAATGCTCGCTTTGCGGGGTTGCGAATAGGTTGCGAATCTTGCGAATTCGCAGCGGCGATCGGCGGCGCCACCAACGCTGCGAATTCTGCGAACAGCCGCATAAACGCTTGCGATTCGCAGAATTCGCAACTACCCCGCAACAGCATCGTTGATTCGCTAAGCGGCGCCCCGGATGCAGCAGCCGCACGAAGCCCGATTCGCAATATTCGCAACCCGTTCGCAACCGCTGGAACCCGCATAAACGCTAGCGATTCGCAGGATTCGCAGGATTCGCAAGGGGTCGGGCCGACGAATGCGATTGCAACTGTCGCCGCGGCCTTACTGGGGGCTGTATCCGTGAACTTGAAACCCGACCCGGCGCACGGCGTTCGCCGCCACCTCTTGGGAGATTGAGCCGCGATGGAGACCAAATCACTCGCCCTTCAGCGGTACGAGCAGCGCGAAGCGGAGGCCGCCATCGCGGGCCTCACCGACGCAGCAGTCACTATCTGCCATGTTCAGGACGGCCTCGCCGCAGCGTCCGTGGCGACCGCTATCGGCGAACAAGCCAAGCGTGTGAATGATGGCGACATGCGCGACATCGAGGCCAAACTAGTCGCAAGCATCGCCACGCTTGACGCCCTGTTCCACAGCTACATCACCAAGTCTGAGCAAGCGCCCTCTCCCCGCATGCAGGAGATGTATGCCAAAATGGCTTTCAAGGCCAAGGGACAAGCGATTCGCGCCACGGAGGCACTTGCAACTATCAAAGCGGGGCCTATGGTGATAGCCAAGCAGGTAAACATGGCGACCGGACCGCAGCAGGTGAACAACGCCCCACCCAACAGTTTTCACATCGTGGAAAATGAACGAGGTCCGCAGAATGAGCGAGAAACACCGTAACGCAGGCCGAACGGGCTGGACGCCGGAGCGCCGCGAGGCTTGGCGGAAGTGGGTACTGGAGAACCGTCCCTGGGAGCGCGTCAAGGTGCGCAGGACCCCGGAGTGGCGCGAGCATCTTGCTTCCATCTGCAAGAAGGTTGATGGCTACGAGTCAAAGGCCTTCGCAGACGAGAAGCGACTGCTTAGGATGGCCATCGCTGACTGCACATCGATAATCAACGCCGCAACCAAAAGAAAAATATGAAAATCACCACCAGACAGCGCGGCGAGGGGGAAATTATTGTCTTGCTACTGGGCGCCGGTATAGCCTACTTCTTGATCACTGCCGGCGTCCACCTTTGGCTTCTTGTAAGCACATTTCCATCCTCTGAGCAGATATCTGCACAAAGCCGCGTAGCACGCGAATTCCGCATTCCCCTGACGCAATATATAACGAATACATGCAAATTAAAGGCCGTCTGCCGGCGCTATGAAAAAGTTCGAGCAGAGTGCGCAACGGCCGGGAGCATCAAAGGATGCATCCATATAAAAATGGAAGGTGACGATTACTCCGCATGCGAAGGTGGATCATTGTTTGAAGAAACCCCGGGCCAACCAAGCATCTTACCGACGCACGAACAGTGCACGGCAAACAAAATACGTAGCTTCTTTGGCGAAAACAACTCGCAAAGCGAAAGCCCTCCGCAAAACACCAGCAACGCAGGCCGTCAAAATCAAAGTCCTCAAATTCTTCAACCTAACGAAGGTTCGAGCACACCGTCATCCGATCAATAGTTCTGGTGGAAATGCAGCGAATCAGTCAAAACAATTATTGCCAACGAGGTACCGTACCCAGATTGTTTAAAAACCACAGCACCATTAAATACGCCAAATGACATTTCTAGCGCACCTTCGCCCAAGCCAACGAGAGGCCCGTGGACAAAATATGCGCCACCCGCTGTGTCTTCTGGCAAAGAGCCTGGCGCGCCGTTCGATCCTTCAACTGCAAGGTTGGTGCAGTCTGCTCCAGGTCCAACTACACCGCAAAGCCCCACATCTTCCCATCCTACTTCCGCTTGGAAACCTCCCGCTTCGGATGCGGTAACGACCCCGCCTCCGCCACAGCAACCGCTTGCTCTGGGCGAGTACACGAGAGCGTTTACTCTCTACTCAGGGCTGCAACGCCAAGCAGAAAAAGGAGACGCCAAGGCATTTGCTTCACTTAGCCAACCCGCGAATGACGGAGATAGCACAGCTCAACTTGAATTAGGTCAGCTTTACGAAGATCGGAAAAATCTATTACTAGCGAATTACTGGTACCGCAAGTCCGCAAATCAAGGAAACCCCCGAGCACAACTCGTACTTGGTTTCGCCAGAGAAATGGGCCGTGGGGTTCCAGTTGACCCTGTAGATTCCTATCGTTGGTTCTATTTGGCGACTCGTAACGCGAACAGTTCAGGCGCAGACATCAGTCTCGCAAAAACTGAATTGCAAGTTCTCGTCCTTACATCGGATTTGACACCAGGGCAGATCGCCCTAGCCAAAAGCGCGGCGCTGCAGTGGCTTAAGGCTCACCCGAATCGGTAGCAGGCCGCCGAATTTTGAAAATTTGTGCGCAGTTTTGGCAGCAGGCCCTGCATGAAAACTTTTGCCGAGCGTCCCCCGGTGAATTCCAGAGTTTGGGGGATACAGGAGCTGCTTTCAGATTAAGGCAATGGTGCGGCGGTCGTCAACGCTGCGCGCAATGCGCATTGACTGGCAATGTAACCAAAGGCATCGCACCAATGCGGCGGAGCGTGCCCCGGCATCGCTCAACCCAGAGGGAGAGCACCAAGAGATGAGGGCCGATGCCCTGGGGAGGATGGGAACCCCGTCGCCGGGTAAGAGCAGCGGTAAGAGTCGGTGCACCCAAAGTTAAAAAAGCCCATGCAAATCAATTGCTTGGGCTTTCATAATGGCGGAAAGGGTGTCAATTTGAATTCCACGCTAAGCCCGCGATTTCATTCAGTTTTTCGGCATCGCGATAATCGCGTTCACCTGCCCTTGCCCCCACGATTTTTTCGTAAATCTTCCGCCAGAATGTGGCGGAGGAGCGACATCGATTCGCGCCCCAAATGGCAGTTTGCACATGATCACCGAACTGCTACATTATCGATATGCGCTGCACGGCGCACTCCATTGAACCTCCCGCAGAAGCGGAATACAAGCGTTGTCGTGCATGTTTGCACTGTGATGGGCTCAGCGCCCTTGATCCTGAAATCTGGGGCGCGCTGCCCTCTTTGAACGTCGGCTGCTCAGCCGCTTCCTGAGTCCCTCGGCGCCAAGGCCGTTGGCTGCGCCAGACGGCACCGCTCCATGCGTTTGCCTTGGAGCGCCGCACAGATTGCGCCCTCCACGCGCGTTCTTGATCCTGTGTGTCACGGTGATGCGAGCCTTGCTCGTGTCCACGTGACACACACGCACACCCTTCTCTTTCGTCCTCGTGACGACGCCTAGACGCTGATCCGAGCGGTCAGCCTTCCACGCGATTGTTTGTCCAGAAGGGCCGCCATCGGCCGATCCTGCACGTTACGCCCGGCCCAGAGCCGCGGCCTTCCCTTCCTGCGCGCCTTCGGCGCGCGCTCACAGGCCGCCAGGCCACTCCTGCAGGCCCGCTCGCGCCGCATCAACCGAGCAACGCTTGTCACGTGCGCGACGTGACACAACCAGCCCATTCATGCCTCAAGCTCCTGTCCCAGGGGCCGCCAGGCGGGCACTAGCACCTGACCGACCGGGAGAACAACATGGCAATGAGCACCAAGGCGAGCTTCATGCAGGCCGCGCTGCGGCATGCGCGCGGCGCGACGCGCAGCCGTGATGACAAGCAACACACCTTTGCGCAACTTGAGCGCTATGCCAAGGAGCACACGTGGAGAAGCCTTACGCCCGAAACGCTGACGCTCAAGCAATTCAAAGCCTTCATTCAGGCACAGGGCGGAACGCCTCGATCCTTGCAGAACATCGCCAGCCATATCCGGGCGGCGCTGAAGGGTGCAGGCCGCGAGACGACCGCCAAAGCGCCGGAATGGTCGAACGCGGCGCTGATGATCGCGAGTCGTCCCGGCGACCGCACGGGCAAGCACGAAGCGTTGACCTGGGAGAAGATCACGGCCGCCCTCGACAAGGGACGGCCGGAGTTCTGCGCCCTGGCGAGCCTGCAGGCATCTCTCGGGCTGCGTATGGAAGAGGCCCTGAGTGTGACCCGAGCGGATCTCCAGGCCTGGAGTCGTTTGTTCGGCGAGGGACGTCCCATGTTGCCTGTACGCGCCGGCACCACCAAGGGCGGGCGTCCGCGTGTGATCAGCATCGCCCCGTCCATGGAGTCTGCGGCAAGGAGTGCGATCGCCCAGGCGGAGAATGTCTTCAAGGACGGACGCGCCTTTCTCGTTCCAAGCCCGAATCCCGCGGCGGCGCGCCGGCAATACGGCCGGCTGTGCGCCGAAGCGGGGCTGTCCGGCAAACAGGCGAGCCATGCGCTGCGCTATCGATTTGCGCATGATCGGATGCGCGCCTATCTCGATGAAGGCCGGCCGGAGCACGAAGCGCTACGGCTGTTATCGAACGACCTCGGCCACGGTGACGGGCGAGGACGGTATGTCAAAAGCGTCTACCTGCGGGGGTTCTATGAAGAAGAAGGCTGAATCTGACACGATCGAGGTCATTGCCAAACTGACCGGCGATCCGGCGGCGCCGGATGCCATCTTGATCACACAACGGTGTGACGGAACATTCCTCAAGGGTCTTCCGGGCAACGGGGCCAAGTACCAGGCCCTGGCGGGGGCCTTGGTGCGCTATGAGCCGCCGCCGGCGCCCCAGGGGGTCAAGCTGGTTCGCATCAGCGAGGATGCCTATCTGCGGCTCAAAGGCTTGCGCCGCAGCGGGGAAAACGTCACACTCGCCCTTGAACGGCTGATCTATCAGCAAGAACCTGGGAGCAAGGCATGAGCTTCATGGCGGGGGTTTATTTGACCGCACTCCTGGCTGTGGTTTGCCTGGGAGCGTTCACGGCATTCGTTGCCTGGCTGGCGGAAGACACCAGGCGCCATCGGATAAGCGTGTGTCAGGTTTCTCGCAACGCGCCTGACGCACCAAGCGGCGATGAACATTTCAACAAAGAAATGGGGAACACAAAACCAATGTTGCGCCGCAGGTCGCGTTCGCAATTTAAATGATCTCAGAAACACCGGCTTGATTCCAACGAAAAACCCAAGGTTTGCTGAACCGCGCAAATCGTCAGTCGGCAACGGGTTGTTTCGACCCGTTGGTGTCATCCAGTGCTTGATCGCGAAGGTCCCAAGCTCGGCCAGTGCAGCCATTGAGCACCGTAAGTGCGAACGTCAGCAATGCGGCACATCGCTGACGTCGATACGCTGACGTCCTCCCTACTGGCCGTACCACGCAGAACGAAGTGGAGTCATAGCCAGCCGCGCCAAGAACTCTATTATCTCAGTGGGGTAGACCAACCTACCGTCGGTTGCCGCCCTCAGGCCCAACAAGAAGCATGATCTGAAGCGCCGCCAAGTCGCGTAGCCGCATTGGTTCGTGATAGATGCGCTCCATGACGGCAAGTCCACGCGTAAACGCAATGATGGCCTGAGCGGCTTTGTCGGGCGGCACAGCCAGTGATGCCCGCAATGCGTCGCGGGATAACGCCTCGGCGATGACCGCCTCCAACTGTTCCAGCAGGTCACGCACGCGGTTCTGCACGGACGCCCCGATCACGTCACTCTCCACGGCTGTCTTGGTCGTGAAGCAGCCACGAGGCGGCATATCGGCCGTCATGCTGGTGATAGACACATCGAAGAAGCGCTCCAGCGCGAGACGCGCGGAGGGAGCATCCAGCGCCTGCCGAGACTCGGCAAGAACCCGCTCCGCATATCGATCGAACGCCAGCTGAAAGAGATGCTCCTTGCTGCCGTACGCGTGATACAGGGAGCCGCGCTGAACATCGGTGGCCTCGGCCAAATCGGCCATGGAGGTTGCCTGCCAACCTTTCGCCCAGAACAGTTCCAGCACCTTGCCGAGCACGGCTTCCTCATCGAATTGCCTGACCATAACCATCGGATTTGGGCCCTCCAATCCTCAATAATTTGACGACTAAGTCAACGTTGACTACTATGTCAATTATAGCGCGGTTGCGCAAAGGACTCTTCTGAACTGTCCGGCCACAGGGTACGCGCCAGCCCATCCAGATGCGCTGGCGCTGAGCTTGGTGGCGTTGCTTGGGTGTGTCCCTGTCGCACTGCAGTCACACTTTTCATGTTCTTAACTATGAGTGGAGTTGACCTTATGAATGCACAGAGTCATGGCGCCGAAACCGCCACGCAAGCCCGCCACAACGCCCAGGCTCGCTTTGACGCGCAGATTGCCGACTGTCTCGAGTCCGCGCAACTCACGCGCGAGACCAATCGGTTCTTCGTGCTGGCAAGGTCGGTCAAATCAATCGAGGCTCTCCCTGCTCTGCACATTGCCTACGGCTGGCGCGAGATGACCAAGGCCTTTATGTTCACCTCCATCGCCGGGCTCGGCGTGATGGCCGCTGATGCGGATGCGCAGGCTCAGCCCAATCGGAACCAGCTCAAGGCAATCCAGACCATTTTCCACGTCATTGGCGATGATCTTTCGAACCTGTTGCCGGTCTTTCGCGAAGTAGCGCCCGTAGGCCCGGACGGCATGCACTATGCCTGGTGGGAAAGTGCCATCGTCGACCCTCTCAAGAGTGCGGTGGGCGTGCCCGCCAACGACACGACCGACATGTTGGGCGCTGGCGCGAAGCATCTGATCGCCAACATGCGCGAGCTGATTCACGAGCCGCTAGGCGCCGCGGTACAGCTGCGCGTGGTGGAGGCAATTGCGCTGGACATCACTGTAGCCTTCAAGCGAGTGTTCTCCAAGGCTGTGGCGGACGGCAACCATGTCTTCACGCGCCCGGAGCAGTTTCTGTGGATGGACTCACACATTCATGCCGAGGTCGAGCACCACAAGGCTGTTAGCGACGACGACACGGACACTACGGTCATCGCCGATACCGAGGACAAACAGATCCAAATGCTGCGCCTGACGCGGCAATACGCCGAGAACTGGAACACCGCGCTCAACGAATTCGCCGACTACTTGCCGACTGCGACGAAAGCTGTGCTGGCCGACGCCGCGACGGCCTGAGCGGCGCCTGCGCGCCTGACGCAACTTACAAGCGTATCGGAGCATCTACATGTTGAACGAAGAATTGAAGCAGCAGTACCAGGAGAAGGGGTACTGCGTCCTGCGGAACGTGGTCAGCGAGCCTGCCCTGAAAATTCTGCGCGAAGCGGCCGAAGCCTGCGCGCTCGACATCCACGACCCTGGGCGCGTGACCGAGCAGGATGGCGTCACGGTGCGTGGGCTACACGGCACCCACCTGCGCAACGAGGCCATTGCCAGCCTGTGCCGCCATCCAGTGCTGCTCGATGCAGCCAAGCAGATCCTAGGACAGGATGTCTATGTCCACCAGTTCAAGCTCAACATCAAAGCCGCTTTCGTGGGCGACGTCTGGGAGTGGCACCAGGACATGACCTTCTACCACCTTGAGGACGAACTGCCGGAGCCGGAGTTTCTGACGATCGCCGTGTTCCTAGACGACGTTACCGAGTTCAACGGACCGCTGACGGTCATTCCCGGCTCGCACGGTGCAGGCTTCCTGGACAGCTTCAAGCACACCATTGTGGACTACGACCTGAAGAGCGACTGGCTTAGCAATACCACCGCCAAGCTGCGCTATACGGTCGACCGCGACGTCCTGCGCACGCTCGTGCGCCAATGCGGAATGGATGCGCCAAAGGGCAGGGCCGGCGACAGCATCGTCTTCCACGCCAACCTGTTTCACGCGTCGGGTGTCAACATTTCGCCGTTCGAGCGGCGCGTGGCTTTCATCTCCTACAACAGCGTCAAGAACCTCCCAAAGCCTACCCGGGCGCCACGACCGGAGTTCTTGTGCGCACGCAGTTTCGAGCCGCTGACACCATGTCCGGACGAGTTGTACCAGTAGGCGTCGTGCCGCAGCGCCAAGGCGCGTCCGCCGCGACGCGCTTATCTGCGCGACCTAACGCTGATAAGTCCGGCTGCGTTCCGCGCAACGCACTCCCATCCGGCACGCAACGCGATGCCCGCCGTCGCAGCCAGTCGCGCCACCGTACGCACCGAGGTTCGCACATAGTTCACCCTTTGCTGTCCGCCTCCGGGAACCGGCGTCTGTCCGTCAGAGAGTCCTATCTGCGTTTTCCGGCCTGGACCCAACCTTTCTGGACGCTACTGACAGGCAAGCCGTTGCCCCACGAACAACCGCTTGTGCGCTTGCCGGCTACGCTGACCATGGGGCTGGACCTGACCATCGCGCTGCTGGTCTGCACGCTGAACCTGAGCTTGCTCGCAGCAGAAAAGGCGTCGCTCTTGCTAATCGGCTACGCACTCACGCCAGTGTTCGCGCTCTACCTGACCGGGGTGCTGAGGAAGGTGCAGGTCGTCTACGGACATCACGCGATCCACGGCACACTGTTCAAGAAACGCCGCCATGCCAATGCCTATGCCGCTCGCGGTCTGACGATTTTCGCGCTGTCACAGAACGAGGTGGAGTATGAGAAGGACCACCTAGACCACCACCGACGCACCATTTTCACAACGCTGAATGATGCGGACGCCGCTCACCTGTATGCGCTCGGCGTGCGTCCGGGCAAGCCGCTCAACGAGCTGAACCGAGCGCTGTTCACCGCGCTCGTCTCGCCGCGCTATCACCTTTGGTTCTTGAAGGCGCGCCTGCTGTCGAATCTGCGACGCCCGATCGTCGACCGTTCCATTGCCATTGCCTGGATGGTGCTGATCTTCGTCGTTGTTCCTTGGCAGTATGGCGTGGTTGCCGCATGCTTGGCGCTCTGGTTGCCGCTGACCATCCTTTACCAGATGTGTGCTCTGTTGCAGTTTGCGACAGAGCACGCCTGGCTGGTCGGCGAGGCTCCCAACACTAACGTACACGCATACGCGCAGCGGTGCCATGGTCGCTTCAGCGGCGAGCGGGTTCCTGGCACGGACGGTTCTCCAGCGTCGGCGCGTACCTGGCTTGCATGGTGGGTCCGCACACTGCTCGTCCATGTTCCAACGCGTATCGCCATCCTGGTGGGAGACCTACCGGCGCACGACTGGCACCACCTGGTGGCGGCGGTTGGACACAGCGCAAGCAGTTGGCCACGCGCAATCTACGAACGACAGCGTGCGATCGACAGTGGGAACTCAGCCGACATGGAGGGCCGGGAGATTTGGGGAATTGGCAATATGGTTCGTCACGTCGTACTCAGCATGTCACGCGCACCTGCCCGGTTTGGATGAATATCGCGTGCACCAGGGGCAAGTGGCCTCTGACACGCTTCACATGGATGCAGCCGAAGCGTTCCGGTCTCGGCGAACGCTCTGATCTACACAGTTTCAATGCCCCTCGGCGGACCTCACAAACGTACAAACATGGCTTATGAAAACAACGACAGGAAGTTCGTGGCAGTAGTCAACCGCAAGCACCCGCTGCCCGTGATTCTCAATGCGCTCGCGCACGCGGCATTCGGCATGTCAGGCAACGGCACGCATGTCGGACGCCTGCTTGACTATCCCAATCATGCCATCGGCTTCTTGGCCAAAGTGGATGAATCACCGTTCATCATCCTCGAGGCCAAGAACAATAGCCAGTTGCAAACACTCGTGTCGGCAGCAATGGACAGCGCAAACCTTGCGTACAACGTGTTCACCACGTCCATGATCGGCCGGTCCGCCGACGCCCAGGTGGCAGCGACACAAGAAGCCGCGGGTGAACAGTTGGATTTCGTCGTGGTCGTCCTCTTCGGCCCACGCGAAGACGTCGAACCACTGACCAAGCGATTTTCACTTTTCAAGGGATAACCATGGACAGAATTCAACGTCCCGCCAACACGGAGGCCGCTAGCGGAAAGTCTGTTCGTGATGGCTGGGCTGCCGTGCTCACCGCCGCCACGCTGTGGGGGACAACGGGCATCGTGTTCCACACGCTGGGCACGTCGGGTGGCGCCAACGCGGTCTCGATCAGTTTTCTGCGGCTTGCGCTGTCCGTACCGTTTCTGCTGGTCATGGCCCGCATCCGTATGGGAATTTGGCTCGCACCGCTGACGGTGCGCGGCTTCTTCCTGCTGGTCTGGCTTGGACTCGCGATGGCTTCCTATCAGCTCACTTATGTGTTGGCCATCGATCGCGTGGGTGTCGCCATCTCCGTACTGATCAGCATCTGCCTTGCCCCGATCTTCGTGGCGCTGATCTCGGTGGTGTGGCTGGGTGAGCGCCTGCAACCGCGGACCCTGGTCGCGTTGGTGACGGCCATCGTGGGGACGGTGTTGCTGGTGGGCTTGCCCACCGAGGTCAACCAGAACATCGATGGCTTCTGGATTGGCGTGGCAATTGCCGTTGTATGCGCGGTCTGCCAGGCGTTCTACGTGCTTGCAGCGCGCGCCTCGAGCGGAGTCTGCGGGCCCATGCACGCCGGAGGAATCGGCTTCGCCATCGGCGCGCTTGCGTTGCTCCCCTATGGCTTGGTCGAAGGCTTGCAACTGAGCTATTCGCCTAGCGGTTGGGCATTGCTTTTGTATGTGGCAGCAGTGCCGACGGCGATTGCCCAGACCTTGTTCCTTAGCGGGCTCAAGGGCACAGGTGCCATCGGCGGTGCGATCGCGAGTCTGCTTGAGCCGCTGGTAGCTACCGTGCTTGCTGTCATCCTGCTGCATGAGCGCATGACGTGGGTTGGGGTGCTCGGCGCCGTCGTCCTGCTGAGCGGGATCGTGATCATCCAGTGGACGCCTAAGAAACGTGTCCCCGCCGTGGCGACGCCCCTCTGAGTACGCCGACTCACACGACGACAAAGCCCATACCAATATCAACGCTGAGCCATGCTTGCTTGCGCGAGCTGGGTTACGCCCGAACGTTTGGCGGCGCCTTGACTGCTTATGGCCAAAGACCTGCCATACGGAACGATCAGCCTGACCGGTCCCTGGCCGAGGAGGCGTCGCTCGCGCTTGATCACCGAAGGACCGCCGGGCTCGCTACGCGGCTTGATCCTTGAATAGGCCGGTAAAATAGTTCCCATTCATAACCTTTGGATGCAAGAGGACTGGCATTGACCCTCCCGCATCCACGCCTATTTCACCTGTCCCCGTCATGCCTATGTTGTCGAACCGGCACGAGACGCCTAGCCTGCTCGAGCGTCATGCCAAGCTTGTCGATCAGCCATTGGCACACCTCATCGGGGACGTAACGGTGGAACTTGCCCAGCAGATAGGATGGGGGCAGGCTGGCGGGGTTTCGATAGCGCTTTTGCCGGATCGTGCCAGGCTTGTAGCCCAGCATGTAGGCAATGTCCCGGTCGGTGAGCAAAAACGCCACCCCCATCGCCAAAAGGCGATCAAAATCAGACTTCTTATTGACTGCCATAGTCACACTCCGCCCCGGCTTGCGCCAGGGATGGGACGGACGTGCAGATCAACGAAGTGGTTTGCGCACGACCGCCCGCGTTGATTGATGCCTGGATTGATCCAGGCGCAGTGTCAATCGCGAGCGGTGTGGCGAGGAGGCGGGGTGTCGGGTGCCGGCTTGCGGCTAGGTGGGGTGATGTCGGGCAAACCGGGCGCTGGAGTCAACCCCCCAGGTCGTGAACCCAAGGCTTCCATGGCGATGGTGGTGGCCATGGTCAGCAGCCAGACGATGCCGAGGACGTAGACCACATGGATCACCGCCATCCAGCCGCCAGCGGCTTGCGGCGGGTGGCCGGTCAGGGACCACAGCATGATCAAGGCGGCCACCAGCATCGGCCACGCGCGCAAGGCGGGTCGCAGTTGGTTGTCAATGTGGCGCAGGGCTTGCAGCATGGCTGTGTTTTTATGTGGTACTGATCATAACATCAGTTTTCCGTCATTCTGGGTGGCTTGTTGCGGATTGGTGTTCACGCTGTGAGTCTTTGCAAGGCCGGCCGATCCTTGGCCCGTTGCTGGGCCTCCCACAGATCGCGCTGGGTCTGCAGACGCAACCAATAGCCAGGCGAGGTGCCCAGAGCCTGGGACAGCTTGACATCCATATCAGCCGTGATCGCCGCGTGCCCATGCAGGATGCGTGAGAGCATGACGCGGGACATCCCCAGGTGGCCTGCCGCAACAGTCACGTTCAGTTCAAGATCCCTCAGCCATCCGGCCAGGATTTCTCCAGGGTGTGCGGGGTCGTGCATGTCCATCATGTTCTCCATCGTTTCAGTGGTAATCCACATAGTCCACCAGTTCCACATCGGTGCCGGTGAAACGAAACACCACGCGCCAGTTGGCTTGCACCGTCAGCGCTTGAAAGCCCTGGAGCTTGCCCGAGAGCGTGTGCAGCCGCCAACTCGGCCGAGCCAGATCCTGCGGGCCGACAGCGACATTCAACGCGGTGAGCAATTCGCGCAGACGTTCGGCATGAATGGCCTGGATGCCTTTGTGCTTGCCGGTCTTGAAGAAGGCTTCCAAGCCTTTGTGGCGGAACGAGCGGATCATGTGTTAAGCCTTAGTTTACAGCCTGCGCCTGTTTCGATCCAGTCGGTGTCTCTGGTTCTTGCCGACCGGCCCGCAACGTATCGATGTGATCCGCCCAATACTGCATCATCTTGATGCGCTCGGGCAGGTACTCGGCGCGGTTGTAGGCGGCGCGCACCTTGTTTTCCTCTTCGTGGGCAAGCTGGCGTTCGATCACGTCATGGCGCCAGCCCTGCTCGTTAAGGATGGTAGAGGCCACGGTGCGGAAGCCGTGCCCGGTCATCTTGCTGCGGTAGCCCATGCGGTACAGGGCGAACAGCAGGGTGTTGTTGCTCATGGTGGTGCGCGAGTTCCGGCCCGGCCAGACATAGACGCTGTTGCGGCAGGCGGCTTGTTGTTGCCGCAGGATGGCCAGAGCCTGGGTGGACAGGGGCACGATGAAGTCGCGCTTCATCTTCATGCGCGGAGCCAGGATCAACCATTGGGCCTTGTCGAAATCGATCTCGTCCCAGGTGGACTCGGTGAGTTCCTTGGTGCGCACGAAGGTCAGGGCCAGGAACCGCAGGGCGCGCTGGGTCTGGGGTTCACCGCCCTGCGCTACGTACTGGTCGATGGCGTGCAGGAGTTGGGGAAATTCGTCGGGCCGGATCGCGGGCTGGTGCTTGGCCGCATGGGGAGTGAGCGCTTTTTTCAGGCCGACACAGGGATCGACGGTGCAGCGTCCAGAGGCGATGCCGTAGTTGAAGACCTGACTGGCGACCTGTTTGACACGGTGTGCCAGATCAAAAGCGCCCCTCGCTTCGATCTTACGCAGGGTCTCGAGCACCTGCACCGAGGTGATGCGGTCAATCGCCAGAGGCCCGAGGTCGGGGTAGAGGTCAGCCTCCAGCCGACGCTTGACATCGCGGGTGTGGCTGTCCACCCAGATGCGGCGCTGGCGCTCGAACCACTCGGTGGCGACGTGCTCGAAACTCTTGGTGGCGTCGATCTGCGCTTGGGCCTTGTTGGCCTGACGCACGGCGCTGGGGTCGACGCCCTGGATGAGCAGGCGCTTGGCGTCGTCGCGCGCTTGGCGCGCTTCTTTTAGGCTGACCAGGGGATAGGCGCCGAACGAGAGGCGCTTCTCGACGCCGCCGTAGCGGTACTTGAAGCGCCAGCCTTTGCTGCCAGTCTTGGTGATTTCGAGATAGAGGCCGCCGCCGGCAAACAGGCGGGTGAGTTTGCCGGCTTTGGGCTGGGCCGCGCGCGCTTGGGCGTCGGTGAGCGTGGACATGGTGGGCTGGGGGCAAGTGGACGATGGAATCCATGCTATTGCCCCCAAATCACCCCCGCAAGGTTGTCGATCGGCGTCAACCAGCGGTCACGCGTGTTGACGCAAACGCACCCTTGACCCTATGTAACGCATTGATTTACCAAAGAAAAAGCCATCACGATGGATGGCTTAGGGAAATCGACGGGTGAATTCTGGCGGAAAGGGTGAGAGACACTTTTCGTTTATTTTCAATGCAATAAAGCATACATACCATATTCCGTACCATGCTGAACCCGCTAGCTTGCGCCTTACTGCCACGGATACGGCGGCAGGATCATCGTGCGGTTCACTAGCACGTTGAACGCATAGCCCTGCCGGATTGTCAGCATCGGTTGGATGCTCAGGTTCTTGTTGAGCAGGTTGGTGCCAACATTATCCATCTGCTGAGCCAAGGCTAAGGTGTTGATTGCAAGGATCGTTCAAGTTTATGGAGACGCTGTGACACGGCAAATTTTGCACAATCCGTCCAGGAGCGCCTGACCTTCAGCCCATAATCCCAGCTTGGCCGCGCTGCCAATGTGATCTCGGGCGCCAAGAAGTCGAAAATCAGCTCCCATGCCCCCGCGAACTGGCGGCCTCGCTCCAGCAGGACGTAAGGGTCGTTTGTACTGGTCGCAACGCTCGACGAAAACAGCAAGCGGTCAAGAGGCATCGGTGCAGAGCTGTTGCCGGCGACCTCCAAATAAGCCAAAATTCGGAGAACTGCTGACGGGGGCACTCAGCCTTTGCCGCGAGGCGATACCGGAGCATCATGCGAGCTCCGCAATGATTGGTATGGCTCACCGATTTATCGTTGAACTGGCTCATTCCGCAGTCGGCGGCAACAGTCCAGACCCTTGAGCAATTGAACAGAATGGTTGCGCACCGCGGTCAACGCGTCGGCGCCAGTTGAAGCCACAGTGGCATCACGTCTGCATCCAGTGCGTGCGCTACAGCTCGAACAGCCTTGTCCGGGTCGCCTTCCTTGCTGCCGCTCATTCCACGCGCGAGCTGCTGAACTCCGCCAACAATGTCGCGATAGGCGTCGATTTCCTGGCACCTGCCTGAGGGCACCGCCAGCGAAGTTGGTCCAGAATGCCCCGTGCTCGACAATCCGCCCCTTTATGCCGAACGGTGGTAACAGCTCAGGCATGAGCGGCCCTAACTTGGCCAAGAAGCAGACAAGTCCAGCGCGCCGGCCTTAGCGCAACGCCGCATGCGCGTGTAAATCGTGTGCCAGTTGTCGAACCGATGGGGACGTAGGCTTCCCCGCATGGGAGACAGGTTAAAAATAGAGACTTCCGCTTCTTGAGGTCGGACCGAATTTCAGGCAGTTCTAAACGAGAATCCAGCCGTCTGTGACGGGTTGTCCTGGCCTTTTCGAATGAACTCCCTCGGGGTCAGGTGACCGAGGGAGCTGTGCGGGCGATGCTCGTTGTAGTCCTGCCTCCAAGCTTCAAGGGTGCGGCGCGCATCATCGATCGAGGTGAACACGTTCGTGTTCAGGCACTCGTCGCGCAGGCGGCCATTGAATGACTCAATCATGCCATTCTCTACTGAACCGCCCCGGGGCGGTTCATGGAATTGACGACCTGCAGATTGGTCATGCCGACTTTGCCTCGTCGCTAGGGCAGACAATGCTCGGGGCTATGCGCAGCCGTGTCGCTCACTGCGCCATCGGGGCAATTCGCGCTAACACGCCCTAGTCGAGCTTCTTGCAGCGATAATCCAACTGGGATCTCGAAATGCCAAGAAGAGAAGCAGCGCGGGTAATGTTTCCGCCTGTCTGCTTGACTGCACCCCGATGGCCACCCAAACTCCCCCACCTTTGGCCACCTAAATTCCCCCACCCTGGCCACGGCGCGATGACGCGCTGACAGGCCGGCGAGCACGCCGGCGGCCAGAGGTCTGGCAGGACGTTACTTTCGCCCCTCCACAGGAGAGGGGCCAGGAGTGAACGTCTTGAAGCCGCATTTGCAAACGACCATCTGGACGCTGCTGCGCAAGGGCAGCAGCCAGCGGGAGATCGCGCGCTTGACGGGGATCGACCGCAAGACGATCCGCGCCTACGCGCAGCGCTTTGGGGAGGGCGAAGCAAACTCCCCCGGGGTGGCCACCGGCTCGGCCGAGCAAACTCCTCCACCCCGGCCACCGGCGCCGACCGCCTCGACGACGTCGCTGTGCGAGCCGCACCGGGCCTTCATCGAGGCCCAGCTGCGTCTGAAGCGCAACGCCACCGCGATCTACCAGGACCTGGTCGACCAGTTCGGCTTCGCCGGCCACTACAACTCGGTCAAGCGCTTCGTGGCCCGGCTCAAGGTGCGCGAGCCCGAGCAGTTCGATCGCCTGGAGTTCGCCCCCGGCGAGGAGATGCAGGTCGATTACGGCGAGGGCGCGCTCACGCGCGTGCCCGGCAGTTCGCGCTACCGCCGCCCGCGTCTGTTCGTGGCCACGCTGCGCTACTCCCGGCGCAGCTTCCGCCGTGTGGTCTGGAAGTCCAGCCAGCAGGTCTGGGCCGAACTGCACGAGCAGGCCTGGCGCTACTTCGGCGGCTCGGCCCACTACGTGGTGCTCGACAACCTCAAGGAAGGCGTCGTCAAGCCCGACCTGTACGAGCCCGAGCTCAACAAGGTCTACGCCGCCACGCTCCAGCACTACGGCGTGATCGCCGACCCGGCGCGGGTGCGCGACCCCAACCGCAAGGGCAGCGTCGAGAACGCCATCGGGCACACCCAGGCCACCGCCCTCAAGGGCCGTCGCTTCGAGAGCCTGGAGGAGCACAACGCCTTTCTCGAGCACTGGGAGACCAAGTGGGCTGCGCCGCGCATCCACGGCAGCGCGCGCCGGCAGGTGCAGGCCATGTTCGAGGAGGAGCGCGCCCACCTGCAGCCGCTGCCGGTGCTGGGCATGCAGTACTTCACCGAGGCCGAGCGCACCGTCGCCGACGACAGCTGCGTGCGCGTCGACCACTGCAGCTACGCCGCGCGCCCGGCGCGCATCGGCAGCCAGGTGCTGGTGCGCATCTATGCCCGGCGCATCGAGATCCGCGACCTCAAGACCCAGGAGCTGCTGCGCACCCATGACCGCGCCGAGCACCCCGGCACCGTGGTCCTGCCCACCGAGGAGCGCGTGTTCAACCCCTCGCGCGAGACTCGCCGCATCCTGGCCCAGGCGCGCGCCATCGGCTCCGAGGCCCTGCGCCTGTGCGAGCTGCTGTTCGCCGTCGAAGGCCGCGTGGGCCAGCGCAAGCTCTGGGGCATCGTCTCGCTGGCCGAGCGCTACCCCCGCCGCCTGGTCGACGCCGCCTGCGCCCGCGCGCTGCAGGAGGGCGTCTACAGCTATCGCCACGTCAAGGCGCTGACCGAGCGGCTCGTCACTGAGGCCTTGCAGGCCCTGGATGCCGCCCCGAGCGCCGAGCCGCTGACCCAGCAGCACGAGCTGATCCGTCCGGCCGAGGAGTACGCCGACCTGTTCGCCCGTGCCGCCGCCGATTCCCTCACCCACGACAGGAGCCCCCAGCATGACCCTCAATGAGATCGAACGAGCCCTGCGCGAGCTGCGCCTCTCGGGCATCGCCGATACGCTGTCCACCCGCGTGCTGCAGGCGCAGAGCAGCCAGGAGCCGTTCCTGAGCACCCTGGGCGCCATGCTGCAGGACGAGCTCGACCGGCGCCACTCGCGCCTCACCGAGCGGCGCTTCAAGCAATCGCGCCTGGATGAACGCCCGACGCTTGCCGACTTCGACTGGCGCTTCAACCCCAAGCTGCCGCGTGCGGCCTGCTTCGAGCTGCACACCCTCAAGTTCCTCGGCGACGGCGCCAACGCGCTGATCATCGGCAAGCCCGGCACCGGCAAGAGCCATGTGGCCAAGGCCGTGGCCTACCAGGCCACGCTGCAGGGCTATGACGTGCGCTACGTCGAGGCCGACACCGAGTTCGCCCGCTACGCCCTGGCCAGCACGCCGGAGCAGGCCACGCTGCTGCGGGCCTGGATCGAGCCCGACCTGCTCGTGCTCGACGACCTGTTCCTGGCCCGGCGCATCGGCGACGCCGCGGCCGAACTGCTGCAGGCCATCGTCCACCAGCGCTACAAGCACCGCCGCTCCATCATCGTCACCTCCAACCGCGTCGTGCAGGACTGGGGCAAGTACCTCAGCGACGCCACCATGGCCACCACCATCCTCGACCGTCTCATGCATCGCGCCGCCATGCTCGAGTTCGAGGGCCGCAGCTACCGCCTCAAGGAGGCCGCCGCGCGCATCGCCGTCACCGCCGATGCCTCATAATCCGCTCGTCCTGCATGGAGGAGTTTGACTGGCCATAAGTGGGGGAATTTGAAGTGGCCATCGGGGGTCAGGCAACGTCGTCGAACTCGCGCGGATTCGATGTGACACGAACGACGTCAGCTCTCGCTCTCAAAAACATCATTGCTTGGACGAGGTCATGGATGCGATATGAATATCGTTCTACGCCGTGCCCTCCGTTTTTTGGGCTTCGTGATTCCAGACGTACTTGACCTTGAGATCGTTGAGTTGCGTCCATGGCAGCAAGCCGTCGAACTGAAGGCGTCCCACAACTATTCCAGGCGATACTCCTTGCTGCTCAGCAAATGCTTCGACCCGGGCGGCAGAAAATACTCCAGCCTTCGTAAAAGTGCGAATGGCCTCCATCGGCAGCAGGAAGTCCCTTGCGAAGTCATTGGCTTCTCGCTCCTCTCCATCCGATAGGCCATCTTCGCCAAGGATGTCTAGGAAAGTGAGGCGCTTTCCATGCTTGAGCAGATGCGCTGCCTCATGGAAGAACGTGAACCACAGCTTGTCGTCAGACTTTCCTCTCACGCTCAGCAGAATCAACGCACGGGTCGGAGACAACCACTTCGTCGCACCGTTGACTGGACAGCCCTTCGGCGCCGGGGCAATCACGACGGCAACGCCAGCGCTGCTGCAAGCCTCAGCAAGTTGGACAAAAAACCGTGACGGCGATCGTTCTCGCGTCAGTCCACGCGCGAAAACCAGTGCCGACTCAAACTTCCGCTGATCAAATTCGCCACAGCGCAACGTGGCAGCCCGCCTCTCACCTTCTCTCAACCAAGCTGACACTGCTGCCGGAGTTCTTCTCAAGGTAGCTGAGGCTCTATACGCAGCTACTGGCTGTTCATACTGAGCCCGCCAAGCACTTACGCTGGATACCGCAAAGTATCGAAGACACTCATCGACTTGCCGTGCCTTGTCGATGGACTTCTTGACCCACCCGAAGCGAACCATGTCAGCGAGAGGAAGCTCCTTGAGCCAGCCTGTCTCGCCAGCCAACTGGTCCAAATCCTCCCTGCGACCCAGCTGTTCCCTGTACTGAGCTTCAAGACCCAGCCAGAACCGAGCCGTACTGCCGAGCACTCGTTCGAGCTTCAGCGCCGTCTCCTCGGAGATTGGCGCATCGCCCTTCAGTAGCTGATTGATGTGCTTGCGAGTAAAGCCCGTCCGCAGCGCAAGCTCGGCCTGAGTCCAGCCTCGTTCTTCCAATAGGTCGACGATCGTGTCGCCCGGCGCGCTGATCCAGTCAGGCGAAAATTCTGCAAGCGTCGCGAACGCCTGGTTGGCGGCGCTAGTCATGGTAGTCCCCAGCTTCAATGATCACTATTTCCGTCACCACAGACCAGTCGATCGAACCGTCTGTACGAATCGGTACCGGCCGCTGCGCGGGTCGAAACACAAGTCGATCTCCTCCATGCAGGGACACCGCGAACTCGCCCGCCCGATCCCCTTTCAGGGGATGCGGCGCCCCAGCAATCAATTCGGTCACGCACTTGGCGTTGAAAAGCTCCGCCAACCGGGTCTGGAGCTTCCTGGCAGACAACGGCCCGAGCTTCTTGACTGACACCTTCGTCTGTCTGCAAAGCGTCTCCATGCCCGCGTCAATGAAGGAGATCTTCATCGCGACGTTTAGTATACCAAATTGGTGCACCGTATCATGTGCATCATGACTTTGCAAGTGCAACTGTGCCTGCCCCTTGCCCGCTGTTGGCGCAGCGCATAGGCCCTTGAGGACCTCAGGCACCGCCGTAGCGATTTGACCGACAGGCAGGTGACATTGGGCGCGGGCGGCGCAAGCGCTTTGCCTGTCAATGACGCCGGTCGCCTTCCGCCACCAAGGCGAGCAGCTGTGGTCGGACCGTCGAAAGGTTCGTAAGGTCGACCGTCGAGATCGCCACGCGCCTCTTGCCGAAGCCATCGGCGTGACCCAGGTGGTATTCCGCGCGTCGTGGGGTCCAAGCGCCCAGGCCCGAGTGATGCGGGTAAAGGAGCACGACGTCTTGCGCGTCGTAGCGCTCCGCGTACGCGAACATCTGATACGCATCGGCGGATGAGACTCCCTCGCGCCGCTCGTCCTCCTTCAGGCGCTTCCACTTGGTGTCGATGATGAGGCTGACCCGCCCGTCCCGTGAGTTCACGATGTCGGGGCGAAGCTCGAATGCGGGAGATCCGCTGGCCAACCGCGCCAGATGGCGCTTTGGTCCTTGCAGCGAGACCTGAAAGCCCAGAGGCCGCAACGCAGCGCGTACCTGGCGTCCCACGTACTCCTCGAACAATTCGTTCATGTCGAACAGGAACGAGAAGCCATGCGCATCTCCGGAGACGACGTCCGGGGTGGTCGCCCGGAGGAACAGCCGGGCCAGCTCGACAAGTGGGCGATAGCGCTCGCTCATGCGATCGAGCTTGACGCTCTGACACAGCGCGGAGATGGGTGGCGTATCCGCAACGTCCTGAAAGCAGAACAGCAGCTCAGAGAGGCTTCTCGCATTCGTGGCGCTCCGGGTCACGCCCAACAGCAGGCGCAATGCGGCCTTGAGAAGGCGGTTGAGGCTGTTGTCCTGCGAGAATTCATCGAACTCGCAATGCAGCCTCTCCACCCGCGCCAAGTTGTGGCGCAACTGGTTCGCAACCTGCAGCTTGCCACGCATGACTGCCAGGTTTTCCTCGCGCTTGACGTACTGGTGGATCATCCCCCGCCTCACGGCGCCCCAAAGCTCCGAGCAGAACAACCGGATGATGGGTTCCAGAACCGACTCATCTGACTCCCCGACCTGCCCTGATGGCTGTCCGTCAACGACGAGATCGAGCGTTGCGGCGATCATCGGCAAGAGGCTTTTGCGCATCGCGCCCCCGACCTTCGGCAGGATTTCGACCTGGCACCGCCCCAGGCAGACGACACCCACGAAGTTCTGGGCCACAAGACTTCCGCGGGGACCGTTGGCGAAGACAGGCTTGCCCCGAGCCCTGCGAAATGCCTCGCTGATGCGCTCAAGCTGGCTGCGCTGCGCCGAAGTCACCGCGCGCCCTTGCGCATCCCAACAGGGCCCGCAGGTGATCTGTTCGAATTCCCCGACTTGAAGTACTGCGTGCATCGGCTAGCCCGCGTATATACGTTGATACGCTTGGACCGGAAACGTCGCGGGGTTCACGGAGTAGACGAAGGTCGGCTCGCCCTGATCGCCATCGTCGTCGTCCACGGCAAGGGCTGGCCTGATGACTCTGCGGATGAAGTCTCCGTCTCCGCGGTCGCTGAGCACACGGCGCACCTTGGCCCAGTTCTCGAAGAAGTACTCCTGCAGCAGAGGAAGGACCTTCCTTCGGAACACCGCCTCCAAATCAGACAGGGTCGTCACCCCCAGAAAGTAGGCGTGCCCAATCGTGTGGTCCCGGTCGTAGAGGACTTCAATACGCTCGTTGAGCGCGCGCAGCAGTTGCTCCAAATCGACGCCCTCGATCTCGACCCCACGCAAGAGCGCCGGGTCCGGCATCACTTCCACGAAGTCGAAGCGCCGACGAAGGGCCGTGTCGAGCAGCGCGATGGATCTGTCCGCGGTGTTCATCGTCCCGATGATGTGCAGGTTGGACGGGACGCTGAAGTCCTCACCGGAGTAGGGCAGTCTCACCGTCACGGCGTTCGGCGCGCCCGCTCGCTTGTCGGGTTCGATGAGCGTGATGAGTTCGCCGAAGACCTTGGAGATGTTGGCGCGGTTGATCTCGTCGATGATGATGACATGCTGCTGTGCGCCTTGCGCTGGCTCCGGCACGCCAACAATCCCCTGGAGCGTCTCCCAGTTGATGTTGTCGGCGCCAAGTACATACAGCGTCGACATCACAACGGCCTTCTCGTAGAGATCGGATGCGGACCAACCATCGGCGGAAGTAGCGAGCCAGCGCACCCGACGCATCTGATGGAAAGGAGCGTCCTCGGCGAATTCGTAGTCGTCGGCAACCTCCGCGATGCCGCGGAACTTCGAATTTCCATAGGAAACCATGACTAGGTCGCCAATCTTCATCTCGCGCTTGAAGCAGTCGACAAAGCGGAGGTGCGATCCGGGCTTTTCGATGTCTGGCGCCTCCTGCTTCAGCTTTCGCTCGATCGCCTCTCGAGTGTCGCAGTCTGAGAAGTCGATGTCTCCACCCCAGCCAAGAAGGATGCAGCTGTTCTTGAGGCAGTAATCGAAAACCTTGGTTCCCTCGTCGCTCCACGAGGCGCCGAGCGACATCTTGAAGACCTTGCGCTCACGTAGGGGCTTCCCGCTGATCCCTGGGGAACTCGGGCTTCGGAGCAGTGCGGAAGCGCATGCGCTCTTGAACACCCCTGGGCGCACGCTGTAGACGACTTGGCCTGCGTCACTCACGTGTGGGCGTAGCCCCTCGACAAACTCTTCGTAGCCGAAGGATTGGTGAAAGGTCACAAAGGAAATTCGGCCTGCTTGGCGAAGTTCCTCAAAGCGACTGCGGATGGCGTTTTGGTCGCCTGCGCCTGGCAACGCGCCGTCACAGAGGAGTACGGCATGGCTCGCTGTTGCGTACGTCTTGCCTGTTCCCGGTGGTCCATAGAGGATGATGTTCGAGGCCATCGTTGGATTCTCCTTTGAGGGGCCAGTTCCGGAAGCCGACGTAGACTGAGGCTCGCTTTCGGGAGCCTTGACTGCAGGGGCTTTCCGGAACGCGGACACCAGCCATTCAAGTGCAGCCATCGAGTCGATGCGATAGCAGTGCAACCCCGGGGTCGAGAAGAGATTCTCTCGCTCTACTGCAACGCCCTCTGGCGAGCCACCAAGTGGCTCCTCGAGTCCGACTAGAACAGATCCACCTCGCTCCATCGTCCAGAGGTAGGGGCCATTGGCATCCTTTCGGTACCAGCGATCGCCGGGCTCGGATTCGGGCTTCCGAAAGATGAAGTTCGCATCGAAGAGGGCCTTTGCCCCGCGCCAATCAACGGGTGACGACATCACGCTTCTAACCGCTGATGGCCGTCAACATCGTTGCGAGAGACGCCCGGCTGACCTCCTCGACGTCGCCAGGGCGGCACGTCACTGTTCCAGCGTTTCCGTTCGTGTTGCGCCGCCGGAATCGCGGAACGTCCATCGCCATAAGCTTGTCGAGAGCATCCCAATAGTCCTGGATGTAGCGCTCCTTGTCGTTGCCGCGCTGGCCAATCTCGTAACCACCTTTGAGTCGGCATTCCGGAAAGAAGAATGTCTTTGTGCCGTCCGCCTCTCGGTAAAAGGGAACCTTGACGAATTCCGTGCTCATGCCTGCTCCTCGCCCGACCCATCCATCACCCGCGCGAGTTGTTCCTCGATCGCAGCCCTGCTGACTTCCTCGACTTGGCCCGGATTGCAAGTAACGAGGCCAGAGTTGCCGGCCGCATTCGTCCTTCGGAATTTCGGAGCGTGCATCGCACAGATCTGGTCGAGTGCCTCCCAGTAGTCGGCAACAACTTGCTCCTTGCCCTTTTCTCCAATCCGATAGCCACCCTTCTTTTGGCGAAGCTTGGGAAGGAAGTGAGTCTTGGAACCGTCGGCCTCGACGTAGTACGGGATCTTCACGAATTCTTCTGACATTTGGCTCACAGGTTGGGAGCACCATTCATGATCTCCAGCGAACGGGTGGGTGCTCACCAGTTCGAGGTTTCGACGGCTGTGTGCAGCCGATCGACTATCCGGCGTACTCCTCCACCCAGCAAAGGGTGTTGACCAGCCCCATCTGTGCCGGGTTCTCAACCCGCACGTCGAGAAGCCTCGGGTTGGCGACGACACCCGACCAGCATCTCGCGCGGGAGATCGCGACATTGAGCCGGTTCTTGCTGTACAGAAATTCGATATCCCTCGGCAGGTACTCTCCGCTGGACGTGGTCATCGAAACCAGAACAGCCTCCGCCTCCTGTCCCTGGAACTTATCCACGGTTCCCACGCGCGCCCCGGCGGGCAACACCGCGCGCAGGCGGTTGACCTGCTGGTTGTAGGGGGCCACGACCAGGATGCTCTCGAGCGTCATGGGTCGCTGCACACCCTTTCGGTCGACATACTTCTGCGCCAGCAACTCGTCGAAGAGCTGTTGAATGAGTTCCGCCTCGACATCACTGCGTTGCGAACAGCCGTCATGGTCGACGGCGATGAAGGAGATACCGGTAGGTCGGATCGCAGGGTGATGTGCGCCAGAGAGGACAAGTCGCTGCGTGGCTGTGGTCACCTCGGGCTCCAGGCGACCGGCGTAGACCGCCTCGGAAATAAAGCGACAGACGTCAGGATGCATCCTCCACGTCTTGTTGAGGAAGATGCCCCTGTCCTCGGGAATGGTCGCTTCGCCCTGCAGCAGGTACTCCAGCGCCGATTGCCCGGACTCGCCAGGATGCACGCCCTGAATCGGCTGCCCCAACTGCATCTGATCGCCGAGCAGAACCACGTTATGGGCGCATGTGGACATCGCCACCAGGTTGGCGAGCGAGACCTGGCCGGCTTCATCGACAAAGAGGTAATCGAACCGCTGGGTGAAGTTGCTCGAAGCGAACAACCACGCCGTTCCAGCGATGAGCTGGAATTCGTCCTGAATCTCCCCGAGGCCTTTGGCCGAGAAGATATCCACGATGAAGGCGCCACCGATGCAGGAGTCCTCCGACGTGGATTTCTTGGCACCCCGAAACGTCAGGTCGCTTTCCTTGGCGACACGCTCCACCGCCGCAAGCAGGTTGTTGATGGCCTTGTGACTGTTCGAGGACACGGCCACGCGCTTGCCTTGACGAAGCAGCTCAGCAATGACGTGCGAGCCCGTGAACGTCTTGCCGGCCCCCGGTGGGCCCTGGATGAACAGGTAGCTTTCCTGCAAGCCGAGGACGGTGCGGATCGAGCCCGCGAGCAAGTCCTCGTCGGCAGCGAGCAACGGCGCCCCGGGGGCTACGCCCGCGACCAGCGGCACCTCGCGCCGCAAGAAACTCAGCCCGGCTTTGTAGCGCTCGGCGCCCTTGAGATAGGACTCGACGAAGCGCTCTATCGCTGAGACGATGACGGTAGTGACGATGGGTTTCCCTGAGCTCAGGGCCAAGCCGCTACGCGGCAACTCGTCGTGGGACGAGAAAAGGAACGTGACCTCGCGAGTTTCCTCGTCCACGACCAGGTCGAAGACTTCTTTCAGGCTATCGACGAGCACGCAGTGGTCGCCCGTCTTGAGCTTGGTCTCCTGCGGGGGGAACCTGTAGCTGTACCGAGGCCCGCCATCGACGCTGTAGTCAGGCGGCCGGCTTTGCTCGAGACCTGTCAGCACCTCCAGATCGTCCAGCAACTCCTCGTAGGAAGCCTCCTGGCGCGCAAACAAGGCCCACCAGACGGGCTTGTCTGCGCGTCGATGGAAGTTCAGCAGGTAGTACAGGAGCTCACGCAGGCGATGGTCGGTCGTCCAGCTGAGCCGATCCGCGGGAAGTCCGCCGACGAGCCGTTGCCGAAAGTCCTCCATCCGGGCAGCCGCCATCAGGGCCTTTTCCGATAGCGGCTCGAGCGCTTGGGGCTCGCCTGATACCTCGGCAGCGGCCCCACCTGATCCCTTCGGTCTCAGCGACAGCAACCATTGGCGAAGCTCGTAGGTGCTTCGCACGTCGTCCTCGTTGTAGCGCTCGATGGCTTCAAGCAGCGATGTATCCTGGGTGTCCTTCCAACGCTCGTAGAAGACCACGCTTGCGCCAGCTGTCTTGACATCGCTCTCTCGCTGCTTGCTGCTGTAGAAGCGCTCCAGGGCTTTGATGGAGTAGCTGTCCTCGCCAACTCGCAAACCCTCACGAACGACGGCATACAAATCCACGAGCTTGTGTTGTCGCAGGAGAGCATCGACCTCGGCCTCGCGCGTGCCGTGCAGCGCCATGAGGCGCTTGAGCGCCGAGGGCTCGTAGGGCGCGTAGTGATAGATGTGCGCCCGCGGGTACTGGCGAAGATGCGCGGCCACGAAGTCGATGAAAGCCTCGAAGGCCCTTCGCTCCTCGTCGCGTGAGTGCGCCCAGAAGGCTCGAAAGCTTGGCTGGCCATCCTCGAACAGGTAGAGACCGAAGAGATATTCCAGCCCCCCGTCTTCCAAGGGGTCGCCCTCCATGTCGAAGAACAAGTCTCCCTCGTTCGGATCGGGGAGCCGCGCGAAACCGCGGCCCTCCGCGGCGGGCAGTAGTTCGAAGACCGGCTCACCTCGCTGCCTGGAAATCCGTTGGAGACGAGCCTGTTGAACCAGTCTTCGCAAGGTCTCTGGCTGCACCCGAGCGATCACGGTGTCATCAGGGACCTCGCTCAGTTGCCTGGCGGTTTGGATGCCGGCCGCATGAAGCCGCGTGATCTGCGTGCGGGAAATGTTCGCGACGCGGTTCAGATGATCCTCGGCCTCCCAGCGCTCATGGCACAGATCTCGCCACCGGCAGGACGAGCAGCGCTCCACTCGCTCGGGCGCACTGTCGTGATGCCTGCTATCCACCCACTGGAGGAAGCGGTTCTTCAAGCGCCGGTAGTAGCGCAGATAGTCGGCAACTCGAAAAGTCTCCTGTCGCCCATCGCCGAGGACAACGTGCATGTGCTCGGGCATGAGCCCCTGCGCGCCGGCGAGAAGTTCGGAGTAGAAGCAAAGCTGAATCAGGAACTTGGCGCGGCTGCTCCGCGCGAGCTTGGTGTCGGCGACTTCATAGCCGAAGGCGCCGAGACTCGACGGACGGCCGACCCTAATGAGGAAGTCCGCATGTCCCACCCAGGGTGATTCCAGGAAGGTGCCCTGAAACACCACTTCGGCACCGCTCCGAAGGGCACGACGAGTGGCTTCATCGCGATTTTCATCACTCTGGGCATCACTGCTCAGGTCGATTGCGCCAGGATGATCATCGTGAAGATGCTGCCAGTATCGGCTCTCGTGTGCGAAACCCTTGTCCTGGATGAGCACCATCTCCTCGGTGTCGTCCGCCTTGGGCAAGGGGGCCTCGAGGTTGAGAAGGTCAAGATGGGTCAGGTGCTTGCAGGCAGCAAAGTTGACCAAGTCGGACGCCGAAAAGCGCCTGCCTTCCGCAGTGCGTTGCATTGAGCGAGCCTTGCTTCTTGTTCAATTTATTGTGTCCCTGATGCTAGCGCAGCAACTCCGGGCGCCGACCAGGCCCGCTGCGTGCCGGTCGGCCCAGGACGACGGCAGCAAGGGCCCCCTCGATGTCCCAAGCCGCCCCGGTTCTCTCGTCAGGCTTGGTTGACGCCTCCATCGGTCGCACGTCAGGGGCCTTCGCGGTACACCATACGCATGGGCAAGCCCTGGTCGTCGAATTCAGGAACCTTGGGGAATGAACGAAGCTGATGATTCGCCGCCCGCGCCGTGACGAGCGCCACCAGTGCGTCGAGAACATCGTCGACTTGCAGATCACGGCGAAGGTAGCGGCTGGAGGCGTCGGCGACGATACGAGCACTGTCTGGCTCCCACCGGTTCAGCAGATCCAAGCGCTCTTGCCTGCCGGCCATGCCTCGCTTGGCGTGCATCATGGGCAGGTGCCCCGCCAGAGACCAGAAGCAAAGCTCCGGGTGAACCTCGAATACGCGGCGGCGCGCCTCGTCGTCGCGCCGGAGCGCCTTATCGACCTCGACGATCTTGCGGCAAATCCCCCACGCCTGCGCCGAGAGACTGCGCCCGACTTCTCGAACGTTCTCTCGACGAGCCTCCGCCACCGAGTCGGCGGCCGCTGCGCGTCTGCATGGCGGGGTAAAAACACTCGAGGCGCGCCGGCCTAATGCACGTCTCGCCATCGCATCGCAGGTCCGCGATGGCCGCGCTCGGCGTGGGAGACCTATGGGCACATCGACCATGATGCGGTCAGCATGCACCCAGCTTTCGAGCAGCGCATCGAAGTCGGGGAACAGAGACAGCGACATGGCTCCGTCCACATCGCCGATGGCCACCCACCCGGCACGACATCCGTCTACGCCTACAAGGATCATTCTTCTCTCTGACGATCAGCGGTTGCGCCACCCGCTCTTTAAGAGACGGCCCTAATCTATGCTGCGATTCTCGTGCATTGAACTCCGCAGGAGCACCGTGGTGGGACAGGACTCAGAAATGCAAGCCGATGCGGATACACACCTCGATTCACTCGCCGCCGAGGCGGCCGAGTTGGTCGGCGGGGCGGACGCCATCGTGGTCGCTGCCGGCGCGGGAATGGGGGTCGATTCGGGCCTGCCGGACTTCCGGGGCACAGAGGGCTTCTGGAAGAGTTATCCGGCGCTGGCGCGCTCGGGCATCGACTTCCATGCCATCGCCTCGCCCAAGAGCTTCGCACGCGACCCGCGGCTGGCCTGGGGCTTCTACGGCCACCGGCTGGCGCTGTACCGCGCGACGGTCCCGCACGAGGGATTCAGCATCCTGCGTGACTGGGGCACCCGAACGTTGCACGGCTGCGCGGTGTTCACGTCCAATATCGACGGCCAGTTCCAGCGCGCCGGTTTCGACGCCGCTCGCATCCATGAGTGCCATGGGTCGATCCATCACCTGCAATGCACCCGCCCGTGCTGCGCGGAAATCTGGCCCGCCGACGGCTTCGAGCCCGAGGTCGACGAGGACGCGTGCCAGCTGCGCAATGCGCCGCCACTTTGCCCGCATTGCGGCGCGCTGGCCAGACCCAATGTGCTGATGTTCGGCGATTGGGATTGGATCGAAGACCGAGCGGCGCAGCAGCAGCGCACACTAGAAAACTGGCTCGACCGCGTCGAGCGGCCGGTTGTGATCGAGATCGGCGCCGGAACGGCTATTCCGTCCGTGCGGCATTTCATGCACGACACGCTGCTCAAGCGCAACGGTCGGGTCATTCGCATCAACCCCAGAGATGCCACGGCGCCGACCAAGCGCGATATCGCGATGGCTTGCGGCGCGCGGCGTGCCCTACGCGCCATCGACGCCTTCCTACGTTGATCTCACGGCGGCCGGCGCCGCCGGGATGGAACAGGAGGGCTTGGCGTAGGCGCGGCTCCACAGCCTGATTCCGGCCACCGATCACAAAGAGCGCAGACGCTTACTACCTGCTCATCACGTGTCGTGGGATGGTTGCATGTCAAAGGCACTGCCAGCGAGGACCGGTGGGACCATAGTCACTCCCTTCCAAGCCGCTCCGCCAAGGCCTTCTCAGACGTCGGGCTCATCACGCACTCCAGGCGCCACTGCGCCCGCGTCCAAGCCACGAATAACCTGCGCCGCATCAAATCGCTCACAGCCTCGAAATCTATCTCCGTAACCACCACCACCGGTGCCGCCTGCCCCTTGAATCGATGCACCGTGTCGGCGAGCAGGGCGCCGTCGCTGTACAGCGCGTTGCCCTGACGATCGAACCCGACGAACTTGCGCAGCGCAAGGCCCGCAATTTCGTCTCGCTTGAGCAGTTCCGAGCGCTCCAATCCGCGCAATGACAGCACCGCAATGTCCTCGGGGCGAATGCCCTCGCTGAGCAAGCTACTTAGTACCTCTGAGGTTTTCGCCATGCCCGCCCGATCGTCATCCTTCCAGACATAAAAGCCCGGCGTGTCCCCATCCAGCGGGCAACGTGCGTCGATCGGCTTGCTCGCCAGCCCGAAAGCACGGATCGTGGCGGTGATGTTGCGCGGGCTGCGGAAGTTGTCGGGGCAGGAAAGGCTCACGCACCCCGGGTCGCTCCAGCAGATCCGGCCGTCGAACAGCCGCTGGTCCTCGTCCCCGAGCAGGTAGGCCTGGCCGCCCGGATGAACGGTGCGCAGCATCGCATCGACCCACTGGGCGTCCAGGTCCTGCAGCTCGTCGATGACCAGCACGTCGAATTCGGGCTTGCGGGGCTCCTGCACGTACAGGGCCTCCATGCCCGCGAACAGCCCCGCGTCGCCGAAATCCGGCTCTCCGCGTTTCGAGCGCCAAAGCCGAGTTGCCAGTTCGTGGAAGGTCGCCACCTCCACCTGCTCGGGTAGCAACTGCCGCAGGTGCAGCGCCAGCGGACGGTTGAAGCACACATAGCCTGCCCGCCGCCCCGCGTCGGCTGCCCGGGTGAGCAAGCCCAACGCCAGCTGCGTCTTGCCCGACCCCGCGGTGGCCTCGATGCGAATACGGCCGGCTGGCACGGCGATGCGGCCGACCCAGGTCGCCAGGCCCTGGTACAGGCGCGTGACGTTGCGATCGATCCACTCCACGCGTGCCGAAACGTCCGGCGCGAGGGCGAACATGTCGTCGAGGAAGCGCATCAGCTTGGCCACCGTCGGAGCGTCCGGCGGCGCATACGGCACGGCCGCCAACACACGTGCGCACAGTGCATGCATCTGCCCCGCATCGACGATCCGCTCGCGCGGATAGCTCACGCTGCCACCCGCTACATCCTGGTCTGGCAGCACCAGAAGCTGGGCGACGTGGACGCGCATATGTTCGTCCTTGAGCCGTTGACGCAAGGCGGCGTGTTGCACGCGGGTCTGCTGCGCGACGTCCTTCACCCGGTCGCCGTAGCGCTTGTGAATGCCCTGTGGCGTGACCTCGACCGGGCCGGCCTTGATCTCCAGCAGCACCAGGCTGGCATTCGGACAAAGCACGATCGCGTCGATCTCGCCGAACCACTGCACTCCATCCTTCACGGAAGACCACTCGACGCCATGGAACACCGTGTAGTCCTCGGGAAGGCCCTTCGCGAGGATCTGCAGTACCTCCACTTCGCGCTGGCGCCCGAGACCTTCGGGGTGGATTCCGTCCAGAGGGGGACGCAGGATCGCCATGCAGGAGTCTCCTCGAATAGTTGCCGGCGGTTGGGCGCTAACCAACGCTCAAAATTCCGCACGCCGATGTGGTCGCTGTCGATCATACGAACCTGGCTCGGCGATAGCTGATGCCCCATCGGCTTCGTGAGCTTGGTTCTCGCTGCGCAGCCTTCGCCTTCGCCTGCGACACGCTCTGTCGCCACGTCCCCGCACCATCGCGTCATTGCCTCGGGGGCGCTTGGCGCCCAGGCCCGACTCACCAACCGCGAGGACAATGGCGCATGGCCGGCGAACTGACCCGCTACGAAGCCGCCGTTCGTATCGTGCTCGAGCACCAGCAAGCATCGGTGGCCCTGGTGCAACGACACCTGCGTCTGGGCTACGCCGATGCGTGCCGGCTGTTCGAGCGCATGCAAGCCGAAGGCATCGTCGTGTCGGTGGTCGCCGCCGGCCGGGTCTGGGCGCTGATCAAAGGCTACAGGCTCGCCGACGAGAAAGGACCTGGGGACGCAGCCTGAATGCTGCCGCCTAAACGGCGCCCCCGGCGAAGCGGCCGACCAGCGCAAGCATCGCTTGGTCCGGGGCTCGGTACGCCACCCAATGGACGTCCAGATCGTGCTGCCGATGGATGTTCAGAGCGCGCTCAATAGCGGCGTCGATCCAGGCAAGCGGATTGCCGAAAGCCCCGCCGCCAAGGCGCGTCAGCAACACGCGATTCGTGCCACCGGCCCGGGCGTGCATTGCGCCCGCGAGCAGCGTGGCCTCGTACGCCGCCTCCAGCACCAGCCGTGCCAACGGCTCCCATCGCGCCGAGTCGACCCGGCTATAGGCCACCGGCAGGGCCGAGCAAAAGGCTTGCGAGACGATTGGCCGCGGATGCTGGGCGCCATCGGTCACCTCGACGTTCCAGTGCAGGCCGATGCGCAAGCTGGAGCGCAGCGCGTCGCGCCCAGCCTCATCGATTTCCGCCAGGACCGCGTTGATCGCATCCAGGCCGGACTCGGTGGCAAGCGCGTAGCCGTTGCGCATGGTCCAGAGCTCGGGAAGCTGCTTTCCCGTCAGGGTGGCTAGGGCGTCGCCCAGGTCAGCGAGCGCGTCGAGTTGCGTGTCGCGGGATTGTCCGAGCTGGCCACCCACTGGCACGAGATAGTTGCGGTAGATGGTCGCCGCCCCGGCAGCGATGGCGCACGCGGGGCCTTGGGTGGGGTCCGAGGCATAGTGCGCATTTCAGCGATCGTGGACGCCTGTTTCAGGCTGATCGTGGACGGGGTTTCAGCGCGATCGTGGACGCGTCGGGGGTGCGCGCAAGCGATGGGTTCAATGTATCTCAATCGTCCGCGATCAGCCTGAAACGGCCATCGCGAAGCGGTCTGTGATGGGATGCCGCGCAGCCTTATCCACGGTGGCGGACGGCGCTTGCGACGGACCGGCCGCCGCGGTGGGTAAGGCGTGTCCGGAGGCGTGGCGACGGAGGTTCGCGGGGGTCATTGATCTTTGTCCTTCTCGCGCAGCGACTGGCCTTTGAGCTCGATCTTGTGGCTGCTGTGCACGATGCGGTCGAGGATGGCGTCGGCCAGTGTGGGGTCGTCGAGATAGGCATGCCAGGCCTTCACCGGGAGCTGACTGGTGATCAGCGTGGAGCGGTTGCCGACGCGATCGTCGAGCAATTCGAGCAGGTCGTTGCGCTCGGCAGCACCCATGGGCGAGATCGCAAAATCGTCAATGAGCAGCAAATGCGGCTGCCGCCGCCCTGCTGGCCTGGTCCGTCAGGGCGTGGACCATGCCATCCAGGCGCAGTTCGCGCAGTTGGTTGAGGGTATGTTCATTGAGCATTGGTCATCTCCATCATTGGTGGTAGTAATCGGCGCCGCGCACGTTCTCGTGCTCGGGCAAGGCGGTGGACGCCGCCGTAGGGGTCGAGGCGTGCTGGCGGTCCAGCCCGCTCTTGAGGATCGAGGACACGCTGCGGTAGGTCGGCGAGCGGATCGCCAGCGCCCGTGCGCAGGCCGCTTCCAGGCGCGCCGGGGTGTACTCGCGCGCCAGGCGCTTCAAGCCCAGGCAGGCGCGGTAGCCCTGCTCGGGGTGCGGACGGTTCTCAAGCTGCCAGGTCACGAGGCCGGCGGCGGCCACACCGACGCTGCGCCCCCACGCGATGAGCTTGGCCGGGGTCCATTCCAGGTGCGCGCGGTGCGAGGCCGGCATGTGCTCGGGCAAGGTGGTGTGGTGGCCGCGCCGGGCGTCCAGGGCATGGCAAGCCACGCGCTGGTTGGCGTGGAAGACCTCCAGCAGCCCGGCGCCTGCGCGCATCTCCACCGCGCTGCCCACCAGGCGGTGCGGCACGCTGTAGTCGTGCCCCTCGAACTCGACGTGGTAGTCAACGTTGACCTTGGCCTGCTTCCAACTGCCGACCGCGTAGCGCGTGGCGGGCAGCGGCGAGAGCGCCGGTGCATCGAGCGAGAGGAAGGCGTCGCGGCGGCAGCCTGGCAGCTTCTGGAACGGGCGCAGGTTCAGATCGGCAATGAGCGCGGGGCGATGACCCGAATCATCGGGATAGACGGCGTCGCCTGATCTCCCAGCATCAGAGTGGGCGGGGCGGGAGCATGCGGCATCCGCTGGAGATGGGCGCTGCGGAGGTCAGGCAGTTTCTGTCCATGCTGGCCAACGAGCAGCGGGTTTCGGTGCGTTTTTGGAATCGGAAGCCCATTGCACTTCACTCCAACCCGGTAAAACGCACGTGCATTCCGTGCCCGCGCCACAGCGGCACGGGCGGCGCCTCCTCGCTAGACTCGAACGGTTGTTCCACACTCACGACGGCGACTGAGGCAAAGTGACCCGTCGTACTCAACTTGGCGCAGCCGGCGGCGATTGCCTGCCAGTTGCTCGGTCGCTCGGCGCTGTTGGCGGGAAACTTGGTGGAGCGCACGACCACCCATTCCGGGCGCTTGGTCCTGCCGATGAACCAGATTGAGGGATCGACCTCAGGATTCCCCTGCCAGGACATCAACTCAAAGCCCTGCTTCTCCAAGTAGTCGCGAACCACTTGGACGGCCATATCGTGGACTTCCCATGGAGACATCTCGATCTCCTGGTCAGTGACCAGGGCGGCTGGATCTATCGGCCTTCTGGTCTCGGCGTCCAGCAAACCCCATCCAGGCATGTCCGCCACCCAGGCACCACCAAAGCGCTTCTTCATCGGCAGGATGCAGGCTCGACCGTTCGCATTTTTGGCCGCTGTGATCACCCCCCGCGGGTTGCCTGGCCCTCGCACCTTCCCATCAATGTCGTCGACGCGGACGAAGAACAACTGGTTGCCAAGGCGGAACGACAGATGCTCCAAGAACGGCGGATAGGGATGGGCTCGCAGCCAGGACTGGATGCCACCGTCCACCTGCTTGCTCAAATGGATGCCGGCCGCCTTCCAGCAAGGAAAGAACGCCTTGGAGATCTCGTTCATTTCGATTTCGTACATGCTGCTCCTCTCCTTAATTCGGGCTGTAGCGCCTTTTTGATGCCTGACCTTGCCCGCGCTTTCCGGATCCCATAGCTGAGACCGTTACGCCGCCTGCCTGTTCTGGGCGGCAAGCCAAGCCCGTTCGAATTGCATCGGGCTGACATAGCCCAGAGACGAATGAAGCCGCTGGTGGTTGTAGAACGTCAGCCAGTCGACGATCTCGTCCATGGCGTCACGCCGGGTCGTGAAGCGCCGGCCATGCAGCCTGACGACCTTGAGCGACCCCCAGAGACTTTCCGTCGGCGCATTGTCCCAGCAATTGCCCTTGCGGCTCATTGAGCTGTGCATGCCGTAGCCGGCCAGCGTCTTCTGGAAATCCGCGCTGCAGTATTGGCTGCCGCGGTCGCTGTGGCATATCGCCCCGGCAGCGGTCGACGACGGAAGCGGGCCCGTGGCGCTCACCGTTCCATTGCAGCGGTGCTGCCTCGTGCTGGGTTGTGGCCTGATCTGGCCGTCGGCTGTGTTCACGCCGTGACGATCACATCCGCAGCCGGAGCTGCGCCCCCGATATCAGTCACGGGATTACCCGATGCGGCCATCGGCGCCGCGTGCGCCCGCTGGCGGCAGCGGAGCGGTCGTAACCACAAGCCATGCCCAGTGGCTGTTCTGGCCGATCAGCTGCCGCTATCGGCACCTTGAGTGCCGCTGCCCCACGCTGACACCGGCCACCTGGACACCGGGAAGCCAGTTGAGGTCAGCCGCGAGAGCAGCACAGAAATTAGAACCTAGGGCTGCGCGCTCAGCCAGTTCGCCGACAGCGCCTCCACACGAGAGCGCCCCCATGGGCTGCTTGCTCAACTACGGCAATTCACGTGAGACGCGGCCTGGTTCACGCGCACGGCTGATGCTGGTCGACAGATTGAGCGATCAATGAACGGGTCAGACGGTCCGCAATCCCCTGCAACTCAGCCGCCCATGCCCGGCAGGTTCATGGCATCACCAGCTATCGCAATGGCGTTGATTTCTGGCACGTTCAGCCGGAAGTCGCGCTCGATCTTGGCGATTTCTTCCGTAACATCCCTGACCTTCTTGTCGATGTCGGCGCGCATTTGAAGCATCTCGGCCTGCACCCGCTTCAAGGCTGGCAGTTCCTCCGCAGCCTTGAACTTGCTCGCGTACAACGCGTCCCACTTCTTCTGCTCGGCATCGCCCCCGAACAACGTCTTCTTCGGGCGATCCCCAATCACCAGGTCAACCAAATTTGCCTGTGCGTTCACTTGAACCGTGCACTCGGCTACCTGCACCTCGTGGGCCTTCCTGGTTTCCGCCAGGCTTGCCAGAACTTGATTGAGGTCGACCAGCGACTTCTCGCCTTCCTCGCGCAGGCTCTTTGCAGCCAGCTTGAGGCGGTCCTCGGCATCCTCCGGCAGCAGGCCAATCTGCTTGAGTTCGCGCAACGCCTGATGGCCCGCCCGCGCAATGCCGGCCATCATCCCTGGCTTGCGACGCTCGAAGTCAGCTACAAGGTCGGTGACAGGGCGGGCACTAGACCCATCGCTTTTGATCGACTCATTCACGAAGTAGCTCTGCGCGCCTTCTTCGACATCATCCGGGTGCTGCTGATAGTTGTTCATCAAGGCGCTAGCCATGAGGCGCCAGCGCTCGACGCGGGCCAGGCGGCGCAGGTTGACCGGCGTGAGCGCACCTCGCGCCTGCTCCTGGGTCGCCACATGCTCGACCACCGCCATCGACATCGACTCCCCCGTGAGCACCACCGGCCCACCGGACCTGGATTTCTTGATGGCGCGCTGCATGGTGGTTTCCCCACCCGCCGCGGCCCGCCCAAGAGCCTCCGCCACGGCCCGCCACGCACGGTAGTTCAACTCGTGCCCCATCGCCGCAGCATTCCCCGCCTGTGCGTAAGGGATGACGCTTAGCCTGCCTTCCTCTCTTGCGACATTGACCTTCTGATCAGTCGTCAGCTTCTCGAATTCAGCTTTCTTCCTTATTGCGGCGTCCCGCTCCTTGATGGCCCGATCGCGTTCAGCGTCAGCGTCAGGATCACGCACATACACGTACTGCGTGCGCTGCCCACCGGCATATCCGTTCATCGCGTCAAGAATTGCATCACCCACAGCGCGTCTCCTTCGATCAGGCTCAGATATTTTCTACGCTAGTTTTTAGACGCCAGTATCAGCCGTTGGAGCCGCAGGAGGCGGGCCAGACTGCGGCGTGTTGGCTGAGGCGTTCTCTGCTGCATTTGCGCCGTCTGCAGCGCGCTGCATGGGCGTCGTCGTGGGGGCACCTTCGCCGCCTGTCGCTGGCGGTTCGCCTGGCTGCCCAGCCATCTTAGACGGCGTCAGCGCTTGCGCGCTGCGCCCGATTCGACCTGATGCAATGGCATTCACCTTGCTCTCGCTTTCCATTTCGCCGCCGTCCACACCCATCGACTGACCAAGCCAGCGCACTGAGCCGCACCCCATCAGATCAAGAACGATTCGATCGTCTTGCCCTGCTCGATTTGCGCGGCAAGCCACTTCGGCTTCTTGCCCCGCCCCGTCCAGGTCTCCCCGGTCTGAGGTTTGCGGTACTTCGCTGCGACCGTTCGTCCTTTGTCGACACGCCCGCGCCCACCGAGGTCGGCCAGCGTGATTCCCATCTCGGCCATCCCGGCCTTGATCTCGGTGATCACAGCAGCCACTTCTGCCTTGCGGGCAACCTCAGCCTCTCGCATGAGCACCGCGATCTGTGCCGAAATTTCCTTGTAGCTTGCCGTCGTAGGATCTCCAGGTTGCCTTTGACCCGTTGCATTCTAGGCAAGAAGGCGCGCCGCGCTATAGCGCGGCATGCCTTGACTCCCCTTGACTCCGTACAGGAACGCGTCGCACAAATTCGCGCATGCATTTCGTGCGCATAGGCGCTTCGAATCAGTGTATCCAAATCTTGCTCGGACATTGTGCACAGTTCTTGAAATCCTTGAACCAAATGGCCCAGGGTCACCGGTCAGACAGGCATGCCCTGGACTCTACACCTCGTGGTCAGTCGGGGCGATTTTTCGGCGTCATTGGGGTCTCAAAGCGTTATCCTTTGAAGTCATGGTTGGTGTGAAACACCTTGCCATATATGAAAAAATCCCCGCGCCTTGCGGCCGGGGATCGATTGGCATGTGTGAGATTTTTGGCAAGTCAGATGAGAACCTACAATCTCACACATCAATATTCGCCGCCCGAAGCGCATTCGTCTCGATGAAATCACGACGGGGTTCGACTTCGTCACCCATCAGCATGGTGAACACGCGGTCGGCTTCGATGGCGTCGTCAATCTGCACGCGCAGCATGCGGCGAACGGCAGGATCCATGGTGGTTTCCCAGAGCTGCGAGGGGTTCATTTCACCCAGGCCCTTGTAGCGCTGGCGAGAAACGCTGTTTTCAGCCAGGCGGAGCAGGAAATTCATGGCCTCCCGAAAATCGGTCACCAAGGCCTGCTTGGCGCTGTCACCATGGCCGCGGGTCACGGTGGCGCCGGTACTGAGCAATCCAGCGAAGATCTGCGCGGTTTGTGCCAGGACCGCGTAGTCGGCACCGTGAACGAAATCAGCGGTGATGACGCTGGCACGGACGTTACCGTGATGGTGTCGGGAAATACGGAGCAACTGTTTGTCACTACGGGGGTCGGTTTCCGCCTGCACCGTCGGTACGACACCATTGGCGTGCGCGGCCAGCAGCGTGTCTTGCAAGCGCTGGGCTGACGCGGCAGCGTCCTCGGGAGTGTCGAGGGCGAGATCAACGCCGGTGGCGACAGCGCGCAGCGCCTCTTCATCCATGAAGGCCGACAACCGATCGATCACACCTTCGGCCAGCATGTACTGGCGCGCCAGCTGCTGCAGCGCTTCGCCTTGAAGCGTTGCAGCGCCGGGCTGATCCGACGTCAGCACGGAAGCGTCTTTCAAGGCCACCTGGAGCAGGTAAGCGTCGAGTTCGTGACCATCCTTGAGGTATTGCTCATCTTTCCCGTGCTTGACCTTGTAGAGCGGTGGCTGGGCAATGTAGATGTGGCCACGCTCCACCAGCTCCGACATCTGACGGTAGAAGAAGGTCAGCAGCAGCGTGCGAATGTGGGCACCGTCCACGTCCGCGTCGGTCATGATGATGATTCGGTGGTAGCGAAGTTTCGCGACATCAAAATCGTCTTTGCCGATGCCCGTGCCAAGCGCAGTGATGAGGGTAAGTATTTCGTTGCTGGTCAGCAGCTTTTCATAACGGGCTTTTTCGACATTGAGAATTTTGCCTCGCAGCGGCAGGATTGCCTGGAACTTGCGATCACGCCCCTGTTTGGCACTTCCGCCGGCTGAATCGCCCTCGACGATGTAAATCTCACATAGCGCCGGGTCCTTCTCCTGACAATCGGCCAGTTTTCCCGGCAGGCCCATGCCATCGAGCACCCCTTTGCGGCGCGTAAGCTCACGCGCCCGGCGTGCCGCCTCGCGCGCCCGCGCGGCATCGACGATCTTGCTGCAAATGATTTTTGCGTCGGCCGGATTTTCTTGCAGGAAGTCCGTCAAGGTTTTGGCAACAACGTCTTCCACTGGAGCCCTTACCTCACTGGATACGAGCTTGTCCTTGGTCTGGCTGGAAAACTTCGGGTCCGGTACTTTCACCGAAAGTACGCATGCCAACCCTTCACGCATGTCATCGCCGGTGATCTCGACTTTGGCCTTCTTGGCCATTTCATTGTCTTCGATGTACTTGTTGATGACCCGCGTCATCGCGGCGCGCATGCCCGTCAGATGGGTGCCACCGTCACGCTGCGGAATGTTGTTGGTGTAGCAGAGAACGTTCTCGGTATAGCCTTCATTCCACTGCATCGCTACTTCGGTCGTGATGCAGCTCCCCTGTTCAGTGGGTTTTTCGCCCTTTGCGTAGAAAATGTTCGAGTGCAGTGTGGTCTTGCCACGGTTGATGTATTCGACGAATCCCTTGACACCACCGGTATAGGCAAAATTCTCTTCCTTGCCCTGGCGCTCGTCAAAGAGGCGAATCTTGACGCCGTGATTGAGAAAAGAAAGCTCGCGCAAACGCTTGGCGAGCACATCATAATGAAAATCAAGCCCTTCGAAAATCTCCGAATCGGGCAGGAAGTGAACCTCAGTGCCGCGCTTTTCCGTCTTGCCCATGATCCGCATCGGGGACACCTCAATCCCGTTCCGCGATTCAACGATACGATTCTGTACCGCACCGCGCGCGAACTCAAGCACGTGGCTGGCACCATCACGGCGCACGCTCAGCCGAAGCCAGCGCGATAGCGCGTTCACGCAGCTGACACCGACACCGTGCAGTCCGCCTGATACCTTGTAGCTGTTCTGGTTGAATTTTCCACCAGCGTGCAACTCGGTAAGGGCAATTTCAGCAGCACTGCGCCTGGGTTCGTGTTTGTCATCCATCTTGACCCCGATCGGGATACCACGACCGTTATCGGAAACGCTGATGGAATTATCGGTATGGATCGTCACGACAATATCGTCGCAATAACCGGCGAGCGCTTCGTCGATCGAGTTGTCGACAACCTCGAACACCAAATGATGCAAACCGGTGCCATCGGACGTATCGCCGATATACATGCCGGGCCGTTTGCGGACCGCTTCCAGGCCTTCCAGGATCTGGATGGACGATTCACTGTAGCTGTTGCTCTGGTTGTCGCTCATGGAAAGCTCGGTAAAAACTGCGGTGACATGACGAAAGGCCTGAAATGCGCCGCCGCGCGTTCAGATCCGCATCGGCATGACGACGTATTTGAACGACGCGTCGTCGGGCATGGTGACCAGCACGCTGCTGTTGCCGTCCTGCAGATCCAGGCGCACTTGATTTCCCGGAAGATTCGATAGCACGTCGATGAGATATGCAACGTTGAAGCCGATTTCGATGTTGGGGCCGGCATAGTCAACGTCGAGTTCCTCCAGCGCCTCTTCCTGTTCGGCGTTGGTTGACGACATGCGAAGTGACGCGCCTTCCAGGCTCAGACGCACGCCCTTGAACTTTTCGCTGGTGAGAATCGCCACGCGCTGCAGGGCGGAGAGGAGATCCTGCCGACCCAGCACCAGGTGATGCTTGTGCCCTTTTGGAACCACCCGCTGGTAATCGGGAAACTTTCCTTCCACCAGCTTGCTGACAAGTTCCATTGATCCGAACCCCAGACGGGCCTGGTTCGAGGCAAATCGCAGCTCGATAGGCGCTTCGCCATCGTCGAGCAAACGCATGAGCTCCATCACCGTCTTGCGTGGAAGAATGACCTCGCGGCGTACGCCTTCGCCTTCCACCTGCGCTGCGACCATGGCCAGACGATGTCCGTCAGTGGCCACCAACGTGAGCTGGTTCGCGTCGGCTACCAGCAGCAATCCGTTCAGATAGTAGCGGATGTCGTGCTGCGCCATGGCGAAATGCACAAGTCCGAGCATCCGCTTGAGTTGGCCCTGCGTCATCCGTAATGGCTGTTCCCCGTAGTCGCTTGCTTCGCGGACCAACGGAAAGTCTTCTGCAGGGAGCGTTTGCAAGGAAAAACGCGATTTTCCGCAGCGAACTGTGAATTTCCCGCTTTCCCATTCGAGGGTTGCATCAGCGGCGGGCGCAGCGCGCAGGATGTCGATGAGCTTGCGGGCGTTGACGGTGGTGGCCTTGAGTCCGGTGCTGGTGGCCTCTCCGAATCGTGTGTGCAGGCGGATCTGGATTTCCATGTCGCTGCTGGTCAGCGCGAGTTCTTCGTCCAGCGGTTCCATCAAAACGTTGGCCAGCACGGGCAGGGTCTGACGCCGCTCGACGATCCCTGCCACGCTGCCAAGTCCCTTGAGCAAGGCTTCACGCGAGACGGTCAATCTGTTCATTGTGATTCTTCCTTTTCAGAATAGGACTGGTAACAGGAGCATGCCGCTATGTGCGGACAACTCGATTTTCCCTGCTGGATCAACGATATGAAACTGGAAAGCCCTGGGGACAAGTCACGTATGGAAAAAGCGTCAGTGGGGGTAAGTTGACGACATTGGCACCGAAAGGTTGGTTGTGCAGAATCGACCCACAATCAATCCACAGCATTGTTCACCCCTTCAGTGTCTGTTCAAGGACGTGAAGTTGCTGGTTGAGGTCCTGCAGCCGCGTGCGCTCCTGGGCAACCTTGCGCACCGCGTGCAGCACCGTGGTGTGATCGCGCCCTCCGAACAGCTCGCCGATCTCGGGCAGGCTCTTCTGGGTGAGTTCCTTGGCAAGGTACATGGCAATCTGGCGTGGTCTGGCGATGGATGCAGGACGACGTTTGGAATACATGTCGGCGACCTTGATCTTGTAGAAATCCGCAACCGTTTTCTGGATGTTCTCGACCGAAACCTGGCGGTTTTGCAGCGAGAGCAAGTCTTTCAACGCCTCACGTGCAAGGGCGATGGAGATCGGTTCGCCGGAAAAACGCGCGTAGGCCAGGATCTTGCGCAGAGCACCTTCGAGCTCGCGCACGTTCGAGCGCACGTTCTTGGCCACGAAAAACGCCACGTCTTCGCCGAGCGCCACCATCTCGGCGTCGGCCTTGCGAAGCAGGATGGCCACACGCATTTCAAGTTCCGGTGGTTCGAGTGCCACGGTCAGACCCGAATCAAAGCGCGATGTCAGGCGGGCGTCGATCTCCTGAAGTTCCTTCGGATAGGTGTCGCTGGTCAGGATGATCTGTGACCGCTTGGCCGTGAGCGCTTCGAAGGTGTAGAAAAATTCCTCCTGGGTTTTTTCCTTGCCGGCGAAAAATTGCACGTCGTCGATCAGGAGCAGATCAAGCGAGTGGTAGTAGCGCTTGAACTCGTCGAAGGTTTTGCGCTGATACGCCTTCACCACTTCGCTGACGAACTGCTCGGCTTGCAGGTAGCGGATGCGTGCTCCCGGCCTTGCGGCCAGCAGGGCGTTGCCGACGGCTTGGACCAGGTGGGTCTTGCCCAGGCCCACGCCTCCGTAGAGAAACAGCGGGTTGTACGACGTGCCGGGATTTTCCGAGACCTGCAGTGCAGCGGCGCGGGCAAGTTGATTGGCCTTGCCAGGCACGAGGTTGTCGAAGGTCAACAACGGGTTGAGGCGTGAGCGTTCCAGCGCCTCGAGTACGGCTGAACGCGGCGCATCGGGTGCGACTTCATCGTCGTCACGCGTGGCTGGGGCCATGGAAACGTTGTTGGCGTTTGCGCGCGCGATGACAGGCTGGCCGCTCCCGGTCTTGATGGCGGGTTTGACGATGGAAAATTCAAGTTGCACGGGGCGCCCTGCGGCGTTCGCGAGTGCGGCCGCGATGCGTTCGCCATATTGCGAACGCAACCAGTCCATCTTGAACCGGTTCGGGACTGCCAGCGTGGCAGTCGAGTTGTCATCGCTCCAGTGGGGAGCGGACAAAGGCTTGATCCATGCGGCATACTGCTGCGTCGGAATCTCGCCGGCAAGCTGGCCGCAGCAGGCGTGCCAGATCTTTTCGATTGACATGTGGAACCGATGATGAAATGCGCCCTGCTGTGTCCGCGAATGACGCATGGGTCAAGCGCGCGGAAGCGGTTCGGACACGGGGTGTGTGGGCCGCGATTCTAGTCCAAGCGAGTGAGTTATCCACAGTTTCGTCCACGCTTTGGAAGGCCTGATAGTGAATGAGGATTGACAAGCCGGGCACAATTTGTTGAAATCGCATGCTTTTCGCGAAAAGTTCGCTTCCCGTCGGAAGCAACGCGTTCAACCCTGCGCCTTTGCAGGGCATGTTGGTGCGGCCAGTGCATGCAGTGATGCGGCGGGCTGGGCCGGGCGTGCCGAAGCCAGGGGTGCATTCCACCGAGCACGACCATGAAACGTACCTACCAACCGTCGAAGACGCGCCGCAAGCGCACCCATGGCTTCCTCGTGCGCATGCGCACCGCGGGCGGTCGCGCCGTGATCAACGCGCGTCGCGCCAAAGGCCGCAAGCGCCTGGCTGTCTGAGGTCACGCAGGATCCGCGGCCAGCGGATCCTGCGTACGCGCAGCATGAACGTCGCGCGCGAATCAGCCGGAGCACGACCTGCTGTTCGCCTGATCGCCCTGAGCCGACCCTCGGGGTTCATGGCAAGCCTTCGCGCTTCGGGGGTGCAGGCGTGCGAATTCCGCCTCCATCGCAGGGAGGTTTCGGTCGACGACCGGCTCCTGGAGCGCGTTTCACAACATCCGCCTGCACGTTCGTGCGTGGTGGGTTTTGTTGTCCCCAAGCGCTACTGCCGTCACGCTGTACGCAGAAACCTCATTCGTCGCGTCATGCGCGAAGCACTGCGCCGATACATGCTTGAAGCCATCGAGTGGCCTGCCGATCCACCGGTACTGGTGTTTCGCTTGATGCGGGCACTGCCAACAACCTTCGTCAGCGCCAGTTCTCCGGCCCTACGCCTGTACGTTGGTGCGTGCGCACGTGATTTGTTGCGCCGCGATGCTGCAAGAAGCGCGCGTGGGGTGGGAGCTTGAGGTTTGTGCTCATCACCTTGGTGCGGGGTTATCAACTCCTGTTCAGCGCATGGATTGGCGGGCATTGCCGCTTCACCCCGACCTGCTCGAACTACACCCTCTATGCTTTGCGTCGCCATGGCGCGGCACGTGGCACCTATCTCGGCACAGTCAGGCTGCTGCGTTGCCAGCCGTGGTGCCGCGGTGGTCACGATCCTGTGCCAGACACTTTCCGGTGGCGTTCCTGGGTGCGTGATGAAGTCGGCGGATCGGGGGGCGCAAAGTCTTCGTGAATGCCTGTGCGTCGCTTCCCGGTCGGGAGCGCGGCGATCTCATGTCTAATAGCGCGTTCTGCTTGCCCTGTTGCTGCCCCATGGTCGGCGCGGACCGGCCCAGAACCAGTACAACCTTCTCGTCGCGGGAATTCGCATGGACTTTCGTCGCTCCGTTCTGTGGGTGATTTTCACCATCTCGGTGATCTTTCTCTATAACTCCTGGCTGCGCTCGAATGGGCATGCCGGATTGTTTGGAGAGCCCCCCCAAACCACGCAGTCAATCGGGGTCGCCAGCGTTCCCTCTGCTCCGGTGTCCGACGGCTTGTCCTCGACACCCGGGGCCCAGAAGCCTGCGTCCAGGGCGCCTGCGATCCTGACAGACGTTCGTAGCGACGTGCTTGACTTGAAGCTTTCCAGCGTCGGCGGCAGCGTTGTCTACGCTGGGTTGCGCAAGTATGCAAGCGAAAGCGACCATGCCCGTGACATGGTGTTGCTCGACGATGGGGGTGGACATGTCTACCTCGCCCAAAGTGGTCTGGGTGGCGGAACGTTTCCCAACCATGAAACCCCGATGACCTTGTTGCCGGGTCCGACGCAGCTCGGCAACGCCGACAGCATTACCGTGCGCATGCAGTCGCCTGTCGTGGGCGGTGTGCAAGTGACGCGCAGTTATACCTTGCACCGCGGCAGCTACGTGATCGGGGTCGAGGATACTGTCGTCAACAAGGGTCCGGTCGCCGTGACGCCGAGTCACTACATGCAGCTTGTTCGTGATGGCTCCGATCCGACCACGGGCACGCACTTCTATCACACCTTCACCGGCCCGGCGATTTACGACGCCGACGTGAAGTTCAAGAAGTTCGAGTTCAAGGACCTGAACCAGCAGCCCCAAACGTTCGACGCCAACAACGGGTGGGTCGCGATGGTGCAGCAGTACTTTGTTTCCGCATGGCTGCCAGATGCCCAGCAGGGTGCGCGCCGCTTCGAGGTCGGCAAGCTCGGTGATTTGTACGTGAATCGACTGACCATGTCGGTGCCCACCCTGGCGCCGGGTGCCCAGACGGTGATCAAGGACCGCTTGTATGTAGGCCCCGAGATCGAGAGTCAGCTGCATGGACTGGCGCCGGGGTTCGATCTTGTCAAGGATTATGGCTGGGTCACGATCATTGCCAAACCCCTGTTTTGGGTGCTGGAGCAAGTGCACAAATTGTTGGGGAACTGGGGTTGGTCGATCATCGGCCTGACGGTGCTGCTCAAACTTCTTTTCTTTCCTCTCACCGCGGCGAGCTATCGGTCGATGGCGAGGATGAAGTCGGTCGGCCCACGGCTGAATGCGCTGCGTGAACGCCTCAAGGATGATCCGGCGGCGATGAATGCTGCCATGGTCGAGTTGTACCGCAAGGAAAAAATCAATCCCCTGGGGGGCTGTTTGCCGGTCGTCGTGCAGATCCCCGTATTCATCGCCCTTTACTGGGTGCTGTTGTCGAGCGTGGAACTGCGCGGGGCGCCGTGGCTGGGGTGGATTACCGACCTCGCGGCCAAGGATCCCTTTTACATCCTGCCTCTGGTCATGACAGCGACGTCGTTCCTGCAGGTCAAGCTCAACCCGACCCCGCCGGATCCAATGCAGGCGCGCATGATGCTGATCATGCCTCTTGCGTTCTCAGTGATGTTCTTCTTTTTCCCCGCCGGCCTGGTGCTGTACTGGCTGACCAACAATATCTTCTCGATCGCGCAGCAGTGGTTCATCAACAAGCGGATGGGGGTGCCCGAGTTCAGCACACCGCAGTGACGCGGGACGGCCCGACGGCGTCGGGGAGGTTTCCGGGATGAGCGATCTCGCCCGCCGGGCCGATGCCATCGTTGCCGTGGCGACGGCCCCGGGCCGAGGTGCCGTTGGCATCGTGCGCGCGTCGGGTGCCGATCTGCGCGGTTTGACGCAGGACATTTGTGGCTTGATGCCCAAGGCCCGGCACGCCACCCTGCTGCCGCTGTGTGATGACGCGGGTGTCGTCATCGATCGCGGCTTGGTGCTCTTCTTTCCGGCCCCGCATTCATACACCGGGGAGGACGTACTGGAATTGCAGGTGCACGGCGGGCCGGCAGTGCTGCAACTTCTGGTTGCGCGGCTGCTGGAACTCGGCGCTGCGCGGGGCTTGCGTCTGGCCGAGCCAGGCGAGTTCACGCAACGGGCTTTTCTCAACGGGAAGCTGGACCTTGCGCAGGCCGAAGCGGTGGCAGATCTGATCGATGCCACCACGGAGGCTGCAGCGCGCAGTGCGTCACGTGCCTTGGCGGGCGAGCTTTCGTCTGGCGTGCAGGCCATTGCCGAGCCGCTGCGCGAATTGCGCGCCCTGGTTGAGGCGACGCTGGATTTCCCTGAGGAGGATATTGATTTCGTCCGCGACGCCGCCGTCGAAGTTCGTATGCAATCCTTGCGGGCGCAGCTCGCCGTTTTGCTGGCGCGGACGCGACAAGGAGCGCTGCTGCGCGAAGGTCTCCATGTCGTGCTGGCTGGTCAGCCCAATGTCGGCAAGAGCTCGTTGCTCAATGCGCTGGCGGGAGCCGAGCTGGCGATCGTGACGGACGTGCCGGGAACCACGCGTGACCGCGTCAGCCAGTCCATCCAGATCGATGGCGTACCGGTGCACGTGATTGATACCGCGGGATTGCGCGAAGCCGAAGATCATGTCGAGCGCATCGGCGTGGCGCGCAGCTGGGACGCCATTGCTGATGCCGATGTTGTGTTGTTCCTGCACGATCTGGGGCGGCTGGATGCGGCCGACTACGCCGCGGCCGAGGAGGTCATTGGCGCTGCGCTGGCGGCGCACGCCCCCGCGCGAGCACCGGTGCTTCACGTGTGGAACAAGGTCGACCTGATGCCCGAACCGGCTGCGGACGCCGCCATTGCGTGTTTCGCGGCCGCACGCGCCTGGGACATCGACGCGGCGGCGGGGTGGCGTCTTTCGGCGCGCAGTCGGATCGGGCTCGATCAACTGCGCCAGGCTTTGTTGCAGGCATGCGGATGGCAATCCGTACCTGAAGGGGTTTTCATTGCCCGCGCGCGGCACGTGCACGCGTTGCAGGCATGCGGCGAGCATCTGGAGATTGCGGTGATGTTGCTGGCGCAGCCGCAGCCCGCGCTGGAGTTGTTGGCGGAAGAGCTCCGTCTTGCGCATCGATCCCTGATGGATATCACGGGCGAGGTTTCGGCAGATGCGTTGCTTGGCGATATTTTCGGTCGCTTTTGCATCGGCAAATAACCGATGATTCGCGGCATGGCCCGCCGTTCAAGCGCCGCGCGGCGCCTCGAGTGCCCCGGGGTTGACCACGCCGTCGAAGTTTCCGGCGGCGAAACGCACAATGGCAGCAAAGGCCTGACCAAACATGTGTTCGTAGTGTTCGGCTTCCACGTAGCCGATGTGGGGGGTGCAGATGGCGTTTTCGAGCCTCAGCAGCGGGTTCCCCCGCATGATGGGCTCGGACTCGAAAACATCGACAGCCGCCATGCCGGGGCGGCCTCGGTTGAGTGCTGCCACTAGCGCATCTGGAGCGATGAGTTCGGCGCGGGCGGTGTTGACCAGCACAGAATCGGGTTTCATACGGCTGAGGTCGGCGAGTGTCACGATGCCCTCGGTTGATTCAGCCAGCCGCATGTGCAGGCTGAGGACGTCGCTGCGCTCAAAGAGATCTTCCTGTCTGGATGCTGCCTCGCAGCCCGCGGCGACCGCGGCCCGCCGGGAAGCCTCGCTGCCCCATACCAGCACGCGCATTCCGAACGCGTGACCGTAGCGCGCCACGATGCGTCCGATGCGGCCATATCCCCAGATGCCGAGGATTTTGCCTGCGAGGCGATGACCCAGCCCGAAATTCGACGGCGTGGCCGCCGACTTCAAACCAGCCTGCTGCCACGCGCCTTGCTTCAAATTCCCGACATACTGCGGAATGCGGCGCATTGCCGCCATGATCAGGGCCCAGGTGAACTCCGCGGTCGGTTCCGCCTCGCCACGACCATCAATGACCGCAATACCCAGCCGGGTGCAGGCGTCGACATCCAGATGCGCACCCAGGCGACCGGTCTGCACGACGAGCTTCAGCCGCGGACATTTGTCGAGGACGGCGCGGTTGATGCTGCTGCGCTCGCGGTTGAGCACCAGCACCTGGGCGTCGCGCAGACGCACCCCAAGCTGGCCGGCGCCTTTGACATTGTTGTTGAAAATCTTGACATCATGGCCATCGAGCAGCTGATAGCAGCCAAGCTTGCGGACGGCATCTTGATAATCATCCAGGATCACGATGTTCATGTCCGTACTGTACGACGCGCGCCTTGCCCAGGGAAGGCGCGCCGCGCGAGCGGTATCAGCGCAAGCCCGCGCCGCGACCAGGGCGGGATGGCGTCAGCTCGCCAGCGCGTTGCACAGTGCGCGCACGATCGCCATGATCTGCGGGGTTTTGAGGCTGTAAAGCATGAAGCGGCCTCGGCGCTGCGCATCAACGATGTGCTCGGCGCGCAGCCTCGACAGCTGCTGCGAGAGCGCCGCCTGACGCATGCCCACACGCTGCTCAAGGTCGCGGACGCACAGTTCCCCGTCCACCAGCAGGCAGAGAATGGCGAGTCGTTCTCGATGCGCCATGGCCTTGAGCACCCGCACGGCCATTTCGGCAGCGTGCCCTTCCAATTGTTGTGCGCCACCCGCGGGAGCGTGTGGTGCCACCATGGCGCCGGGAGTCGAAGCAGCAAAGTCCATGGTGTGCGAGTCTATGGGTTCGTTTGCACACGCCTTTGATTCAAGACAATAATCATGCAATTCCACGTTGCTGGCGAATCCGATGAGAAAACCGTGGATTCATCCTCACATTTCGCGATGACACAACAAAACCGGCAGGCGCCGCCCGCCCCGATGAGGATGGCACTGGGCATGTGGGCACTGGCGGCGCTCGCATACATGGTGGGTTTTTTTCTTCGCGTGACACCGGGTGTCTTGAATGTCGAGCTCGTGCGGGACTTCCATCTGAACGCCGCGCAGCTCGGGAATCTTGCATCGTTCTACTTCTATTTCTATGCGGCGTCACAAATTCCGACCGGCATTGCCAACGACCGATGGGGTCCCAAGGCCCTCATCGTGTTTGGCACGTCGCTGACGGCGCTGGGGACACTCTTGTTTGCGGTTGCGCCCACCCTGCCACTCGCATTGTTGGCGCGCGGCTTGATCGGCCTTGGGCATGGCGTAGCCTGGGTGTCGCTGCTGGAGATCTCCGCGCGGTGGTTCGCGCCGCGGATTTTCGGAACCATGTCCGGACTGTCGCTGTCCGCCGGTACCCTGGGTGCGGTGTTGGCGCAGGCCCCGTTGCTGGCGATGGCGCGCGCCTGGGGTTGGCGTGCTTCGCTGGCGGGCGTGGGTTTCGCCTGCGCTGCGCTGGCGATGCTCGCGCAACGCCACATTCACGACAATCCCTCGGAGCGCGGCTATCGCGACTGGTTGCCGCCGCGCCATCCCTTGCGCGGTCGCGACGTGCTCAGGGGGCTGCGTGAGGTCTGGCATTGGCGCAATACGGCCTTGCTGTTTGTGGTGCCCAGTGGCGTGTGCGGTGCGTTTCTGACGTTCACGACTTTGTGGGGAACTCCGTTCCTCGTCCAGCAGCGCGGCATGACCCCCGCGGCGGCGTCGTGGATGATTGCGGCAATGTTGGTGGCGTTTTCCCTGGGCAGCGTGTTCTGGGGACGGCTGTCTGATCGCTGGCGCCTGCGTAAGCGCCCCTACGTGCTCGGGGCCATGTTGACGCTCGCGGGCTTCACCATGCTTGCGGTTTGGCCCGGTGCGCCGACGGCACTGTTGTTCGGAACGTTGTTGTGCAGCGCCCTGGGTTCAGGCGCGATGGTCGTTGGATTCGCATGGGCAAAGGAATCAGTGCCGCAGCGTCTGGCGGGAACGGCAACCGGCGTGCACAACACCGGCGTCATGGTCGGGGCGCTGATCCAGCTTCCGCTCCTGGGCTGGGTACTGGACGCGATGTGGGATGGGCACGCCGCAGGTGGCGTGCGGTTGTATGGCGCGCATGCCTTTGAGGCGGCGTTCGGTGTGCTTGCGGTCTGGGTCGGTGTGGCGCTTGCCTGTGTGCTGCTGGCATCCGAAACCCACGCGCGGATTCCGGAGCGTGTGGATTGAGGCGCCTGCGTGGTGCGCCGCCGCGCAGCGGCGCACCGGTGCGGACCATTCAGTGCGTGTGCAGATTTTGGCGCGACAGCGCGGAGAATCCATCGAGCAACGCGTCAATGTCGTCGGTCGTGGGCGAGGTTGCCATCAGCGTTTGCACGCGCGCTCGGAAACCGTCCGCGAGGAGTCCCTCGAGGAAAATTTCCTTCCGCGCGAACTTGTCGACAATTTCGAAGCCTCCGTGCGAACCCGGGTCCTTGACGCCCGCGCTCGTCCCGGTCGTCGGGTCGCGCGACCAGTCCACCTGGAAGACGCTGAACGCGTCGGAATCGTAGATCATGGTTTGCATGGCGTACCTCGCTGTGCGTGGGGATGGTCGTCTGTTGAAAAGGGTGGTGCAGAGCAATGTGCAATCGTCAATTGGGGTCATGATCGACGGGTTCAAGACCACGCAGCGTCGGTCGGGTGTTGGCTCCGTGTTTTCATGAACGTTCCACCGCGATTTGCGTGGACATCCATTCCCGGTTGGTGAATACAACGGCACGCGTCCGGCGGGTTTGAGGGTCCTCATTCCTGGCGGGCCTCCTGCAGCGTGAACAGGAGGAAGCTACCGTCGTCTTCGGCCAGGCGAATCTGCACCGGAAGGTTCTGCAGACCGGGTGCGAGCCAGACATCGGCTCCCAAACTTTGCCGGTTGCCGACGTGCGCCAGATGCCAGCACAACAAGGTTCCGAGAGCAGTGGACACCGGCTCCTCCCCCACCAATGTGAAGACCCAACGGGTGGTTCCGGTCGGACGCGCGACCTCGAACGTGAGTTGCTGACCGGGGCTGAAGGACCCGGGCTGGGTGGTCAGGGTGTGCGCCAGTTGCATGAAGATGCTCGCACTGTCCTGGAGGTGCCGGGTGAGCGGCATGGTTGTCGCGATCGCAGTGAAGCGAAGCAGGGCATTGGCGCGGTCGAAAAACACGTGTTTGTGGCGCGTGAATACGCGCTCGTCGTAGTCGTCTGGCGCGAGCCAGTCGCCATCGATATGCCCGCTGCTCGAATAGCCGAAGCCAATGAGCGCCGATCCCGAGAGCTCGACGTTGTAGGCGTCACCATGGCGTCGCCACGCAAGCGCTCCGGTACCGTGCAGGGGGCCATGCCAGGCGCCGGTGAGCACGTAGCTGATGCGCGTCGACGGCGGCCAGGATGGCGCGCCAGGTGCCGCGGCACCTGGCGCCGATGCGTTGGGGTGTGTGTCTGCGTGCGGGGGTGCCGACGTTGCGGCCGCAGCTGCGTCGCCGGGCATCCGGCTCCCTGCCGAGGCTGTGGACGCCGGTCCCAGTGGCGC
>DAICZP010000069.1 GCA_027311065.1 Thiomonas sp. | reverse complement strand
CCGACGGTGATCGACACCTTACTTCAGGTGGGCGTTGAGGAGCTTGGTCATCTCGAACATTGTGACCTGCGGCTTGCCGAATACCGCCTTGAGCTTGTCGTCGGCGTTGATCATGCGCTTGTTGGCAGGGTCCTGCAGGTTGGCCGCCTTGATGTGATCCCAGACTTTTTTCACGACCTCGGTGCGCGGCAGCGGCGCGGCGCCGACCACGGCGGCAAGCGCGGCGCTCGGTGTCAGAGGCTTCATGAATGCCGGATTGGGGGCACGCGCGGGCTTGGCGCTGGCCTTCTTGGCGGCGGCCGGTTTTGCAGTTGCCATGTCGAACTCCATCGATGATTGAAAAAACTGCAGCAGACGCGCGTCGGCTGCGAACGCTTCAGACCGCCCGGGCGCGCAGTGCGTCCAAGGCACCGCGACGAGGCTGGCACAGCAGCGCTGCGCAAGACCCCGGACAGCCTTCGGGTTCGCATATTAAAGCCCCGAGCAACTCCTGCAAGCGCAATGAACACCGATAGAGTTTCGCATCAACACGAAAGTTGCGACTTCCATCGAACAAAGTTTTTGGAAAACCCCGTGTTTTCGTTGGCGGAAGGCGACGCCACGGGCCAGCACCGCCGGCCGCAGTGCGCTCGCCCGCACGCCTGCGGGCAGGGTGACCCAGAGACGGTGCGGATGGGTCGATACCGATGGCGACGCCGATGTGCTGGCGCAACGCATGTTTGATTTTGGCTATCTGCCGGCGCGTGGACGATGATTCGACGCGACCAGCGCTCCGCGTCGTTGCATGCGACTGAACTTCGCGCACGCCCTGGAGCCGGGGTTCTGGCGTGATTTACTCACCACACGCCGGCACCTTGCGCAGGCAGTTGCGAAGTTCTTGTGCTGTATCAAAACACGACAGCGCGACCCTGCCTACCCTTTCCATGTTCAACCGTTTGCTGGAGATCTCAGATGCAATCTGCCTGGAACAGCCTGATGGCCACGGACTCGGGACTCATGAGCCTCGCCGTGTTCATTTTCATGTTGGGCATGGGTGTGTTTTTCGTCGTGTTCTTCATTCGGAAGATTCGCGCCGACGACGCCGCGCATGCCGACGATCCGGGACGCAAGTCAGGCAACTGACGGCGGCACCCGAAATGCAGCGCCGGCCGGCCTCGGCGCCACCGTATCAGCCTTGCACCCAGCGCACGAGGTCACGCGCGGGCAGCACGCCGGATTGGCGCCGCACCTCGCGCCCGCCTTGAAACAGCAACAAGGTTGGAATACTGCGGATGCGGTGACGTACCGATGCCTGCGGGTTGTCGTCGGAGTTGACTTTCGCGAGCAGCGCGCTCCCCTTGAGCATCGCCGCCGCCTGCTCGAACTGCGGCGCCATCATGCGACAAGGCCCGCACCACGGTGCCCAGAAATCGACAACCACAGGAAGATCGTTTTTTGCGACGAAACGCTCGAAATCTGCGTCATGCAACGTGACCGGAGCCCCGGTGAGTAGTGCCTGGTGGCACGATCCGCACTGCGGATCGTGCTGGAAACGCTCGGCGGGAACACGGTTGATGCTCCCGCAATGCGGGCAGATGATATGCATGTTCGACACTCCGGTTGCAACGCGCCCGGGCGCCTGTGGCTGGAGGGACGCGCAAGCTGCCTAAATACCCAGATCAGTATATGAAGGCACCCACGCGGGATTCAAGTCCAGGGGCGTGGTCAACACGTCCGCTCAGCGCCGCGGCTTGCGGGCTTGCCGCGCCAGCGCGGCGTCGAACAACCAGCGCGGCAGCACGTGCAGCAACTTGCTGACCAACCCCATTGGCCAGGGTATGGTCGCATAGGCGCGGCCGGCGTCGATGACACGCAACGCGCGACGTGCGAAGTCGCCGGGACGCAGCATGAACGGCATGGGAAACGGATTGTGTGCCGTCATTGCCGTCTCGACATACCCTGGGCTGAGGGTCACCACCCGCACCCCGCTGCCACGCAACTCGCCACGCAGGCTCTCGAGCGAACGGATCAGCGCCGCTTTGCTCGCGCAATAAGCAGCATGGCCGGGAAGGCCGCGCACGCCGGCCACGCTGGCCACACCAACCAGACGTCCGCTACCACGTGCGCGCATCGGCGCGATGAATGGAGACAGTGTTGCCAATGTCCCCAGCCAGTTTGTGTCCATCACGTCCCGCGCGGCCTCGAGATCATCAGCTTGTGCAAGGTCGATACCGTGGCTGATACCAGCGTTGGCGACGACGATGTCCGGGCAACCCCAGGCAGCGAGAAGCTCGCTGACATGCCATCGCCACGCGACCGCGTCGCGCAGGTCGCAAGCGATGACGCGCAGGCGCGCGGCGTCGGGTCCGGACAGCCCCTGGGCGCGCGCGCAGGCAAGTGCCGTCGCGTCGAGGGCGGCAATGCGCCTCCCGACCAGCACCACCCGCCAGCCACGCGCGGCGTAGGCCTGCGCGATGGCAGCCCCGATTCCGCCGGACGCGCCCGTGACCAGTGCGCAAGGCGTCGATGCCGGCGTGCTCATGGCGCGTGCGGACGCGTCGCCGGCAGGATCGTTCCGTGGACGTTGCCGCGCATGTCGATGGTTCCCGACAGACCATCCATCACGAGGCCATCGGCTGCCACGGTGGAGTCGCCGCGCTGCAGGACGCTCGGGCGGTCGGAGAGCACGCGCTGGCTGTTCGGAAAAACATTGAGAAAATCGCTACGCAAGCGCAGCAGCGGCTGCCCTGGAGCCACGCGCTCGACCACTGCGTCACCCTGCAAATGCACATTGCTCGCATCCGCGTTGCTCAAACCGATGCGCGCACGCGCCGTGGTGGTCACACCGTCGGCGTTGACGGCGCGCAGGCTTGGCGCCACGATCCGTACGGTATCGACCCCGGGTTGATGCTCCATCGACTTCCCCGCCAGCACAGCGACGGGGCGGCCTTGCGCGTCAAAAGTCCGGGCATTGAAGTCGCGCAGGAAATAGTCGACTTCGCGCGGCTGCTCGACTCCGGGTCTCGAACCAATATTGCGCATCGCCTCGCGCGCCACCCACCAGCTGAACATTGCAAGCAAAGCCATGAGAATGGGAGGCAACAGGGTTGCAGCGCCGCGCCAGAGGCGCGCCAGCCATCGCATGGTCATGTTCCTGCAATGGCGCTTGCCAGCAACTCGCGATACACCCCGTGCGCCACCAACAGCAGGTCACAGATTTCGCGCACCGCTCCATGCCCGGCACCCGCCCGGGTTCGCAGGTGCGCACGCGCCAGCACCTCGGGGTGCGCCACCGGCGGGCAGGCGGCCAGGCGCGCGCGTGCGATCAGTGGCAGGTCGGGCCAATCGTCGCCGACGACTGCCGTCTCGCCCCAGGTCGCGCCGAGGTCGCGCAGCGCTGCTTCGGCTCCGGGCAACTTCGCCGAGCGCCCGAGTACGGCGCGTTCCGACAGCCCGAGCTCGCGCAGGCGCGTGCGCAGCGCGGGGCTGTCGCGCCCCGACACCACCACGGGCGTGACGCCGCAAGCCCCCAGGAGCTTGAGGCCGTGCCCGTCGAGAGTACAAAACCGCTTGAACTGCTCACCATGCTCGCCGACGATGAGATCACCTGGTGTCAGCACCCCGTCCACATCGAGGAGCAACACGCGGACGTCCTGTGCCCGCAGCAGCAGTCCGGCGTCAAAGTCGAGCACGGGAACTGGATCGTCCTGCCGTCTGACCGGCGTTTGCCGCGGTTCGTTCATCATCACATCACCTTCGCGGCGAACAAATCGTGCATGTTCAAGGCGCCGACCAACTGGCTTGCCTCGTCCACCACCAGCACCTGGCCGATGCGATGTTCCTCCATCAGCGCGACAGCCTCGACGGCGAGCGCTTGCGGGCCGATGGTGCGAGGCGTGGGGTACATCACATCACCGACACGGGAGGTCCGCAAGTCATCGCCGCGCTCGAGCAGGCGCCGGAGGTCACCGTCGGTGATGATGCCGCACAAGCGCCCCACGGCATCGATGACCGCGGTCATGCCCAGACCCTTGCGGGTCATTTCCAGCAGTGCGTCCGAAAACGGTGCGTCGACACCGATGCGCGGCACGGCATCGCCCTCCCGCATCACATCGCGCACATGGGTGAGCAGGCGGCGCCCCAGGGCACCCCCCGGGTGGGTGCGCGCAAAATCGTCGGGGCCGAATCCTCGCGCGTCGAGCAGCGCTACGGCGAGCGCGTCGCCCAGCGCGAGCTGGGCGGTGGTGCTGGCCGTCGGCGCCAGGTTCATCGGGCATGCCTCCTGCTCCACGCCAGCGTCGAGATGCACATCGGCATGGCGCGCCAAGGTCGACTCGGCACGCCCGGTGATGGCGATGAGTTTGGCGCCAAGGCGCTTGACCAGGGGCACGATGCGGGTGAGTTCCTCGACCTCGCCGGAATTGGACAGCGCGATGAAAACGTCGTCGCGGGTGACCATGCCCAGGTCGCCGTGACTGGCCTCCCCAGGATGCACGAAATACGCTGGCGTGCCGGTGGAGGCGAGCGTGGCAGCGAGCTTGCGCGCGATATGGCCGCTCTTGCCCATGCCCGAGACCACCACGCGCCCCTTGCAGGCAAGAATGCAGCGCAAGGCGCCAACAAACGCAATGGCCAGCGGCGGCTCCTCGATGCGCGCGGCAAGCGCCTGCACCGCGGCCGCCTCGATGCCGAGGGTGGTGCGGGCCAGCGCCAACGCCTGTGCGGGGTTGAATTCAGTGACTTTGGCGTTCATTGCAGCCAGTATAGGGAGTCGGGAAGGCATGCGCCGCCCCTGTCGTCAGCCTTCAGCCGGGGCGTGCGCGCGTTCCTGCCAGTCGATCACCGGTCGCAGCCACAGCAGCATCAAGACCCCCGGGGCCGAGACCATCACACTGAACAGATAGAAGGTCGGCCACCCCCAGCGTGCCGCCAGCAACCCGCTGAGGGGACCGACATACACCCGTCCCACGGCCGACAGCGCTGACAGCAATGCGAACTGCGTCGCCGAAAAGCGCGCGTCGCACAACGCCGACAGCCATGCCACGAACGCGGCGGTGCCCATCCCGGAGGTGAAGTTCTCGATGCCCACCGCCGCCACCATCAGCGGCAGGCTCGGTAACTGCACCGCCAGGCCCCAATACGCCAGATTGGCTGCGCCCTGGGCGATTCCGAACAGCACCAGCGCTCGCCACAGCCCCAGCCGCGCCAGCAAGGCACCGCCAAGCAGAGCGCCGGCGATGGTGCTCGCCAGCCCCATGGTCTTGTATGTGAGCCCGACAACGGCCGGACTGTAGCCGGCGCCGCGGATCAGGAAAGTCGTGGACAGCGCGCCGGCAAACGCGTCGCCGAGCTTGTACAACACGATGGCGGCAAGCAGGGCCAGCGCGCCACGACGCGCCAGAAACTCGCGCGCGGGCTCCACCACGGCCGCCGCCAGGGTCGACGGCGCGGGCACGTGGCCTGGCGGCGACGGCGCCCACAAAGTCGCAGGAATCGCCGCGGCCATCAACACGCCCATCAGTGCGTATGTGCCGCGCCACCCCAACCAGGTCGATGCCAGCCACAGCGCCAGTCCTCCTGAAATGATCATGGCCGTCCGGTAACCCAGCACCAGGACCGCAGCCCCAGCCCCGCGTTCCTGCGCGGGGAGCACGTCGGTACGGTAGGCGTCGATGACGATGTCCTGCGATGCCGAGAGAAATGCCAGCACCACGGCCAGCACCACCACGGGCGCCAACGCCACGCCACCGTGCGCGTGCGGCACACCGTGCCAGGCCATGCTGAACAACACCAAGGCAAGCAGCCCTTGCACCGGGACCAGCCACGCACGCCTGCGCCCCAGTCTGGACGCAAGCCAGGGCAGCTCGACGCGATCCATCAACGGCGCCCACAGGAACTTGAACACGTACGCCTGGCCGATCAGCGTTGCGAAGCCGATGTCCTTCAGGCTCACCCCACGCACCGTCAGCCACGCCTGCAGAGTTCCACCGCTGAGCGCCAGCGGCAGGCCCGAGGCGAACCCGAACAACAGCAAGGCGGCAATGCGCCGGTTGGCGAACACCTGGCGCCATGGCGCGCGCGTCGCTTCAGCGCTGGTACGCTCTGCGCGGGCTTGTGCTGCATCGGGCATGGAACGGGATGTTGGCGAGCGAATGCAGGCCGTAGGATAGCCCTGATGGCGCGCCGCCGGCGCCCCGCTCCGAGTCTGAACGCATGCGCACCTCGACCCCGATCGCCCAGGATTTCGTCAAATACGCCATCGCCAGCGGTGTCATTCGCTTTGGCGAATTCGTCACCAAGGCCGGACGAACCACCCCCTATTTCTTCAACGCCGGCCTGTTCAACGACGGCGGCAAACTTGGCCGGCTCGCCAATTTTTATGCCGACGCGCTGCTGGCCAGCGGCATTGAATTCGACCTGCTCTTCGGCCCGGCCTATAAAGGGATTCCCCTCGCAGCAGCACTGGCGATCGAACTGGCCCGGCGTGGACGCAATGTGGGCTTCGCCTACAACCGCAAGGAAGCGAAGGACCACGGCGAGGGCGGGGGCAC
>DAICZP010000065.1 GCA_027311065.1 Thiomonas sp. | reverse complement strand
TTGCCCGTGGGCTCGTCGGCAAGCAGCAGTGCCGGCCGCGTCGCGAATGCGCGCGCCAGTGCAACGCGCTGCTGCTCGCCACCCGACAGCACAGACGGACGCTGGTCGAGACGGCGCTCCAGCCCTACGCGCTCGAGCATGGCGGCAGCGTCGGCGCGAACGTGGCGCGACCGGCCGGCAATGTCCAGCGCGAGCATCACGTTCTCCAGGGCGCTGAGATGGTCGATCAACTGGAAATCCTGGAAGACGAAGCCGATACGCGCTGCCCGCAGCCGTGCCCTGCCATCCTCGTCGAGTGTCTTGAGGTCCACCCCCTCGATGTACACCCCGCCGTGCGTCGGCAGGTCCAGCCCGGCCAGCAAACCCAGCAAGGTGGTTTTTCCCGAACCCGAGGGGCCGACAATGGCAAGGCTGCCGCCACGGGGCACCCGGAGGTCAACGCCTTGCAGCAGGGTGAGCGGGCCACCGGACACGGGGACCACTTTACCCAGGCACTCGGCGACAATGGCAGCTTCTGGTTGTGTTTGGATCGAAGACATCGGATGAACAAGACAATTGCGCGTCGCCTCATTCTAGGAACTGTGCTCGTGCTGCTGGCAATCGGGGCTTCCGCCGCCGTGGCTCCACGCACCATCGTGCTCGTCGGGGACAGCCTCAGCGCCGGCTACGGCCTCGACAACGGGCAAGGCTGGGCCGCCCTGCTGGCAGCACGTCTGGCGCATGAAGCACCCGGCTGGGCCCTGGTGAATGCCAGCATCAGCGGCGACACCACGTCGGGTGGGCTGGCGCGATTGCCGGCACTGCTGGCGCGCACCCACCCGGCAGTGGTGATCGTCGAACTTGGTGGCAACGACGCGCTGCGCGGCCTGTCGCTCGAGGCAACGGCCGGCAATCTTGCCGCCATGGTCCGGCGCGCGCGCACGTCGGGTGCGTGCGTCATTCTTGTAGGTATGCGCATACCGCCCAATTACGGTGCCGACTACGCGGACCGGTTCGCAGCCATCTTTCCCAAGGTGGCGCACACGACGGGAGCGGTGCTCGTGCCATTCCTTCTCGACGGTGTCGCCCAGCACCGCGACTGGTTCCAGGCCGACGGCATCCACCCACGTGCGCTGGCGCAACCGCGCATGCTCGCGAACGTCTGGCCGCGGCTGCAGCCGCTGCTGGAGGGGACTTGGCGCCGCACCGGAGCGCGGCGATGAGCTTGCGCACCGTCGCGGCCGAGGCGGCGCTGTGCCGGCTTGATGACGCCAGCGCGGTGCTGGACGTGCGCAGCCCAGGGGAATTCGCCCTCGATCACATGCCCGGCGCATCGAATTGGCCAGTTCTGGATAATGCCGAGCGTGCGCGTGTCGGTACCTTGTACCAGCAGCAAGGTGCCTTCGAGGCGAAGAAGGTCGGAGCCGCTCTGGTGGCGCGCAATATCGCGCGCCATCTTGAGCGTGAGAGTCCGCGCCTCGCGCGCGACTGGGCGCCGCTGGTCTACTGTTGGCGTGGCGGAAGCCGATCAGGCGCCATGGCCCACGTGCTGGCGCAAATCGGATTCCGGGTCACGTTGGTTGAAGGTGGCTACAAAGCCTTGCGCGCGGCGCTGGTGCAGAACCTCGAACACACCATCAATGGGCTGATGCTCCGTGTCCTGTGCGGGCCCACCGGGAGCGGCAAGAGCCGGTTGCTGCAGGCGCTTGCGCAGCAAGGGGCGCAGGTGCTCGACCTGGAGGCGCTGGCGTCGCATCGGGGTTCGGTTCTGGGAGCCCTCCCGGGTCAGCCTCAGCCACCGCAAAAGCTGTTTGAAACCCAGGTGTGGGAGCAGATACGTCGTTTCGATCCAGCGCGCACGGTGTGGGTGGAGAGCGAAAGCCGAAAAATCGGCCAACTCTATGTCCCAGGCCCACTGCTGGAACGCATGCGCGCAGGTGCATGCGTTCGCCTGGAGGCCCCCACCGAGGTCCGCGTCGCCATCTTGCTCGAGGATTACGCAGCGCTCACGCGCGACCCCGAAGAATTGTCTTGTCGTCTGGCGTCACTCACGGCGCTGCGCGGCCGCCAAACCATCGCGCGGTGGCACGAGCTGATCGAGGCCGGATCGTTCCCGGAGTTGGTGAACGAACTGCTGCAGCAACACTACGACCCCAGCTACGACGCGTCGATCCGCCGCAATTTCAGCAGGATCGATCAGGCGCCCAGCCTGGTGGTGGGCGCGCCGGACGCATTTGCCAATCTGGCTGCCACCCTGCATGAATCAAGGGCTGGACGGCCCGCTTCAGGCACGACGGCGCACGGCCTGCAACAGGCCCTGGACTAGGTCGCTAGGGGTGGGCGGGCACCCGCCCACCGAGACGTCCACCGGCAGCACTGCGGCCAGGCTGCCGTGGCAAGCGTAGTTTTGGTCGAATACGCCCCGACCGCACGCGCAGTCTCCCGCAGCCACCACCAAGCGCGGCTCGGGCATGGCTTCCCAGGTCCGCCTCAGCGCTTCTTCCATATGACGCGTCACAGGCCCCGTCACGAGCAGAAGGTCGGCATGGCGGGGACTTGCAACCAGATGGATCCCCAGACCTTCGAGGTTGTAGTAGGGATTGGCCAGCGCATTGATTTCAAGCTCGCAGCCATTGCATGAACCAGCATCGACCACCCGCACCGCCAACGCGCGTCCAAGCACGCGCAGGAGTTCGTCACGCACGCGTGCCTCGCCCGACTCGACGGGCGCATCGGTGGCCGCCGGCGGACGCTCGCTGATGCGGCCTGCGCGTGCGATCTGTTTCAGGGTCTTCCACATGCGCGGATCCGCTCCCTCAAAGGTCGTGTCCTGAGTAGGACAGGTTGAATGACTTATTGATTAGCGGAAAGTCCGGAACGATGTCGTTGATCACCGCCCATTCCAGTGCCGGCCAGTTTTGCCACGACACATCATGTAGATGGCACGACACAATGCATGCGTCAGCGCCCAGTTGCAGCGCGACCAGCGTGGGGCCGCGCCACCCCTCAACCAGGCCAAGTGCCAATCCGGGCGCCACGGGGGCCGGCCATGGTCCGGACACCGGGCCGGGAGGCAGGCCGTCGAGCAGGAGCCGACATAGCCGCAACGACTCCTCGGCCTCGTCGAAGCGAACGCTCACGCGCGCTGCAACGTCACCGTCAGATGACGCGGCCACGCGCACGCCGAGGGATGCGTATGGTGCCCACGTTGGCAGCGCGCGCAGGTCACCCGCCTGGCCACTGGCGCGCGCGACCAGGCCCAGCATGCCGAGCCTGCTCGCCAGATCGGCGGGCACGCGGCCGGTGGTGCGAAACCGGTCCTGCACGCCCTCATGCTGATCGACGATATCGCGCAGCCGCGCCAGCTCCGACGCCAGCACACCACCCTGGTGGCGCAGCATGTCCCGGGCGGCGACGTCCAGATCGACACACACCCCTCCGGGCTGGACGACGTCCATCGGATAGCGCGCACCAAACACCTGCGCGTTGCGTCGTAGCAGATCTTCTTTCAACCGCGAGAACTGCGCCAGCGCGAACCCGAACCCTGCATCATTGGCGATGGCGCCGAGATCGCCCAGATGGTTGGCGAGACGCTCACGCTCGAGCAACAACGCGCGAAGGTGCACACCACGAGGCGGCGGGTCGACGCCGGCCAGCGCCTCCAGTGCCCGGCAATAGGCCCATGAAAGCGCGACGGCGTTGTCGCCGCTGGCCCGCGCCGCGAGCTTTCGTCCCTCGACCGCCGACATCCCGCGCAGCCGCCGCGCGAGGCCCTTGTGGGTGAATCCAAGGCGCTGCTCCAGGCGCAGCACCTTTTCGCCGATGACCGAGAACCTGAACTGCCCAGGCTCGATCACACCCGCATGCACGGGTCCCACCGGGATTTCATGCACGCCTTCACCGTCCACCGCCACGAACGGGTACGGCGCCGCGACACCATCCACGGTTGGTACCGAGCCGGCGTCGATCCGCAGCGGATACCAGCCATCAGGCCAGGCGTCGTGGCGCAACCATGGCCTTGCATCCATCCCGATGGCATGCACGCCCAGCATGTCCCGCAGGCCACGTTGCATGCGCGCCGCGGCCGGAAAAAGTTCATGCAGGCCGGGATACTGCTGCGCTCCAGGTGCCAGCAGGAGACATGCCAGATCGAGACCGGCTGCGCCAAGCCAGCACGCACGCACGTCGATGCCGGTGCCGGTGTCATGGCCCCAGAGTGCCAGCAAACGCGACGACTGCGCGGCCATGGACTTCGCGAAGCTGATCCAGCCATTCGCATCGACCGACGCCTGGCGCAGTGCAATATCGGGAGCCATGACACGCATGGAGTCAACCTCCGATCATGCCGGCAGCAGCACGCCACCAGTCAATGAGAAATCCCGGAATCCACACGCCGAGCATCAGGACCAGACCCAGGTGGACGAACGCAGGCAGCATCCAAGGCTGGTGCGGAAGACGGCGCAGGGTGCTCGCCCCGAACACCATCCCCTGTACGCGCAAAAAAATCGCACCGAAAGCAACCCCCAGCGCAAGCAGCAGGATCGGCGTCGCCCAAGGCTGGACCTGCATCGCATGGGTGAGAATCATGAATTCGCTCGTGAACACCCCGAAAGGTGGCATGCCGACGATGGCGAGCGCGCCCGCCATCAAGGCCCATCCCAGCGCGGGTGACTGCTCACGCAGGCCCTGAATGGCGTCGATGCGCTGGGTACCCGCCTTCTGGGTGGCGTGGCCGCTGCCGAAAAAAATCGCGCTCTTGGTCAGCGCGTGCCCGGTCATGTGAAGCAAGGCCGCGAAGTTCGCCACGGGTCCGCCCATCCCGAATGCGAAGGTGATGATGCCCATGTGCTCGATCGATGAATAAGCGAACATCCGCTTGACGTCCCGTTGACGCCACAACAGGAATGACGCCACGATCACCGACATCAATCCGAAGCCCATCAGCATCCTCCCGGGCCACGCTGCATGCAGACTGCCTTCGACCAACACCTTGCTGCGGATCACCGCGTACAGGGCAACGTTGAGCAACAAGCCAGAAAGTACGGCTGAAACCGGCGTCGGCCCTTCGGCATGGGCGTCGGGAAGCCAACTGTGCAGTGGAACCAGGCCTACTTTCGTCCCATAGCCAACAAGGAGAAAGACGAACGCGATGCCCATGATGCCGGGCTCCAGGCTGCCTCGAACTGCGTCGATCCGCGTCCACAGCAGTGCATCCATGCCCCCCGCCCCGAGCACCCGCTCCGCAGCGAAGTACAACAATACCGTGCCGAACAAGGCCAGGGAAATACCCACACCACACAGAATGAAATATTTCCATGCGGCTTCGAGGCTGGCCTTCGTGCGGTAGAGCGAGACGAGAAGCACGGTCGAGAGCGTGGCTGCTTCCATCGCAACCCATAACAGTCCCATATTGTTGGTGGTGAGCGCCAGCAACATCGTGAACATGAACAATTGATACATGCTGTGATAAAGCCGCAAGCGCGTTGGCGTAAGTCGCCCGTGGTCCTGCTCGATGCGCATGTATGGACGGGAAAAGCCGGCGGTGGTCATGCCGATGAAGGCTGTCAGCGCCACCAGGAATACATTGAACGGATCGATGAAGAACTGCGCGTGCACCAGCAAGAGCGACCCGTGCGAGATGACATGTGCCGTCAGCGCACAACTCGCCAGAAACGTCGCGGCACTGATCGCAAGATTGATGTAAGGGGCCTGCGCATGGTGCCCGCGTAACGCCAACGCGAATGCGCCGAGCAGCGGTAGCGCCAGAACGGCGATCAAATCCATTCAATCCTCCCGCAAATGTTCCATGTGATGCAGATCGAGGCTTTCGAACTGCTCACGGATCTGGAACACGAAAATGCCCAGGACGAACACCCCGACCAGCACGTCGAGTCCGATGCCGAGTTCCACCACCATCGGCATGCCGTAGGTCGCCCCGGTCGCAGCGAACAGGAGCCCGTTTTCCATCGCCAGGAAACCGATGACCTGCGCGATCGCCTTGCGCCGCACGATCATCATCAACAACGCAAGAAACACCACCGCCAGCGCGATCCCCAGTGTCCCGCGCGTGGCCTCGCCGGCAAAGCGTGCGATCGGCTGCGCCAGCACGAAGGCGAAAATCACAAGCAGGATGCCGATAATCTGCATGGTGGGAATTTGCACCAGGGTTTCGGTATCCCACTGCGCGTGCAACCGACGGATCAGACGATGCAGGATGACGGGCAGCACGATCACCTTCAGCGCCAGCGCCAGCGCTGCCGACTCATACAACTCCACCGATCCGGTCACCCACGCCACGACGACGCTGCACACCACCAGAACCGCGCCCTGCGCTGCGAACAGGTTGACGAGATTGACGACCCGCCGCTGCGCCAGCATCGCGAATGACAGCAACAGCAACAGCGCCGCACACAGGTGGATGACCTGGGTCGCCAGCGGCAAGGGAGCGACGGCATGCATGGGTCAACGCTCCAGCATCAGGCCGACCAGCAGTCCGATCACAGCGAGCAGAAAAGCCGTGGCCAGGAACTCGGGTGCCCGGAAAATACGCAACTTGGCACTGAGCGTTTCGACCAGCGCGATGCCAGCCCCGGCGACCGCGAGCTTGAGCAAGAGAGGCGGCAACGCCGGAAGCAGCCACAGCACGCCGTCGGCATGTCCAGCCATACCCCAGGGGATGAACAAGGCAAATCCGATACATGTGTAGTTGAACAATTTCAAGCTGCTGGCCCATTCGATCAGCGCCAAATGGCGTGCTGAATATTCCAGCAACATCGCCTCATGGATCATGGTCAGTTCCAGGTGCGTGGTCGGGTTGTCAACGGGGATACGCCCGTTTTCGGCGAGAAGCACCATGGCAAACGCCACCGCTGCGAAGTCGAGCCCCGGATGCAAGGCGATATGCGACCCCTGCAGTGCCTCGGCCATCGCCGGGAGCAAGGTACTTCCTGAAATGAGGGAAGCGGTAAACAAGACCATCAGCAAGGCCGGCTCCGCCAGGAATCCCACCATCATTTCACGGCGCGCACCCATGGTGCCGAAGGCAGTTCCAACATCCATGCCGCCGAGGGCGATGAGCACCCGCGCCAACGCAAACAAACCTACCAGTGCGATCGCATCCGCAACCGATGCAAACGGAAGATCCGTTGACAGCGAGGGGATGATCGCGGCCGCCGCAACCATCACGCCGAACAGCACATACGGCACGGCGCGAAACAGCGGCGATGCGTCATGTGCCAACACCGCATCCTTCACGAACAGCTTGCGCAGCCTCCGGTAAGGCTGCCACAGCGGCGGGGCAGCACGGTTCGATAGCCAGGCGCGGCATTGCGCCACCCAGCCCGAAAACAATGGCGCCAGCGCGACTGACAACAACACCGCGATGCACTGGGTCAGCATGCTCGAGAGCGTCATTGCAGCACCACCATCAACATCGCCAGCAAGGTCAGGAATGTGTAGAGAAGGTAGATCGAAATCCGACCGTGCTGAAGACGTCCGACCCACTGGGCAAGCCGCGGCACCGCGTTTCCCATCGGCCGGTAGACCGACGTCATGAAGCGGTCAGTGACCTGCACCCGGTAGCGCGGTGCGGCGTCGTCTGGCGAGGGCAGTTCGACATGTGTCTGGAAAAACGGCGCGAATACGCGGCGAATGGGCTGCCCGAAACCCTCGGCGCTATCTTGCATGCGCGCGGTCAATCCGGGTGCTCCGCAGTCCCATGGTGCGGCCCTGCGGGTACGTCCGTCGTAGAAGCGATGCGTGACCCAGGCAATCAAACCGATCGCGAGCAGGCCAACCAGCAAAACCAGAACGGGCTCATAGGAGGCCCGCGCGGCCGACGTTGGCACCAGCCAAAGCCACCCGCTGCCTTGCGACAGTCCGCTGCCCAGCAGCAAGCGGGTCACGGGGTCGATGGCTGCCAGGACCATGCCAGGAACCAGACCAAGGAGCACGCATCCTGCCGCCAGCCACAGCAAACCTGCCCGCTCGAGCCAACCTGCGTCGCGGGCGTGCTCCAGGCCGGGTTCCCGGTGCGCCCCGAGAAATACAATGCCATAGAACTTGACCATGACGTAGCCCGCCAGTGCGGTCGTCAATGCGAGCACGGCTGCGCCCATGGGAATCAGCAGATTGAAAAACTGCTGCGGAATCGCAGGAGTAAACAAGAATGACTGCAATAGCAACCACTCAGCGACAAATCCGTTGAGCGGTGGCAGGCCTGCGATCGCCAGCGTCCCGACCAGCGCGGTCCATCCGACCCAGGGCATCCGTCTCAACAACCCGCCAAGGCTGCCGAGGCCGCGCTGGTGCGTGGCGTGCAGGACCGAGCCCGTGGCCAGGAACAGCAAGCTCTTGAAAAACGCATGGTTCAGCGCGTGGTAAAGCATGGCGGCCAGCGCCAGCGCGGCCAGCGCCGGCATGCCGACGCCGTGGAATACCAAGGCCAGCCCGCAGGCAGCCAGGGCGATGCCGATATTTTCAATCGATGAGTACGCGAGCAAACGCTTCATGTCGTTTTGCACAGCGGCGAAGAGCACACCGAACAGTCCGCCGAACAATCCAAGCGCCAGCAGCGGCAGACCCCACCACCAGACGGGCGCGTGCAGCAGGTCGAACGAGACCCGCAGCAAGCCATACAGTGCCGTCTTGAGCATGACGCCACTCATCATCGCCGACACCGGAGACGGCGCCGCCGGGTGCGCCTCGGGTAGCCACACATGCAAGGGGACCATCCCGGCCTTGGCGCCGAAACCGAGAACGGCCAGGCCGAAAGCAATACTCGCTGAGGCAACGCTCAAGTGCGCTTCGCGCATCGCGGCGAACGTCAGTCCCTGAACCGCGCCGGCCTGCATCATGACGCCAAAGCACAGCAGCAGCGCGATGGCGCCGAGATGCGCCAGCAAGAGATACAGGAACCCGGCGTCGCGGATCTCCTTCAAGCGGTGCTGCGTGAGCACCAGGAAGTACGAGGCCATCGCCATGACCTCCCAGGCCAGCATGAACGTGTATGCATCCGCCGCCAGCATGACCATGACCATGGCGCCAAGGAACACGTGATACTGCATGCCGAGCAAACCCGGCGCGGTGCCTTCGCCGTCACGAAAGTATCCTGCCGCGAACACCGAAATCCCCACACTTCCCGCGCCGAGCAGCATGAGAAAAAATCCCGCCAGCGGGTCGAGGCGCAAATGCATGGGCAACCCCGGAAGCCCGAAGGGCAGCAGCCATTCCGTTGGGGGCGCAAACAGCGCCGTCAAGCCGATCAGGCCGACCAGCAAGCTCCCCACCGCACCGAGCGGGAACAGAACGTGGGCGATCCAGCGGGTCGCGCGCGGCACCGGAAGTCCCGCCAATCCAACCAGTACCCACCCCACAACGACGCTCATGGCGGCGGGAATGAGCAGGCTGGGCATCATGGGGCGGGAAAAGGCTGGGGACGGTGTGGGGGGTTTGCGCGGCGCCAGAATTCACATAGCATGTGCATAGGATGTTAATGCAAGACGCACTGAAATGGAACAACGCACAACACGCTTGACGCTGCTCATCGACCCGAACAAAAAAGCCGTGTTCGAACATCTCTGCGCCGCCGAAGACCAGACGCCGTCACAAGTCGTGCGGAGGCTGATTCGCGACTACATCGAACAGCGCCTGGGTCGCCCCTGGAAACCTGGGGAATCGGTGACGGACGCCCACCCCGGGGACTGATGCGTCTGACAATCGAGCTTTGAGCAATGTCACGATACGCTCACCTTGGACACCACTGACTTCGCGACACAGCGGGAACCGCGCCTGCGCCTGCTGATCCCACTGGTGGTGGCAACGGCGTTCCTGATGGAACAACTCGACGCCACCATTCTCACCACCGCCATCCCCGCCATGGCGCGCGGCCTTGCCACCACACCACTGCATTTGAGCATTGCGGTGAGCATGTACGTCCTCACCGTCGCGGTGTTCATTCCTGTCAGCGGCTGGTTCGCGGACCGCTGGGGAACGCGCCGGGTCTTCATCGCGGCGCTGACGACCTTCACGGCTGGCTCGATGCTCTGCGGTCTCGCCACCAACCTGCCGATGCTGGTGGCATTTCGTATCTTGCAAGGGTTTGGTGGCGCGATGATGACCCCCGTCGGCCGCCTGATCCTGCTGCGCAGCTTCCCTCGAAGTGATCTCGTCACGGCGATGACCTACACCACGCTTCCGGCGATCGCCGGGCCGATCATGGGACCGCTTGCCGGTGGGTTCTTGACGACTTACGCGTCCTGGCGGTGGATTTTCTACGTGAATATTCCATTCGGCATCGCTGGCATTGCCCTTGCGACGCGCTATCTCCGAGAAACATCGGTGACTCGCGCCACACCATTTGACATTCCAGGCTTTGTGCTGTTCGGAGGCGGCATCGCGCTATTGCAATTCGCACTCGATGCCTCGGCCCACCGTGCCCTCGGCGGCACGGAGGTCGGCGCCATGCTTTTCGCCGGGGTCGCGTTGCTCCTTGTGTTCGGTCTGCATGCACGGCGCAACGTGCGATCGGTGGTCGACCTTCGCTTGTTCCGCCAGCGCGCGTTTGCGATTGGCAGCGTCGCTGGAGGCTTGTGCCGCGTGGCCATGAATGCGGGAATATTCCTGCTGCCGCTGATGTTGCAACTTGGCCTCGGCATGAGCGCTGCCGCATCGGGTGGATTCACGTTTCTCGGCAGTCTGGGCGCGGTGTTCGTGCGCATGCTGGTGGGTGCGCTGTTGCGCCGCTTCGGTTTCGTGCGGGTCTTGACCGGTAGCGCCGTTGCCTGCGCGGCGCTCCTCGCCAGCATGACGCGACCAGATCATGCAACGCCAGCCTGGGTACTGGTCGGCCTCATCGTCACTTTCGGCCTGGCCCGCTCGATGCAGTTCATGGGCTCGAACAGTCTGACCTACGCCGATGTGCCTCCGGAGCAACTCAGCGCTGCCACCAGTCTCGGTGGGCTCTTGCAGCAGCTGACCGTCAGCGTCGGAGTGTCGTTCGCAGCATTGCTTCTGACCTTGACCGGCGCGGCTGGAGCGCCCCTGGACGCGGCCCGGTTTCACCACGCATTCCTCATTGCTGCGCTTCTGCCCCTGCTTGCTGTTCCGGCTTTTCTCCGATTGCGCCCCGTTGATGGCGCGGCCGTGAGCGGCTACGCCGAACGCTGATCCATGGCGCATGCAACCGCCACTGCGCCCAGCGCATCCGTCAGCACGGCAGGCGCAATCCCGAGCAGTACCCCGCGCCGACCCGCATTGATGTAGACCCGGTCGAATTCCAGGACGCTCGCTTCGACGTACACCGGCATGATCTTGCGCGATGCGAAGGGCGAGGTCCCGCCGACCAGATACCCACTGTGTCGCTGCGCAACATCGGGCGCACAGGGCTGTACCGACTTCACGCCGATCGCGCGCGCCAGGGATTTGGTCGATACCTCGCAATCGCCGTGCATCAGAACCACCATCGGGCGCGCGCGCTCGTCTTGCATGATCAACGTCTTGACCACCGCGTGCGGATCGAGTCCCAGCGATTGCGCCGCCCACGCCGCGCCACCGTGGTCGACATAGGGGTAGGGATGCAGTGAAAAGCGCACGCCCTGTTTGGTCAACCAGGCCGTCGCCGGCGTCTCGGTAGGGCGATGATCAGGCCGCACGATCGATATTCCTTCATCAGATGGCGCAGAGTGCCGAGCACCGTGCAGCTGTCGCCGCGTCAAACAGTGCATCGGGCGACAGTGCGCGCCGAGCGGGGTCGCTCAGCACCTGCCTCCACAGTCGCGCCCCCGGCGCGCCTTTCCACAGGTTGAGCATATGCCGGGTCGCGGCCCACGGTGACACTCCGCGCGCCACGAGGCCCGCAAGATACGTCCGCATGGCGGCTTCAATGCCTTCGCGCGATCGGCCCGCATTCCTGGCTGCGAAATAACGGTTGTCCCATTCCGCCAGCCACCAGGGGCGTTGATAGGCCTCGCGTCCGACCATCACGCCATCCACCTGTTGCAGATGCGCATTCACGTCGGCATCCGTCTTCACACCGCCGTTGAGCACAATCGTGAGTTCAGGAAAATCACGCTTGAGTTGGTAGACAAATTCGTAACGCAATGGCGGAATTTCACGATTGTCTTTCGGACTCAAGCCTTCCAGCCAGGCATTTCGCGCGTGAACGATAAAAACCGAACATCCGCCTGTCGCGACGGTGCCGACAAAATCCCTGACGAAAGCATAGCTCTCGACACGATTGATGCCGATCCGGTGCTTGACCGACACCGCCAGCGCGTCGCCCACCGCGTCGCGCATCGCCGCGACACCATCTCGGACCAGGTGTGCCTCGGCCATCAGACAGGCCCCAAAGGCGCCGCGCTGGACACGCTCACTCGGGCAGCCGCAGTTCAAGTTGACCTCGACGTAACCCCAGCGCTGCGCCAGAGACGCGCACGCCGCCAACGCATCCGGCTCGCTGCCGCCGACTTGCAGCGCCACAGGCTGCTCCTCCGGACTGAAGTCAAGGTGACGCGCCTGATCACCATGCATCAGCGCGCCTGTTGTGACCATTTCGGTGTACAAACGAACATTGGCGCTGAGAAGCCGATGAAAATAGCGGCAATGACGATCGGTCCAGTCGAGCATCGGCGCCACGCTCATGCGCCACGGGCTGACCGACTCTGGATCGTTCAACGTTGCAGTATCACCTGACATGATCAAACCCACCACACAGCAATTATTGATTGCGCTGCTCTTTGCGAGCATCGTCGGCGCCTCGGTCGGCTACTTGCGCCTGCTCGGGCTTTCAAGCGACCGCGTTCAGGCACTCTGCGCTGCCGCCCGACCCGGAAAAATCCGCATCGATCAGCTCGTCAACCTCGGCGCGACACCTGTACCGGATCCTGCTGGGGGTGTCGTTGCCCGATTGTCCGGAATATTCCCGTTGCAGAACGATCGCTGCACTGTTCGTGCAGATGACATGCACGCTGTGGTTCGTGCGCGCCACCTCACCGATTGACCGGCGCGCCTCGCGAGCCGCACAAGCCGTGCGCCCCGACCCAGGGAAACATCCACACAAACCCGACGCATCAGAAAAACAAAAACCCGCCGTTCGCAAGAACGGCGGGTTTCGAATAATAGCCTGACGATGTCCTACTTTCACACGCGCATGCGCACTATCATCGGCGCTGAGCCGTTTCACTGTCCTGTTCGGGATGGGAAGGAGTGGTTCCAGCTCGCTATGGTCATCAGGCGTAACTTGTTGGCGCCAGGTCT
>DAICZP010000061.1 GCA_027311065.1 Thiomonas sp. | reverse complement strand
CGGGCTCGACGCCCGCGTCGGCCAACATCTGTGCGAACTGCTCACCCTGCAAGCGTGCCTCTTGCTCCTCGAGTTGGCGCGCCGTGATGGTTCCCCGCAGCGGCTCGACTTCGCGCTCGATGCCCAGCCTGGTTTCCTCGAGCCCCCGCAGCGTTTGCGCAAGCGCCTCATGTTCGATGCGGCGTGTCGCCAGCGCGACCTGGCATCGTTCCTGCAAAGCGAGCGCCTCTTGCAGCCCCGCGCGCGCGGTCTCGCTGCCGAGGCGCGTGAGCTCATCCGCGGCCTCCTGCAGGCGCTGCTGCAACGGGCCCAGTTGCTCCACCGCAGTCTCGCCCACACGCTGCGCGTCGGCGCGACGCTGCTGCAGACTGCGAATCGCATACGTGCATTCCGCCTGTTGCTGCTCAAGTTGGCGCAGTCCGGCGCGGGCCTCGGCCAGCGCGGCGTGCTCGCGCAAGACGTCGCCGTCCACGTCCGCCTGGCCTTGCTGGCGCTCGGCCAACTCGGCATCGAGCTGCTCGAAGCGCGCCTCACTTTCCGCGCGACCAGCAGCAATTTCATCGGCCTGTGCCGACAGCTCGGCCACGTCCGCGTCCAGGCGCGCCGCGCGGGTGCTTGCCTCCTGCTCCTGCTGCTGCAGCTTGAGCCACGCGACCTGCATGGCGTGCGCCTGCTGGGTCAGTGACTGCAGGCGCCGGGTCTCGCCGCCGAGCTGTTCGCGCGCTTGCTGAAGTGCTGCGTCCGCACGCATGCTCGCCGTGCGCGCGTCATCGGCCATGATCTGCTGCGCCTTGCACTGGCGCTCGAGGTTCTCGATGTCCTGCGCGCGAGCGAGCATTCCGGCCTGCTCGCTGTCGGCAGCATAAAGGCTCAGACTGTGACGGGTGACGATATGCCCCTCGCGTGTGACCAGGCTGCACCCCACGGCAAGCGCCCCGCGGTCGCGCATGGCTTGGGTGAGGTCGGTTGCGGCGTACACACCTTCCAGCCAGTCTTCGATCACCACCCGCAAACCCGGGTCGGTCTCGCGCAGCAGCGAGGCCAGCGGGCGCAGCCCAACCGTGCCAGGCCGCGATGGCGAAGGGGGCGGTGCCGCGTAAAAACCGAGCTTGCTCGGTGGCGGATCGTCCGCAAACCCGGCCATGGCGTCAAGGGCGCGCACTTCCAGCGCGGCGAGGCGCTCGCGCAGCGTTGCTTCCAGCGCCGGCTCCCAGCCTGCTTCGACGTGGATGCGCGTCCATAGACGCGCCATGCCGTCAAGCCCGTGGCGCGCCATCCAGGGTTGCAAGCGTCCCTCGGTCATGACCTTGTCCTGCAACGCACGCAAGGCCTGCAGGCGGGCCGCGGTGGATGCAAGGTCAGCCGCTGCCGCCTGCGCGGCACGCTGCTGCTGCCCCTGCATATCCTGCAATGCCGGAAGTTGATCCTGAAGTCCCTGCATGCGGGCCTCGCTGTCATCGCGTTCGGCTGCCAGGCGCTCCTGCTCGCGCGCCAGATCCGAGAGCCGCGCGGCATCCGGCCGCTGCACCCCGCGCCGCTCGGCCTGCAAACGCTGCATACGCTGCTCCAGCGCCTGCGCCTGCTGCGCCAGGGCCCGTTGCCGGTCGGCCTCGGCACGCAGACGCTGCTGCGCAGCGGCCGCATCGGCGCGCAACTCAGCCACGCGCATTTGCGCGTCAGCCAGACGTGCCTCCAGCGCCGGGATATGCTCGGACTGCTCGAGAACGCGCGCTTCGGCTTCTGCCAGCCGCATTTCCGCATCCGTCAGGGAACTGGAGGTCGACTCCGCGTCGTCGGCAGCGACGCGCAGCCGCTCCTGCCACTGATCAATCTGGGCCTGGGTTTCGACCTGCGTTCGCCGGGCGCGATCGCGGGACTCGAGCACGAAGCGGACTTCTGCCTCGAGCTGTCCCACGCGCGCCTGTGCGGCGTAGACCTCGGCCTGCGCCTTGTTCAGCGCGTCGGTAGCCGCATACTGGGCCTGCCGCACGCCCTCGAGTTCGGCTTCCGCGGCCCGCAGGCGCGCGATGTGGGCGTCGAGTGCAACCACGGCCCGCGCGCTTTCCGCGACGATCCCGGCCTGGCGGGCCTGCGCCTCGCGAAGCCGCAACAGCCACAATCCGTGCTGGCTGGTTTCAAGCTGTTCCTGCAGGGTACGGTACTGCTGCGCCACAGCGGCCTGCTGCTCCAGCCGCGCCAACTGCACCCCGAGCTCGCGCAGGATGTCATGGACCCGCAGCAGGTTTTCCCGCGTGCTGTTCAGGCGGTTCTCGGTTTCACGGCGCCGCTCCTTGTACTTGGACACGCCAGCGGCTTCCTCGAGCATGACCCGCAATTCCTCTGGGCGCGACTCGATGATGCGCGATATCGTCCCCTGTCCAATGATGGCGTACGAGCGCGACCCGAGACCCGTGCCCAGGAACATGTCCTGCACGTCGCGGCGGCGCACGAGCTGATTGTTGATGTAGTAACTGGAGGTCCCGTCTCGCGTCAGTACGCGCTTGACCGCAATCTCGCTGTATTGACCAAAGCTGCCGCCGATGCGCTGCGAACTGTTGTCGAACACCAGCTCGACACTGCAACGTCCGGCGGGCTTGCGCGCTCCGGAGCCATTGAAAATGACATCGAGCATCGACTCGCCGCGCAGCTCCGATGCCTTCGACTCACCCAGAACCCAGCGTACGGCGTCGATGATGTTCGACTTCCCGCAGCCGTTGGGGCCGACCACCCCGACGCGCTGTCCGGGGAGCTGGAACGAGACGGGGTCGGCGAAGGATTTGAATCCAGCTAGCTTGATCCAGGACAGGCGCACGGCGAAATTGGGTCAGCGACGCAATCAACTACTTGATTTAAAAGGTTAATTGTCCGGAGCCGAACAGAATTTGCCATGATAGCATCCAGGGTTTATCGATGAACCCGCCGACACGATCACCATGCGCACCAGCCCCAGCAAGGATCTGCAAAGCTTTGACAACCCCGCCCCGGAGCGCGACTACCACATCCATATCCAGGTCCCGGAATTCACCTGCCTGTGTCCGCTCACCGGGCAGCCGGATTTTGCGCGTATCACGCTCGATGTCATCCCCGACCGCAAGTGCGTGGAACTCAAAAGCCTGAAACTTTACATGTGGAGTTTCCGCGACGAAGGCGCATTCCACGAAAAGATGACCAATCGCATTCTCGACGACCTCGTCAAAGCCATCAAACCACGATTCATGCGGGTCACCGCGCAGTGGTACGTGCGCGGTGGCATCTACACCAACGTCGTCGTCGAACACCAGAAGCGGGGCTGGAAGCCGGCACCTCGCGTCGACCTGAGCCGCTTCGACCCCGCGCCCTCGGTCGCTGGCGTCTAGGTTCGCGCCAGACCGCGTGCGCTGCGCTCAGTCAGGGCGGTCGATTCGCAACAGCGCCTGGGCGCTGCTCACGATGACACTGCCTCCGGGACCTGGTGCCACGCCGTACGGCGTGACCAGCGACCCTGGCAACGGCCCGAATTCGAAACGGTCGAGGAGACCCTGACCAGCCAGCGTCCGGACCTCGCCGTCCGGCGTCATCCAGCGCACCTTGTGGTTGCCGCCATCCGCGATGATGACGTTGCCGTCCGCGTCCACGCAAATCTGCTGCGGCTTGCGAAAGCGTGCCGCAGCGCCCTTGCCATCAACATCGCCAGCCGCGTCCGCGGCGCCTGCCACCGTGCGCACCATGCCGTCGATGCCGATACGCCGCACGTCGTGATTGAAATACTCGCTGACCCAGATCGTCCCATCGGGGCCCACCGCCAGCCCGACCGGCGTATTGAAGAGCGCGCTGGCAAGCGGACCGTCACGGTGGTCAGCCACGCCCGCGGCGCCGCCGATGGTGCGTACCCGCCCGTCACGATCGATGCGCCGCAGGGTGTTGTTGTAGGCGTCGGCGACCAGCAAGTCGCCGCTGCCTGGATCAACCGCCAGTCCGACCGGATGATTGAATGCGGCAGCGGTGCCGCGTCCATCGGCATAGCCGGGCTCACCCGCGCGACCGGCCAGGGTCGAGACCGTTCCGTCGCGCAGGACCCGGATCGTGTTGGCGTAGGAGTCGGCGACGAAAATCGTGCCATCATCGCCCACGGCAACCGCGTCGGGACCGACGAACCGGGCGTCGGCCGCGGCGCCGTCGCGGCTCGTGCGCCGGGTTGCCGCTCCAGCCAGGGTCGTGACTTCCCCGTGCAGGTTCACGCGCCGGATCAGAGCGTTCGCCGCATCCGCCACCACGATGTCTCCGGTATGCGGATCGCGCGCAAGGCCCCGGGGATCGAAAAATGCAGCCCGCGTCCCTGGCCCGTCCTCGTGGCCATTCTGCATTGGCTGTCCGGCCCAGACCGCCAGCGTTCCGGAGCCGTCGCGCGCGCGGGACACCGGCATGGCGGCGGCCAGCGCCGGCGCAAGAAGGAGAAAACGACGTCGTGTCAGGGCCATGGCGTGATCGGCATCAGGCAAGGTCAAACATTAGTCGATGCTAATACGACAATGCATTTCATGCACCTCGGCGATCCACCAATGCACGCGCAATCGTGCCGAGGTCGACGTATTCCAGCTCGGCCCCGGCGGGCACACCACGCGCGAGCCGCGTGATCCGCAAGTCAAGCGGGCGCAGGGTCTGTGCGATGGCATGCGCCGTGGCCTCCCCCTCATTGGTGAAGTTGGTGGCGAGGATGATTTCCTCGACCTCCCCATCGACCACCCGCCGCTGCAGCAGATCCAAACCGATGTCCTTCGGACCGATTCCGTCAAGGGGACTGAGGTGTCCCATCAGCACGAAGTACAACCCTTTATAAGTCAAGGTCTGCTCGACCGCGGCCAGATCGGCTGGCGATTCGACCACACACAATTGGCGAGGATCGCGGCGCGGATCGGCGCAAGTGCCGCAGATTTCATCTTCGGTATACGTGTTGCAGCGCGCGCAGCGGCGAATCACACCCAGCGCGTGCTGCAGCGCCTCGGATAGCCTTGCGGCCCCCGGCCGGTCATGCTGCAGCAAGTGAAACGCCAGCCGCGCTGCGCTCTTTGGCCCGATCCCGGGCAGTGCGCGCAATGACTCGACCAGGGCGTCGAGGCTCGGTACCCGGGTTTGCGCCGGTGGATGGCTCACGCCAGCAAATCCCGTGGCGTCAGAAAGGAAGCTTCATGCCCGGGGGCAGCGGCAGCCCGGCGGTGACCGCCGACAACTTCTCCTGCGATGTCGCCTCGGCCTTGCGGGCGGCGTCGTTGAAAGCTGCTGCCAGCAGATCTTCCAGCATGTCGCGATCCTCGCCCAGCAGGGTCGGGTCGATCGTGAGCCGGCGCACGACGTACTTGCATGTCATGAGAATTTTCACCAACCCTGCGCCGGCCTGTCCCTCAACCTCGATGTCGGCGAGTTGTTCCTGCACTCGCTTCATGTTGTCCTGCATTGCCTGCGCCTGCTTCATCAGGCCCGACAGTTGTCCTTTGTTGAACATGAAATGTCCTTGTGAGAGTCTTGATGGATGGAAGGGTGGAGCGTGCGCCGTCGTTGATCGCATCAGGCGGACACGCGAACGAAATGAGGAATCATTCGATGGGTCGAATCGACCCCGGAACAAGCTGCGCCCCGAGGCCATCGACCAGATCACGCACGAGCGGATCGGCGGCGATGACGGCTTCGGCGTGTTCCTGAAGGGCCCGGCGCGCGGCGATGGCGCGCAGATTTGCGGTATCGCACACGGCGCCGATATCGACCCGAAGCTGAAGCGGGCGTCCCAGCGCGTCCGACAGTGCGGTCTGCAATCGGTCCAGCGCGCCCGCGCGGGTGTATTGTTCACTGGGGACCCGAAGGCTCCAGGTGTCGCCTTGCGCACCGACCCATTCGCTGTGCATGGCCAGACTTCGCGTCAGGGCAACCAGTTGCAGCCGCGCCGCGAGCGTTGGCCAATCGGGGTCCGGACCAGGGAACCCCAACGCCTGGGTCGGCGCCGCCGAAGAAGAGCCGGCCGTGTCCGCCGCGGCCTGACGGTCGGCGCGGTCCGCCGCAACGACGGCTGCCGGGGCGGTGGCCTCGACCTCCACGTGCGATGCGGGCACGGATGCCTTCGTCGCCGTCCCGGTCGGCGTGAGGGACAAGCCTTGGGGCGTCTTCGACGCGTCGGGCACGACCGCAGCGGCTTTGTCAGCCGACGCCTGCACTGCCGTCCTCACGCGAGGGGGCTGTGGGAGCGAGGGGTCACGCGGGACCGCACCAGCGGTCGATATCGGCGCAAACGCCAGCAGGCGCAGCAGCAACATACTGAATCCGGCCAGTTCGTCGGGCGCCAACACGAGCTCCGCGCGTCCATGCAGCACCATGCTGTAGGCCAGTTGCACGGTTTCCGGCGACAGCGCCGCCGCCAGCTCACGCAACGTCGGCGCGTCGGGGTCGGTCGCGTCAACGGCATCGGGCACGACCTGCGCAACCGCCACACGCTGCAAAAGCCCGGCCAGGTCCTCGAGGGCGTTGCCGAACGACAGTCCACGCGCGTCCATGGCATCAGCCAGCCCCAGCAGGGCAGCACCATCCCCCACGGCCAGCGCACGCAGCAAGTCGAACAGATAGCCGGCATCGACGGCGCCGAGCATGGACCGTACGCCATCCAGGCTGATCGTGCCGGCGTTATAGGCGATGGCCTGGTCGGTCAGCGAGAGCGCATCCCGCATCGATCCATGCGCCGCGCGTCCCAGGGCCAGCAAGGCCTGCGCCTCGGCATCGACCCCTTCCGCATGCAGCACGCCTTGCAGGTACGACGCGATGGCCTGCGGCGTCATGGATTTGAGCCCGAACTGCAGGCAACGGCTCAACACCGTGACCGGCACTTTCTGTGGGTCGGTGGTTGCGAGCACGAACTTCACCGATTCAGGGGGCTCTTCAAGCGTCTTCAGCATCGCGTTGAAGGCATGATTCGACAGCATGTGAACTTCGTCGATCATGTACACCTTGTAGCGCCCTGCGGTCGGCTTGTAGACCGCCTGCTCGAGCAGGCGGGTCATGTCGTCGACGCCACGATTCGATGCCGCATCAAGCTCGATGTAGTCGACAAAACGCCCGGCATCGATCTCGGTGCAGGCCGGGCAGGCGCCGCAGGGCTGCGCGGTGACGCCGCCGCTTCCATCGGGCCCGGTGCAATTGAGCGATTTGGCCAGGATGCGCGCAATGGTGGTCTTGCCCACGCCACGCGTCCCGGTGAACAGATACGCGTGGTGCAGGCGTCCGCGCTCAAGCGCATGCGTCAGGGCGCGCACGACATGGTCCTGACCCACCAGGGTTGCGAAGGTCTTGGGGCGCCACTTGCGCGCGAGCACGGTATTCGACATGTGTTTGATTGTAGGCGGGGCGCCTGGCCAAGCGGCGACGAGACGTGTTCACGCTGCCGTCATACAATAGGTGCTGACGGGCCGCCCCGCATTGCGGCGCGGTGAACCTGGTCAGGCCGGGAACGGAGCAGCCACAGCCGCTCACCGCAAGTGCCGGGGGTACGGCTCGTCACCCCATTTCCAACGCTGGCAGATCCCCTTCCTTCTGCACTTTCGAAAACCCATGAGCGACTTGATCAAACACACGACCGACGCAGAGTTCGAGCAGGACGTCCTGAAGTCCGCGACCCCCGTTCTGGTCGATTACTGGGCCGAATGGTGCGGTCCCTGCCGCATGATTGCACCCATTCTCGAAGACATTGCCAAAGATTACCAAGGTCGTATGTCGGTGATGAAAGTCAATGTCGACGAAAACCGCAGCGTGCCGGCAAAATTTGGCATCCGCGGCATCCCGACGCTGATGTTGTTCAAGGACGGGAGCGTCGCCGCCACGAAGGTCGGCGCGCTGTCGAAGTCGCAACTGGTTTCCTTCCTCGACGCCAGTCTATAATGCAGGTGTCTTGGCGCCATCGTCATCTGACGCATCCCGACGCGTGACGCTGGCGCCGTCGGACACCACCCCACCGTGGTGTCCAGGCAATGCACGCAGCCATGCGTGCGCCTGGTCTGGCAGACACCCCGCCGCTCCACCTCGTTGACGGATCCGCCCGCTGCGCGCGGGTGATCTTGAGGTGCATCGCGGTCAGAGGAACCCGCCCATTTTTCTTACCCCTCTTCCCCACGCCATGCACCTTTCAGAACTCAAAGCGATGCACGTGTCCCAGTTGCTCGAGATGGCAACGGGACTTGAGATCGAGAACGCAAGCCGCCTTCGCAAGCAGGAGCTGATGTTCGCGATTCTCAAGCGGCGCGCGCGCACCGGCGAACAGGTGTTTGGCGACGGCGTCCTCGAAGTGCTACCCGACGGTTTCGGCTTCTTGCGCGCGCCGGAATCGAACTATCTCGGATCACCTGACGACATCTACATCTCGCCAAGCCAGATTCGTCGCTTCAACCTCCACACCGGAGACTCGATCGAAGGCGAGGTCCGGGTGCCGAAGGACGGTGAGCGCTACTTCGCCTTGGTCAAGGTCGATCGCGTCAACGGTGTCACGCCTGAGGAAAACAAGAACAAAATCATGTTCGAGAATCTGACTCCGTTGTTTCCGACGGAGCACCTCAAACTCGAGCGTGACATCAAGGCCGAGGAGAATATCATCGGCCGGGTGATCGACATCATTGCCCCCATCGGCAAGGGACAGCGCGGGTTGCTCGTGGCGCCGCCGAAAAGCGGCAAGACGGTCATGCTGCAATCCATCGCCCATTCAATCACCGCGAATCACCCCGAAATCGTCCTCATCGTGCTGTTGATCGATGAGCGCCCTGAGGAAGTCACGGAGATGCAGCGTTCCGTGAAGGGTGAGGTCGTCAGTTCCACTTTCGACGAACCGGCGCTTCGACACGTGCAGGTCGCCGAGATGGTCATCGAAAAGGCCAAACGCCTGGTGGAGCTGAAGAAAGACGTCGTGATTCTGCTCGACTCCATCACCCGCCTCGCACGCGCGTACAACACCGTCGTACCTGCTTCCGGCAAAGTGCTGACCGGCGGTGTCGACGCCAATGCCCTGCAGCGCCCGAAGCGCTTTTTCGGCGCCGCGCGCAACATCGAGGAAGGGGGTTCCCTGACCATCATCGGAACGGCGCTGACGGATACCGGCAGCCGCATGGATGAGGTGATCTACGAGGAATTCAAGGGGACGGGAAATATGGAAATCCATCTGGAGCGCCGCCTTGCCGAAAAACGGGTGTACCCGGCAATCCTGCTCAACCGATCCGGAACCCGCCGCGAAGAGCTGTTGCTGAAATCTGACGTCCTGCAAAAAGCTTGGATTCTTCGAAAACTCCTGTACCCGATGGACGAGATCGAGGCAATGGAGTTCCTCATCGAAAAAATGAAGCAGAGCAAGAGCAACGCTGATTTCTTCGACATGATGCGAAAAGGCGGTTAAACCGTTGCGAGCCACGGCATTGGTGCGGTTTGCGCCGATGTCAACTCGTGCGATAATGCCCTCCTTTGGCTAAGTACAGCAGGCTTGCCTTTTCCAGCACCCCCTGGGCAAGAGCCGCCCGCGCTGCGGCTGGCCGCACCAACCGGACACACACCATGAAAGCTGCAATTCACCCCGCCTATCGCGATGTCTGCTTCGTCGACCTCTCCAATGGTTCGAAGTTCGTGATCCCGTCGACGGCGCAGACGCGCGAGACCATCAAGATGGACGACGGCCGCGAGCTACCATTGATGAAGCTCGACACATCGTCGGAATCGCACCCGTTCTACACGGGCACCCAGAAGAGCATCGACTCGCTGGGCGGCCGCGTTGACAAATTCCGCCAGAAGTTCGCGCGCGCTGCCGCTGCTGCCGGCGCGAAGAAGTAATCCGGGCACCCGCGATCGTTCATCGCGCACCCGATGCGCGACGATTCTGCGGATCCACGACGGGCAGCATGGCTGCCCGTTTTCATTTGTTCGTGCCCTCTTGCACATTGTCTGCGTCCCAGCTGCCACCATGCCCTCCGCGCCCCTTCCACTGAGTCCGGACCTGCAGCGCGGGCCAGTGCGTCCGGTGGTCAGCGCCGAAGCCGTGGCACGGCTGCCACGATGGCCGCTGTGGCTGATGTGCGCGCTGTACGTTGTCCCCGGGTTCATCGGCCGCGATCCCTGGAGTGCTGACGGCCTCGCCTTCGGCATGATGGTGCGTCTGGCGGATGGTCATGGCAACTGGCTCGCTCCGTCGCTGTACGGGCAACCGGTGCCGGGCGGTTGGCTGGCCTACTGGTTGGGCGCAATCGCCATCCGTGGCCTCGGACCCTGGCTCGGCCAGATCATGGCGAGCCGTGTTCCCTTCGCGATCCTGTTGGCAGGATCGCTGGTCATGCTGTGGCAAGCCGCCTACCGGTTCGCGCTGCGCGACGCCATGCAGCCGGTGCAGCCCGCGTTCGCACCGCCCATTTCGCGGCGCGCGTACGCACGGGTCATGGCCGATGGCGCGCTTCTCAGCCTGGTGGCCTGTCTGGGTCTGCTCACCCTTGGCCATGAGGCTGGGCCCTACCTGATCCTGCTGAGCGGGAGCACCGCGGTCCTGCTTGCCTTGGCGCTGGCCCCCACGTCACCTGCGCTCGCGGCCTGCGTTCTCGGCGCTGCCCTTGTGGTGCTGGCGTTCGGCGGCGCGCCGTGGCTGGCCCTCGTCGACGCGCTGGCCGCCGGTGGGTTGCTTTTGCACCCGGCAGTGCGCCAGGCACGTGCGCATCTCGTGGTCGCGGTGCTGCTGGGTGTCCTGGCGGCACTCGCGGCGCTGCCAGCGGCGAACGGCCTCGGGGCCCCCAGCGTCGACGCCCTCGCGCGAATTCCCGGAACATTGGCCTGGTTCCTGTGGCCAGCATGGCCCCTGGCCCTGTGGGCGCTGTGGCGATGGCGCGAGTCGCGCCGCGAATGGCACGTTCTGGTTCCCATCGCGATGGCTGCTCCGCCACTGCTGGCGACCATGTTCGCCCATCATGGCGCCACACCTGAGCTGCTTGCGTTGCCGGCACTGGCACAGCTTGCCGCGCTGGCGCTGCCTGTCATGCAGCGCGGCAGCCTGGCGGCGCTCGACTGGTTCGCATTGATGTTCTTCAGTCTGTTCGCCCTTGTCGTATGGGTACTGTGGATCGCGCTTCTCACCGGATGGCCCTCGCAGCCCGCCGCCAACATCGCGCGCCTGGCCCCGGGCTATGCGGCGCATCTCGTCGTGCTTCCGACCCTGGTGGCACTACTGGCCACGATTGACTGGACGGCAATCGTGGCGTGGCGCGCCGGGCGTCACCGCCACCCGCTGTGGAAAGGCATGGTGCTATCCGCCGGAGGCGTGACCCTGGTGTGGACCCTCGTCGGCACCCTGTGGCTGCCGGTGCTCGACTACGCCAGCACCTACCGCAATCTCGGTGTCGCCATGGCTGCTGCCTTGCGTGCGGACCATGCCCCCGAGAGCGCATCGGTCCAGGGGATCGGACTGACGCTGGCGCAGCAAGCTCTGCTCGGCTACTGGAGTGGCGCTGAATTCGGCGCCACGCGCGTTGGTTCCGCGGCCTATGCGCTGATGTTGTGGCACGGCCGTCATCCGGCGGCTTCGCCGCCCGGGGCCGCGCGGATCTGGGAGGGCAACCGTCCCGGTGAGCACGACGAGCATTTCACGCTCTATCGCCTCGCTTCGGCCCCCTCGGCGGCGCACTGAGACGCGCCGATGGCATCGCTGACATCCATCGCCAAACTCGCCGGGGGGGTACTCGCGGGTCAGGTCGCCGTGGTCGGCTTCAGTGTTGCGGATACCGCCATGCTTGGTCGTGCTTCGGACACCGCCGGGCTGGGCGCGCTTGCGGTGGGCAATGCCCTCTACGTCACCCTTTACGTCACCCTCGCCGAGGTCATGCAGGCGTTGCTGCCGGCCTTGGGTCGGGCTCACGGATCAGGACGACCGGACCAGATCGGCGCGACCTTTCGGCAGGGACTCTGGCTGGCCCTGGGCCTGTGCGGACTTGGTCTTGCCTTGCTGCTCTACCCGCAGCCGCTGCTGGCCCTCAGTGGTCACCCGGGCGACCCGGAAGTCTTGCAGTACCTCCGCGTGCAGGCGCTGGCCCTGCCGGCGGCGTTGGCGCTGCGGGCGCACGTCGCCCTGGGTCAGGCCATCGCACGCCCCCTTCCGGTCACCCTCCTGCAGATTTCAGGCCTGTTGATGAAGCTGTTGCTCAATGCCCTGCTCATCGACCCGCACGGCTTCGGGCTGGCGGGAGCAGGCCTTGGCGCCGTGGGTTGCGCCATCGCGACCTGCGCCACCCAGTGGGCGATGCTCGGTGGTGCGGTGCTGCAGCACCGCCTCGACCCGATGCTGCGAAAAATTGGCACCCTCACGCACTGGGAAGGCCCCGATCCAGGGGCCATTCGTGCGCTACTGGTCCTCGGTGTGCCCATCGGCGCCTCGGTGCTGGTCGAAGTGTCGGCTTTTACCGGCATGGCATTGTTCATCTCGCACCTCGATGCCGCATCGCTGGCCGCGCACCAGATCGCCTCCAGCGCATCGGTGCTGCTGTACATGGTGCCGCTGTCGATCGGCATCGCGGCGGGTGCGCTGGTGGCGCAACAGATCGGCGCCGGCGATCTGCGTCGTGCGCGCCTCGCGGCTTGGCGCGCGGTGGGGCTGGCGGGCGGGCTCGGGTTGTTGATGGCACTGATCCTGATCTCGCAGCGTCACCGCCTCGCCGCGTTGTACGACCCCGATCCCCACGTGCAAGCCGTGGCCGTTGGTCTGCTCGGCATCGTCGCCATCCTGCAAGTCTTCGATGCGCTGCAGATCTGCAGCGCCTTCGTGCTGCGGGCCTATCACGTGGCGGTGCTGCCAAGCGTGCTGTACGCGTTGGCGTTGTGGGGAGTGGGTCTGGGCGGCGGCTATTTTCTATGCTTCGATCCCCTGCACGTCGTACCGGCCGCGTTGCGCGGTGCAGCGGGATTCTGGGCCGGAAACGCGGCGGGGCTCGCGCTCACGGCATCGAGCCTGCTCGTGCTGCTGCGGGTGCATGCCCGCAGACCGTGAACATTCCTACAGCTCAGATTCCCAGCGATTCCAGCTCCTGGGCGATCTCCAGCCACCGCTCCTCGCATGCGGCAATGCGTTCGCAAACCTGTTTGTGGGCGCGGCCCTCCTCCGCGCGCGTCGAGGCTGCGGTGTCCGGTGCCGCGAGCACGCCCTCAATGTCGGCGCAGCGCTGCGCAAGCACCTGCATCTCGGCGTCGAGGCGCTCCTGCTCAGCCTTGAGGGGTCGGGCGACGCGTGCGAGCTGTTCACGTGCCTGCGCGGCAGCCCGCCGCTGGTCACGCCGCACACCCGGCAGTGGCGCCCGGTCGATGTCGTCTCCGGCGCGCATGCGCGCGCGCGCACGCTCCAGCACCCATTGCTGGTAGTCGTCGAGGTCGCCTTCAAACGTGCGCACAACGCCATCAGCCACGAGCCAGTAGTCGTCGCACACCGCACGCAGCAAGGCCCGGTCGTGCGAAACGAGCAGCATTGCACCACCAAATTCCTGCAGCGCAAGCGCAAGCGCCTCGCGCGTCGCCATATCCAGATGGTTGGTGGGCTCGTCCAGCAGCACAACGTTCGGCCGCTGCCAGACCAGCAGCGCAAGCAACAGCCGGGCGCGCTCGCCGCCTGACATCGTACCGACCGGCTGGTCGGCCATGTCGCCACTGAACTGGAAGCGGCCGAGCCAGTTGCGCCAGTCCTGGGTGGTCGCGCTGGACTGCAGCTGTCGTGCCAGCCGCGCCATGTGTTGCATGGCGGTATCGTCGGGGCGCAAGACGTCCATCTCCTGTTGCGCGTAGTAGCCGACAACCACATCAGCGCCCGGCTGCACCCGCCCTGCCTGCGCCGCGAGCAGTCCCGCGAGGGTCTTGACCAGCGTGGACTTGCCCTGCCCGTTCGCACCCAGCACGCCAACGCGTGCACCAGCCGCAATGTCGCGATCAACACCCCGCAGCACCGGCGCAAGCCCTGGGTAACCACAGTCGGCCGCGCGCAGCCGCAGCAGTTGCTGCGGCTGTCGTGCCGGTTGCAGAAATTCGAAACGCAACGGATTCGACAGCATCACCGGTGCCAGCCTCTGCATGCGTTCCAATGCCTTGAGCCGGCTTTGCGCCTGCTTCGCCTTGGTGGCCTGGGCACGGAAGCGCTCGACGAAACTGGTGAGGTGGGCAATGTCCTGTTGCTGCTTTGCGTAGGCATGCTCCTGCTGTTGCAGCGCCAGCGCCCTGCGCTCCTCGAATTCGGTATAGCCGCCCGCGTAGCGGGTGAGCCGGCCCTGGTCGACATGCACCGTGACGCGCGTAACGGCATCGAGAAATTCGCGGTCGTGAGAAATGACCAGCAAGGTCCCGGCGTAACGCGACAGCCAGTTCTCCAGCCACACCAGCGCATCGAGATCGAGGTGGTTTGTCGGTTCGTCCAGCAGCATGCAGTCGCTGGGTTGAAACAAAGCTTGCGCGAGGGCCAGGCGCATGCGCCAGCCCCCGGAGAAGCTTCGCACCGGTTGACGAAGCTGCGACGGCGCGAACCCGAGGCCGAGCAGCAACGCCTCGGCACGTGCCTGCGCCGTGTAGGCGTCGGCCAGCTCGAGCTGCTCGCGGGCAGCGGCCACGGCCATGCCATCGTCCCCGGCTGCGGCAAGCGCGGCACGCGCGCGCTGCAGCGCCGCGTCGGCCTCGCAGACGAATTCCACCGCGGCAAGCGCGGAATCAGGCGCATCCTGCGCCACTGACGCCACGCGCCAATGCGCGGGAAATGTGAGTTCCCCGCCGTCCTCGTGCAACTCGCCACGCAACATTGCGAACAGCGAGGACTTGCCCGCGCCATTGGCACCGACCAGACCGACATTCTCACCCGGTTGCACTGTGAGGTCGGCATGGTCGAGCACCACTTTCGCTCCACGCCGCAGCGTGACTCCCTGCAACCGGATCATGCGCGCACGAGGTCAGCAGCCTCGACCAGAACGACCGTGCCGGGCGTGCTCGTCGGCAACCAGACCACGGGCAACCGTGCAAATGCGGCCTCGAAATGCTCGCGCTCATTGCCGATTTCAACCACCAGCACGCCGTGTGGCGCAAGATGACGGGGCGCCTGGTTCAACAGGCGGCGAACCAGATCCATGCCGTCGGGTCCTCCGGCCAGGGCAAGGTTTGGCTCATGACGGAACTCCGCCGGCAAAGCGCGCATTGACCCCGCATTCACGTATGGGGGATTACACAACATCAAGTCGACGCGGGGACTGTCCTCCGGGCGTGCGCTGAGCAAATCCGACGCCAGAACCCGCACCCGATCCTCCATCGCGTGCAGCGCAATGTTCGTACGCGCCACATCGAGCGCGTCGGCGGAGATGTCGATTCCCAGAACATCCGCCTGATCCCACCGCTTTGCCGCCAGAATGCCGAGGCAACCGCTGCCGGTGCAGACGTCGACGATCGTCCGCGGCGCGTCCGCAAGCCAGGGGTCAAGTCCGGCGTGAAGCATTTCGGCGATGTAGGAACGCGGCACGATGACGCGTGCATCGACGACAAAGCGTTCGCCCTGCAACCAGGCCTCTCCCATCAGATACGCAGCCGGCTTGCGCGTGGCAATGCGTGTGTCCACCAAAGCATCCAGTCGCTGCACCGCGTCTGCCGGAACCTCGCGCTCGCGCAAGGCCTCGAGTTGAGCAAAACTCGCAAGCACCGGCCAGCCAAGGCTGTGAATCAGCATCCACGCCGCTTCCTGCAGAGCGTCCTCCGTGCCCTGGCCGTACTGCAGGTGAGCCGCATCGAGCCGGCGCGCGGCCTTACGCCAGACCCGGCCGAACCGCGGCACCACCGCGACCTGGCGGGTCACGCGACCAGCGCCTCAAGCGTGCGCCGGTACACGCCCGCGAGTGGCTCCAGGCTGTGTGCGTCAACCCACTCGTCGACCTGGTGGATGCTCGCGTTGACAGGACCGAATTCCACGACCTGGGGGCAGATTCGTGAAATGAAACGCCCGTCGGAGGTGCCGCCCGTGGTCGACAGCGCCGCCGTGACCCCCGTTTCAGCAAGGATCGCCCGTTGCAGCGCGTCGGACAAGGCGCCGGGAGCAGTGAGGAAGGGTTCGCCCCCAAGGGTCCAGTCGATGCTGTAGTCGAGTCCGTGGCGATCGAGCAGCGCATGCATGCGCTGCTTGAGGGACTGTGGTGTCGACTCGGTTGAGAATCGAAAATTGAAATCCAGCTCCGCGACGCCGGGAATGACATTGGTCGCGCCGGTTCCCGCCTGCATGTTGGAGACCTGCCACGTTGTGGCCGGGAAGTGCGCGTTGCCGCCGTCCCACTGGGTCGACACCAGCTCGGCCAGCGCCGGTGCAACAAGGTGGATCGGGTTGCGAGCCAGATGGGGATACGCCACGTGGCCCTGGACGCCGCGCACACACAGCCGACCCGACAATGAGCCGCGACGTCCGTTCTTGATCACGTCGCCGAGCACGGCGGTCGACGTCGGTTCGCCCACGATGCACCAATCCAGCCGCTGCCCCCGCGCCTGCAACGCCTCGCAAACGCGCACCGTGCCATCCCGCGCCGGACCTTCCTCGTCGCTGGTGAGCATGAAGGCGATGCCCGCGCGCGGCGCCGGGTGGGCCGCGAGAAAACGCTCGACAGCGACCACCATGGCTGCCAGCGAGGACTTCATGTCCGCAGCGCCCCGCCCGTGCAGCCGCCCATCGCGCTCGACCGGCACGAACGGATCGCTCTGCCAGCGTGCCAGCGGCCCCGTCGGCACGACGTCAGTGTGGCCGGCAAAGACGAGCACCGGACCGGCTGGACCGACCGCCCCGGGACGCAGGGCCCAGAGGTTGCGCACCCTGGACTCCGCCGGGCCGGCGTCCATGAATTCGCAGTCAAAACCCAGCGGTCGCAGGCGGGCCGCCAGGATGTCCTGGCAGCCGGCGTCGTCAGGAGTGACCGAGGGGCGCGCGATCAAGGCCTCGGCGAGCACGCGGACGTCATCATGCATGAAAGGGTCGTTGAAACAAAGTATCAATCAATGAGCGCCGAGGTCGAGCGAAATCTCGCTGAACGAGGGGGCATCGTCGGCGGGTTTTTCCAGCACCGCTGCGGGACCGGCAGCGCGCACATCCTCATTTTGCAACCGCCAAAGCAGGTTGGTGGGGGAATCCGAAAAGGCCAGAGCTTCGTCGCGGGTCACGCGACCCTCACGGACCATGCGCGCCAGGCAAGCCTCGAATGTCTGCGCCCCCTCGGCCAGCGCCTTGTCCATCGAATCACGAATGTCGAACAAATCACCCTTGGAGATCTGTTCGCGGATCAGTTGAGTACTGAGCATCACTTCGACCGCGGGCACGCGGCCACCGCCAATCGCACCCAGCAATCGTTGCGAAACAATGGCGCGGACGCCGGCGGCAAGGTCGCTCAGCAAGGCCGGGCGCATGTCCAGCGGGAAAAACCCGAGGATGCGGTTCAGCGCGTGGGTGCTGTTGTAGGCGTGCAGGGTGGCCAGGCAGAGATGCCCCGACAATGCGTAGTTCAGCGCCGCCGCCATGGTCTCGGCATCGCGGATCTCGCCGATCATGATGCAATCCGGGGCTTGTCGAAGAGCGTTTTTGAGACCGATGCCGAGCGATTTGACGTCAATGCCGATCTCGCGCTGGTTGACCACCGACTTGCGGCTGTGGAATAAATACTCGATCGGTTCTTCCAGCGTGAGAATGTGGCCGGTCTGGCGCGTGTTGCGATAGTCGAGCATCGACGCCAGGGTCGTGCTCTTGCCCGAGCCGGTGGCCCCGACCATCAAAATCAGCCCAGTGCGCTCCATCACCAGATCGGCCAGCACGCCGGGGAGATTCAAGCTCTCCAGCGCCGGAATCTCCCCGGGGATGTACCGGATGACCATCGCCACCGTTCCGCGCTGCAGGAAAGCACTGAGACGGAAGCTGCCGATCCCGGGCCTCGGCACGCCGACGTTGAGTTCGCCATCCTCGCGAAGCTGGCGGACCTGCTCCGCACCGACGATTTCGGACAACAGGCCCAGTGGATCTTCGGCGCCAAGCACCTGCCGGTTGATGGCCACAGTCTGGCCATTGATCCGGATCTGGATCGGTGCGTGCGGACTGATGTAGAGGTCGGACGCCCTCTTCTCGGCCATCAGCCTGAACAACCGATCCATCGTGGACATGGATTCCGGCGTGGACATGGATTCTCCCGTCGGGGGCCGCGGAACGTTCAGTCGCGCAGCAATTCGTTGACTGCCGTCTTGGCCCGTGTCTGGGCATCGACGCGCTTGACGATCACAGCACAATACAAGCTGTATTTCGCATCGCTGCTCGGCAGGTTGCCGGAGACCACGACCGAGCCTTCAGGCACACGTCCGTAGTGAATCTCGCCGGTGGCGCGGTCGTAGATTTTGGTCGACTTGCCAATGTAAACCCCCATCGAGATCACACAGTTGTCTTCGACGATCACGCCTTCGACGACTTCCGAGCGCGCACCGATGAAGCAGTTGTCACCAATGATGGTCGGGTTGGCCTGCACCGGTTCAAGCACGCCCCCAATACCGACACCGCCGGACAGATGCACGTTCCTGCCGATCTGCGCGCACGAGCCCACCGTGGCCCAGGTGTCGACCATGGTGCCTTCATCGACGTAGGCACCGATGTTCACGTAAGAGGGCATCAAGACGACGCCCGGCGCCAGATAGGCGCCATGGCGCGCAACCGCCTGCGGCACCACGCGCACACCGGTGGCGCGCATCTCGGCTTCGCCCAGACGTCCGAACTTGGTCGCCACCTTGTCAAAGAAATGCAGGTCGCCAGCGCGCATCATCGCGTTATCGGTGAGACGAAAGCTCAGCAGCACTGCCTTTTTCAACCACTGATGCGTGACCCACTGGCCGTCGATCTTCTGCGCCACGCGCATGCGGCCAGCGTTGAGTTCATCGAGAACGTGCTCGACGGCCTCGCGTACGTCGGCGGATGCCGATGCCGGATTGAACTCGGTACGGCGTTCCCACGCCTGGTCGATGATGGTTTGGAGTTGGATCGTCATGGTTGGAGGGTGATTCATAGACTGCGCACAAGGGCGGCGATGCGGCCGGCGGCTTCGACGCATTCGTCGACTCCGGCGACCAGCGCAAGCCGCACGCGACCGGCTCCCGGATTGTGTCCATCCTGGGCGCGCGCCAGCAAGCTGCCCGGCAAAACCGTGCAATTGTAGGTTTCCAGCAGGGAGCGAGCGAATTCGACGTCATCAATTGGCGTTTCCGCCCAAAGATAAAAGCCGGCATCGGGTCGCGCAACCTTGATCACGGGTTGCAGGATCGGCAGCACACGATCGAATTTTTCGCGGTACAACGCGCGGTTCCCGGCGACATGCGACTCATCATTCCAGGCAGCGATACTCGCCTCCTGGACGGCCGGTCCCATGGCACCGCCGTGGTAGGTCCGGTAAAGCAAAAATGCCTTCAACACCTCGGCGTCACCGGCGACAAACCCTGAGCGCATGCCAGGCACGTTGGAGCGCTTTGACAGCGACGAGAACATCACGAGGCGACGAAAATCGTGGCGGCCAAGTATCGAAGCGGCTTCCAGGCCACCAAGCGGAGGCGTGTCGCCCAGCCAGATCTCACCGTAGCACTCGTCGCTGGCGATCACGAAGCCATGGCGGTCGGACAGTTCGAACAGCCTTTCCCATTCATCGAGCGTCATCACGGCCCCCGTGGGGTTGCCGGGTGAGCACACGTAAAGAAGCTGGGTGCGTTGCCACACCGCATCCGGCACGAAAGACCAGTCAACCGCAAAGTTGCGCGCGGCATCCACGGGTGCGAAGTGACAGTGTGCGCCCGCAAGCAGCGCCGCGCCCTCGTAGATCTGATAAAACGGATTGGGACTGACCACGGTGGCCAACGGACGGCCCGGATCGATGACCACCTGCGCCAGCGCGAACAAGGCCTCGCGCGAACCGTTCACCGGCAAGACCTGGGTCCCCGGATCAACAGTCACACGGTGCCGGCGTCCGATCCATGCCGCGCATGCCTGGCGCAGCGCCGCCGAGCCCGCCGTCGAGGGGTAATGCGCCAGGCCGTCGAGATGCTCGACCAGAGCCCGCCGGATGAATTCCGGTGTGGGATGACGCGGTTCGCCGATGCCCAGGCTGATCGGTGGCAGGTCGGGGTTTGGCCGTACGCCCGCCATCAGGGCGCGGAGTTTTTCAAAAGGATAAGGTTGAAGTCGGTTGAGCAGTGGGTTCACGGCGGCCCTCGGGTTGCGTGGCCCATTCTAGAAACAAGTGCTGCCGCCGACCGAGCGCGGGCATCGGACCCGACCCGCATTCAGCCCCGGACGCAATCCACGCAGTAACGTTTGCCGTTTTCCCCCTCTTCCTCAGCCAAACCATGGATATCGGTCGCGAACCCCGGGAATTGACGGTTGAACTCGCGTGCGAACTTGAGATACTGCACGATTTTCGCGTTAAAGCGCTCACCCGGGATGAGCAGCGGGATCCCGGGCGGATAAGGCGTCAGCAGCGCTGCGGTGATGCGGCCTTCCAGGTCATCGATCTCGACCCGTTCGATGTCACGGTGCACCATGCGCGCATAAGCTTCCGTGGGGGTCATTGCCGGCTGGAGGTTGGAGATGTACATCTCCGTTGTCAAGCGTGCCACATTGTTGGCCTGATAGGCGGCGTGGATGCGCTGGCACAGGTCGCGCAGGCCTACGCGCTCATAAACCGGGAACTTGGCAACGAACTCAGGAAGGATGCGCCACAGCGGTTGATTGCGATCGTAGTCATCCTTGAACTGTTGCAACGCCGTCACCAACGTATTCCAGCGCCCCTTCGTGATACCAATCGTAAACATGATGAAAAAGCTGTAGAGGCCTGTTTTTTCGACAATGACTCCGTGCTCGGCGAGAAATCGGGTGACGATCGCCGCCGGAATCCCGGTCTCGCCAAAACTCCCGTCCACATTCAACCCCGGCGTGATCACCGTGGCCTTGATCGGGTCCAACATGTTGAAACCCGGTGCCAGCGCGCCGAATCCGTGCCAATCGTCGCTTTCACCGAGCAGCCAATCCTCGCGTGCGCCGATGTCCTCGGGGGCGAGCTGATCGGGGCCCCAGACCTTGAACCACCAGTCGTGGCCGAACTCCTCATCGACCTTGCGCATCGCGCGGCGGAAATTCAGCGCCTCGACAATGCTTTCCTCGACCAGCGCGGTACCCCCAGGAGGTTCCATCATCGCCGCAGCGACATCGCAGGAAGCGATGATCGCGTATTGCGGCGAGGTAGAGCTGTGCATCAGATAGGCCTCGTTGAAACGCGCGCGATCGAGGCTGCGCGTGTCCGAATCCTGCACCAGGATTTGCGATGCCTGACTCAGGCCGGCGAGCAGCTTGTGGGTGGACTGCGTCGAGAACACCATGGCTTCGCGGGTGCGCGCACGGCCTTCGCCGATGGCGTGCATGCCTTTGTAAAACGGGTGAAAGGTGGCATGCGGCAGCCACGCCTCGTCGAAATGCAGCGTGTCGATGGTGCCGTCAAGCATTTCCTTGATGGTGTCGACGTTGTAGAGCACGCCGTCATAGGTCGACTGCGTGATGGTCAGCACCCGCGGTTTGACATGTCCGGCGAGGTGCCGTGTGAGCGGATTTTCAGCGATCTTGCGGGCGATATTCTCGGGTTTGAACTCGTCGCGCGGAATCGGCCCGATGATGCCGTAATGATTGCGCGTCGGCGTAAGAAACACCGGCAACGCCCCCGTCATGATGATGGCGTGGAGCACGCTTTTATGGCAATTGCGGTCAACGACCACCACGTCGCCGGGCGCCACGGTCGAGTGCCACACCATCTTGTTCGACGTCGACGTACCGTTGGTGACGAAGTACAAATGGTCGGCATGAAAAATCCGCGCCGCGTTGCGCTCGGACGCCGCCACCGGCCCAGTATGGTCAAGGAGCTGCCCGAGCTCGTCGACAGCATTGCACACATCAGCGCGCAGCAGGTTTTCGCCGAAGAATTGGTGGAACATCTGCCCGACCGGGCTTTTCAGAAACGCAACGCCGCCTGAGTGCCCGGGGCAATGCCAGGAATACGAACCGTCGGCGGCGTACCCGACCAGCGCACGAAAAAATGGAGGCGCCAGCGAATCAAGATAGGCGCGCGCCTCCCGGATGATGTGGCGGGCAACGAACTCCGGCGTATCCTCAAACATGTGAATGAAGCCGTGGAGTTCGCGCAAGATGTCGTTGGGAATGTGCCGCGAGGTCCGCGTCTCGCCGTACAGATAGATCGGAATCTCGGCGTTGCGAAAACGGATTTCCTCGATGAACTTGCGCAGGCTCTGCACCACCGGAGCCTCGGCCCCGGGCGCGACCGCGGTGAACTCCTCGTCATCGATGGACAGCACGAACGCGCTGGCGCGCGACTGCTGCTGCGCAAAGCTGGCAAGGTCACCGAAACTGGTCACGCCCAGCACCTCGATGCCCTCGCTTTCAATCGCTTGCGCGAGTGCACGGATACCGAGCCCGGAATTGTTTTCGGAACGAAAGTCCTCGTCGATGATGACGATGGGAAAATTGAAACGCATGGCCGGCTCCGGAACTTCGCAGCCCGCAATCCGGGCCTGGCGCGCAGTGTAGATAAATTATTTAACGGTCGCGCACCTGCACGACACATTCCGCGGACGCGTGCCGCCCCGACATGGACCGTCCCGGCGCCACCGCCGACCACACCGGCAATGGTCTGATCCCGCGGCACCGCCCTCACATGACGCGGGGGGGTCTATGATGCGCCATCATCGTATCCGGCCTGTTCCAATGAACGACGCGACCCTGTGGTGGATCGGCAGCGCCATGCTCGTCGCGCTCGAACTTGGCAGCGGCAG
>DAICZP010000076.1 GCA_027311065.1 Thiomonas sp. | reverse complement strand
ACCGGGGGCCGCGCAAGCATCCCCCGCCCAGGTTCCCGCAGCGGCAGCCCAGATCACGGGCGCCGAGGTTGTCGTGCGCTGCCTGCAGGCAGAGGGCGTCAGGAATATCTGGGGTTACCCGGGCGGCGCTGTGCTTTATATCTACGACGAACTTTACAAGCAGGACGTCATCAAACACGTGCTGGTTCGTCACGAACAAGCCGCCGTGCACGCTGCCGACGGCTACGCCCGCGCCACCGGAGATGTCGGCGTCGCCATCGTCACGTCGGGTCCGGGCGCCACCAACGCCGTGACCGGCATCGCCACTGCCTACATGGATTCGATCCCGATGGTGATCATCACCGGGCAGGTACCGACCCACGCCATTGGACTGGACGCCTTCCAGGAGTGCGATACGGTGGGCATCACGCGCCCGATCTGCAAGCACAACTTTCTGGTCAAGGACGTTCGTGACCTGGCAGTCACCATCAAGAAGGCTTTCCACATCGCGCGCAGCGGCCGTCCAGGTCCGGTGGTGGTGGATGTGCCGAAGGACGTGTCGCGCAACATGGTTGAGTTTCACTACCCTGAAACCATCGCGCTGCGTTCCTACAACCCCGTGCGAAAAGGCCATGGCGGGCAGATCCGCAAGGCGGTTGCGTTGTTGCTGGGGGCAAAGCGTCCCTATCTTTACAGCGGTGGAGGCGTCATCGCCGCCGAGGCCAGCGACAAGTTGCGCCGGCTTGCCGCGTTGCTGGGCCTGCCGTGCACCAACACGTTGATGGGCCTGGGTGCCATTGCTGCATCCGACCCGAAGTTCCTCGGCATGCTGGGCATGCACGGAACCTACGAAGCCAACATGGCCATGCATCACAGCGATGTGGTGCTTGCGGTGGGTGCGCGCTTTGACGACCGCGTGATCGGAAACCCGAAGGACTTCGCCCAGGTCGAGCGCAAGATCGTGCACATTGACATCGACCCGTCGAGCATCTCCAAGCGTGTGAAAGTCGATGTCCCCATCGTCGGCGATGTCGGCGAGGTCCTGGGCGAGCTCATTGATCAGATCGAGCAGCAGCAGGCGGCCGGGCATCGGCAGGATGCGCTGGCCATGGCAGCGTGGTGGGCGCAGATCGAGGCGTGGCGCAAGCGGGCCTGCCTCGCCTACGACAAGACCGACGACGTGATCAAGCCCCAGGCTGTGATCGAAACCCTCTGCGAGCTCACGCGCGAGCTTGAGACTTATGTGTGCTCGGACGTCGGGCAGCACCAGATGTGGGCCGCGCAGCACTACCGCTTCGAGCACCCGCGGCGCTGGATCAATTCCGGCGGGCTCGGAACCATGGGAGTGGGGCTCCCTTACGCCATGGGCATCAAGCTGGCCCTGCCAGACGCCGAGTGCGTGGTGATCACCGGCGACGGTTCGATCCAGATGAACATCCAGGAACTGGCGACCTGCCTGCAGTACGGCACCGCGGTCAAGATTCTTCTGCTGAACAACGGTTACCTCGGAATGGTGCGGCAGTGGCAGGAAATCGAATACTCCGGCCGTTACTCGCATTCATACATGGACTCGCTGCCGGACTTCGTGAAGTTGGCCGAAGCCTACGGGCACGTCGGCATCCGCGTTGACAAGGCCACCGACGTGCGTGCGGCCCTCGAGCGCGCACTGGCGCTGAAGGATCGCACGGTTCTGATCGACTTCGCCGTGGACCCGACCGAGAATGTCTGGCCGATGGTGCAGGCCGGCAAGGGCATTTCGCACATGCTGCTCGGCTCCGAGGACCTCTGAGGCGCCCGCGCAGCCTGACGGCGGCAGCGGATGCCGCCGTGTTTCACCCCCATCCATCCAACGTCCGGAGCCAGGCGTCGCTTACCGGCGACGCGCGAAGCCCGGAACGCGAGGTCAACATGAAACACATCATCGCAGTTCTGCTTGAAAACGAACCCGGCGCGCTGTCGCGTGTCGTCGACCTGTTTGCCGCGCGCGGCTACAACATCGAGTCGCTGTCGGTGGCCCCGACCGAGGACGCTTCGCTGTCGCGCATGACCATCGTCACCCGCGGCTCCAGCGACGTCATCGAGCAAATCACCAAACATTTGAACCGGCTCATCGATGTGGTCAAGGTGGTCGACCTGACGGAAGCAAACTATGTCGAGCGCGAACTCATGATCATCAAGGTGCGCGCCGTGGGCAAGGAGCGCGAGGAAATGAAACGCATGGCTGACATTTTCCGTGGCCGCATCATCGACGTCACCGACAAAACCTACACCATGGAACTGACCGGAGATGCGGCGAAACTCGACGCTTTCATCCAGGCGGTCGAGCGCAGCGCGATCCTGGAAACCGTCCGCACCGGGGCCAGCGGCATCAGCCGCGGCGAACGGATCCTGCGGGTGTGAACTCGCTTATGCTGTTGAATTATTAACGAAGAACTTGCCCATCGAGGAGCATAAATGAAGGTTTTCTACGACAAGGATTGCGATCTGTCCCTGATCAAGGGCAAGAAGGTCACCATCATCGGATACGGTTCGCAGGGCCACGCGCACGCGCAGAACCTCAATGAAAGCGGCGTCAAGGTCACGGTCGGCCTGCGCAAGGGCGGGGCGTCCTGGGACAAGGCGAAAAAGGCGGGTCTCGCGGTGAAGGAGGTTGACGACGCCGTCAAGGGCGCCGATGTCGTCATGATTCTGCTGCCGGACGAGAACATCGCCCAGGTGTATCGCGACCATGTCGAGCCCAACGCGAAAAAGGGTGCGGCGCTGGCATTCGCGCATGGCTTCAATGTGCATTACGGTCAGGTGGCGCCGCGCGATGATCTGGACGTGATCATGATTGCGCCCAAGGCACCGGGGCATACCGTTCGCAACACTTATGTGCAGGGCGGCGGCGTGCCGCATCTGATCGCGGTGGCGCAGGACAAATCCGGCAAGGCGCGTGACCTGGCGCTGTCGTACGCCATGGCCAACGGCGGCGGCCGTGCCGGCATCATCGAGACCAGTTTCCGCGAAGAGACCGAAACCGACCTGTTCGGCGAACAGGCCGTCCTGTGCGGCGGGACGGTCGAACTGATCAAGGCCGGTTTCGAGACGCTTGTCGAGGCTGGTTACGCACCCGAGATGGCCTACTTCGAGTGCTTGCACGAGCTCAAGCTGATCGTCGATCTGATCTACGAAGGTGGCATCGGCAACATGAATTATTCGATCTCGAACAACGCCGAGTATGGTGAGTACGTCACCGGTCCCCGCGTGGTCAATGAGGACACGAAGAACGCGATGCGCCAGTGCCTTCGGGATATCCAGACTGGTGAGTACGCCAAGAGCTTCATCCTTGAGAACCGCGCAGGTGCTCCGACGCTGATGTCGCGCCGACGCCTCACCGCCGAGCATCCAATCGAGCAGGTTGGAGAAAAGCTGCGTGCGATGATGCCTTGGATCAAAGCCAACAAACTCGTCGACAAGTCGAAGAACTGAGCGCGCGGCACACCAGCTCGACCGGGCTGGTCGACGTGCATCAGGCTCGCATGCGTCAGAGGCCATGCACCCATGCGGGGTGCATGGCCTCTGTGTCTTCCGGCTGCCCGCTAAACTTCAACCATGGACTATCCCCATCCCATCCTGGCCCGTGAGGGCTGGCCTTTCATCGCCGGCATCGTGCTGGTGTCCGTCATCCTGACCGCGATTGCAGGGTTCTGGTGGGCATTGCCCGCCTGGATTCTGGCAATATTCGTCATCCAGTTCTTCCGTGACCCGCCGCGGCGAGTCCCGGTCGAAGCGGGGGCGGTGTTGTCGCCCGCCGACGGTCGTGTCGTCGCCATCGAGCGCGCCCATGACCCCTACGCCGCTCGCGATGCGCTCAAGATCAGCGTGTTCATGAACGTCTTCAATGTGCACTCGAACCGCGCACCAGTGGCGGGCATGGTGCGTTCAGTGGCTTACTTCCCGGGGCGTTTTTTCAACGCGGATCTCGACAAGGCCTCGTTGGAAAACGAGCGCAACGCGGTGGTCATCGGCGCCGATGGCGGCGTGGTGACGGCGGTGCAGGTGGCGGGGCTCATCGCGCGCCGCGTGCTGTGCTACGTGAAAGCCGGAGATGCATTGCAGCCTGGACAGCGCTTCGGTTTCATTCGTTTCGGCTCGCGTGTCGACGTGTATCTGCCCACGGACGCGCATGCGCGCGTGTCCATCGGCGACAAGGTGCTCGCCACGAGTACGGTGCTGGCGCAGTTTGCGCAGAGCGGGACCGCGCGGCGATGAACCGCAACGTCACGCGGCTGGGCAGGGGCCAGGGCCCGACGCAGGCGCCGGGTGCCGTCGCCCATGACGACGATCACCTCGACGCCGGTCTTCCGGATCCGGGCGAGGACCTGCAGCCGCTGACGCCGCGCCGCAAGCGCGGTATCTATCTGCTACCCAACGCCTTTACGGCGGCGGCCTTGTTCGCGGGGTTCTATGCCATCGTGATGGCGATGGGACAACGCTATGAGCTTGCCGCTGCGGCGATTTTCGGCGCCATGCTGCTCGACAGTCTGGATGGGCGTGTTGCAAGGCTCACCAACACCCAAAGCGAGTTCGGCGCCCAGTTCGACTCGCTCGCCGACATGGTGTCGTTCGGTGCGGCTCCTGCGCTCATCGTCTACCAATGGTCGCTGCACGGACTTGGCAAGCTTGGGTGGCTGGCGGCATTCGTTTACTGCGCGGGAGCCGCACTGAGGCTGGCACGCTTCAATACGAATATCGGTGTTGTTGACAAGAACTACTTCCAGGGACTCCCCAGTCCGGCGGCCGCCGCACTGGTCGCAGGACTGATCTGGAACATGGCGGACATCGGCGTCATCGGCGATCGGATGCACTGGGTGGCATTCGCCCTGACCCTGGCGGCGGGGGTGAGCATGGTCACCAACGTGCCTTACTACAGCTTCAAGGCCGTCAGCCTGCGTCGCAGTGTGCCATTCATCACCATTTTTCTCATCGTGCTCCTGATCGGACTGATTGCGTACAAGCCACCGCTGGTACTGTTCGCGCTCTTCGTCGGGTATGGAGTGTCGGGATATGTGCTGTACGCGTGGAGGCGTTTCCAGGGCCGTACAGCCAGCGTGATTTCCACCTCCACGGACGAACCCGACGAGCGTGGCCTGCATGGCTGATGCGACGCAAGCGCCGCCGCCGGCGCCCGCAGCGGGGGCGCGCGCCAATCTTCTTGCCCTCGGGGCCATTGCCCTGTGGGCAACCTTGTCGACACTGGGCGTACAGCTGGCCGCCGTGCCGCCATTCCTGCTGACCGGACTGGCCCTGCTCGCGGGGAGTTGCTGGTCGTGGCCGTTCTGGCGCGCGTGGCGGGTGCGGCCGGGCGTGCTGGCGCTTGGCGTCTATGGCCTGTTCGGATTCCATTTCCTGCTGTTCATCGCCTTGCGTAATGCGCCGCCGGTCCAGGCCAATCTGGTCAACTATCTCTGGCCCCTGCTCATCGTCGTGCTCGCACCGGCGATGCTCGTGGGCGTGCGCTTGCGCCCTGCCCACGTCATCGGAGCGATCGCCGGTTTCACGGGGGCGGCGCTGGCCATTCTTGGCGGCCATCATGGTGGTGCCGGACGGCCTGTCCTCGCCTGGGGATACCTCCCAGCGCTTGGCTCGGCCGTGGTGTGGGCGACGTTTTCGCTTGGCAGTCGGCGACTGGCGGACCGCGGTCGGGGCTTTCCCACCGCGGCGATCGGGCTGTTCGGCATTGTCTCGGGCCTGCTCGCGCTGGTGTGTCACGCCGTGTTCGAGCCCCCCACGCCCCTGAGCGTGGCGCAACTCGTACGCATCGCGCTGCTGGGGCTTGGCCCCCTTGGCGGAGCGTTCTATCTCTGGGACGGCGCGCTGAAGGCCGGTGATCCGAGAACCATTGGTGTATTGAGCTACATCACACCGTTGGCGTCCACGGTGCTGCTGGTATGGTCGACCGGTCGGAGCTTCGCGCCAGCGCTGGCGGTGGCGGCATTGCTCATCGTTGGGTCGGCCGCGGTGGCTCTTCGCGCCGGGTGACGGCGGGTGGTGGCAGGACGAGCATGGGCCCGGCGGGCGGCAAGCCGGACGCCGGAATTCGGCACAATGATCGGCAAAATCAGACATATGGCGCGATTGGCTCGCAACGCGATGTCGGTGGCGCCTGGCGGGGGAGCGATGAAACGACAGCGATTGCAATGGATCCGAGATCAACGCGACACGTTTTGCGCGGGAGCGGCGCCATGACGTCGCCGGACCGCGAGAAGCTGATCGAAGCCATCGACGCGCTGATGGCGGACCCGCGCGGGCGTTGGCGTCCGCAGACCTTGGCGCTGGGTGAACTCGACGGTGGTGACGCGCGGCGACTGGTGATGCAGGTGGGGGTCGATGCGCAGGGCCGCTTGTGCGTTGTCACGGATGCCCCACTCGAGTCGGGTGTCGGCTACGTCGTCGATCCAGTGCCTCCGGCGGATGCCGCGCCTGGTGTGTATCGGTTGCACGAAGCACGCCCGGGGCATCGCCCGGAAGATGCGTCCACACCGTGCTGGATCAACGTGCTCGAGGTTCTCGGGCCCGAAGTCGACGACGGCGGGGGCTGAGCCATGTTTCCGAAGTGGTTGGGGGGGCAGGGTGCGCGGGCCGAGCCCACGCTCGTGGCGTTGAACGCGCAGATCCCGCAAACCCACGCGCTATTCGTGATGCTCGGCGAGACGCGGGCGCGTGCGTTTCTGGACCACACCATCAATCGTCTCGCGCACCGTGCCGCGGCCGCGTCGGGGCTGGTGGCTCGCATGGACATGACGTCGCTGCTGGCGTTGTTCGAAAACGCGGAATCCGCGCTGACGGCGGCGTGCGCGTTGCGCGACGATCTGCGTCAATGGGTCCGTACCCTCGATGGCGAACTCAGGCTTGATCTTGACATGGGACTGAGCTGCGGTGCCGTCCTGTGCCGCCCGCCACTGTACGAGGGCAACACCATCCTGCGTGCGGCGTCGCTTGCGACTGCCGCCAGCGACGGGCAGATCCTGCTTGACGCCGGCGTGATGGAGCGCCTGCCCCGCCAGATCGCCGGGCGGCTCATCGAAGTGCGATCGTCCGGACCGGATGGAGACCAGCGCGCATGGCTGCACGACTGTGCGCATGTGGGGGCGATGCAGCGCGCACCGTCGATGTGGATGCATCTGCGCAGCCCCGATGGCAGTCTGAACATGAGCTTTGGCGCCGATCGCCCGATCCGCATCGGCCGCGACGCACGCGCCGACGTCGTGCTCGATGCGCCGGGCATCTCGCGTCAGCACGCGGTCATTACCTGGCGCAACGGCTATTACACCTTGACCGATACCAGCCAGAACGGAACCTGGGTTCGCTACGCGCGCGGGAGTTCGACGCTGCATGTATTGCACAACGTCTGCCTGCTCGAGCAGACTGGAACCCTGACGCTCGGCGAAGAGCCCGGCGCGCGCCGGACCCCCGACTTGCTGTTTTCCGTGGCGCGCGCCGAGAATCCGGCCGAAACCACCTGAGGATTCCCGCCCAGGCCCGGGTTGTCGATCAATGGTCGCCCTGTTGCGTTGACGCGGTGTCCTGGTTGTGCATCGACTCCGACAGCTGGGTGAGCGCGTTGCCATGCATGCCCAGGAGCGCGTTTCCCTGCGTTCCGGCAAATACCACTGATTGCGACCCCATGACGTAGTAGGCGTTTCCGTTCGTCGTGGCGCCATTGAGGGTGAACGTCGCGCCGGTGGCTTCCAGCACAAATGGCGCTGACGGCGTACCAACTTCGCCCCAGCTCGGAGCGCTGAAGCTGGGCGCGTTTCCCTGGAGGCCGACGATGTTGTTGGCGATGGCATGTTCAATGTCGTAGACCATCGACGTACTGGCGGGCGTGGTCATGGTCCATCCCGTCGCGCTTGGTGCGATGCAACTACCGACGCTCGCGCCACCGATCGAGGGACCATAGGCATCAAAGCGCACCGCGAAATTTCCCGCCGGACAATTCACACCATCCGACCGGGATTGCGTATTGGGCGGGGTGATCCCATTCCAGGCCGGGTTCGTACCGGCGGGTGCCAGCACCACCGCCAGCGTCGCCATCGCGCCGGTGGCACCATTGCTGCCGCCCCCCTGGGCCGCATAGGCTTGTCCGCCGGTGACGAGCGCAGCCGGAATCGAACCGATCTTGCCGCGGAACGTGTAGGTGCTTCCCGTTGGTGAGGTGATCTGCAGCGTCAGCGCGTTGCCGACGATGGCGCCACTGACATGCCCGTCGGACGACGTCACCGTGCCCGTGGCGTCGACGTTGACGCTGGTGTCGGTGACCACCGCGGGCGGCGTTGCCGCGACTGCGGCACCGGTAGAGCTCCGTCCGGTTTCGGCGATGACGCCTTGCAATTGGTAGGTGCCCGCCGCCACACTTTGTATGCCTGCGTCAATCACGTCCCCGAGTTGCAGCTCAGGCCCGAAATTCGGGTCGGCGGCGATGGACTGCGGCAACGCGGCGAGCACCGTCGCGCAATTGCCGCCGAGGATGGTCGCGGCGGCGCTGAGGGTTGTCGTGCCGGCGCCGGTGAGGTTTGCCTGGGTGGCGATGGCGGTGGCCAGGTTGGTGGTCGATGTAATCGCGGCTGTTGGCGAGCAAAGCTTGTCGCCGACAGCCTTGATGCCGGCGGCGATTGCGAGAATGTCCGACCCATATGACTGGAGGGTCTGGGCGTAGGTGGTCGGCGTGAGGGCGGCGTAGCCCCCGGTGCCGGTTTGCGCGTACACAGCCAGCGCTGCGGTCGTGACGGGGCTGATATCCAGATCGGGCAGGTTGGTGGTGGTGAACGCGCCGCTGGTCGCCAGCACATCCGATTGCCCGAGGTAGCTTGTGAGCACGAGGGCGGCGTCGGTCGGATCCACCGCGTTGGCGAAGATTGGAACGCTTCCAGTCGGAAGCGCGGCCTGCACGGTGTAGCCACCGGTGGCATTGGCCGTCACGGAGCCGATGGTCGAGGCACCGCTGTCGCCGAGGGGCGCTCCGGCTGTGATGGTGATGACCGCATTGGCGATCGGCGCATCCGCGGCCGTGCCCGTCAGGCTGACATGGGCAGCCACGGGGGTCGCCGAAGTGGTCAATGCTGTGCCACCGCCACCACCACCGCACGAGCACAGCGAGATGGCCGCGGCCAGCGGTAACAGGGTCCAGGGACGGATATGCGTGGGGGCGAGCTTGGGCATCAGGAACTCCAAGGTAAGGGGTCGATAGCCGAATAATAGATGGGAAAAATTCCCTGTCAATAGGGATTCGTTCACGGGTTCTTGTTTTTGCCGATTTCTCCATCTTTGCCTTAACGCGCGTCCAACGATGGCTGAAGGCAGCGCGCTCTACATTGATCGTTCAGAAACTCCGGTCCGGGTCGACGTTGCGGCTCGCACCATCGAAGCGGTCGAGCAAAGACTGTCGGGAGAAACGCGCATGCATTCGAGTGTGAGGTGAAGCTTGACATGGACCGCATGAACGAGGACGGAGAGCGGGCAATTCCAGGCCGGCCCCTGGTCAGACATGGACTGCGCCGCGACCTCGGACGCACGCGGGTGCGTCTGGCGCGGACGCAGTGTGCACTGCAGCAGCTGTCGGCGTTGCATCGGGCGGCGATGGTCGCGGCGCGGTTGCGGCCAGTCGTGCTTGGCGATTGCGCCTGGCCAGCGCGCTTGTGCGACGCGCTCGGCGACTGCGGCGCTTTTTCCATGGTGATGATGGTGCGGCGCGGAGCGCACGGGCAGCTTCACGTGTTGGCGCATGCCGGGCGCGGCATCGGCATCGCGCGTCCGCTTCCCCCGGTGCCCGCCAGACTGCAGCGGATCGTGCGCGCGGCGTGGGCATCCGCAAGCGTGCAGGGCGACAGCGATCCGGGCGGCGCCGCAGCGGTGCCGCTGCGCTTGCGCGGCCTGCCCATCGCCGTGCTCGTGCTGCAGCCGTTCGTTCCAGGGGGCGCATGGAAGCAAGCGTCGAGCCGGCTGTGCCCGTGGCCGCCCGGGGTACTGGAACATATTGCAGAACTGATCGCCCGAGGGTTGGATGACGTCCACGAACATGCGGCCCTGCGGCTGGAGCGCCTGCGCGAGCGCGCGCAGGCGCGCAGTGACGCGCTGACAGGACTGATGAACCGCACCGCGCTCGCAGAACAGGTCGCGCGGCGGCTGGACCCAATGCGGCGCGACGGACGGGGGATCGCCGTCGGCATGGTGGATCTCGATGGCTTCAAGGCCGTCAATGATCGCTACGGCCACGCGACCGGGGACCGGGTGCTGGGTGAGATTGCCAGCCGCATGGTCCGCGCCGTGCGTCACATGGACATGGTCGCGCGTGTCGGTGGCGACGAGTTCGTCATCGTGCTCGACGACGTGGCGGGCGAAGCTGCCGATGCACAGATCGCGCCGCTGCTGGCACGCGTCCAGCGCGCGATCGAGGCGCCAATCGAACTGCACGCGGGGCTTACAGTCACCGTGGGAATGAGCGCCGGGATTGCCGTCTGTCCGGACGACGGTGACAATCTGCAGCGCTTGGTGGCGGCCGCAGACGCTGCCCTGTACCGATCCAAGGCGTCAAAAGCGACGCGGATGCGGGCCTGGTGCTACGCGGGTGAAAGGAGCGAGGTCATCGGACCGGGTGCAAACGCCCCGGCAAGTGCCGGGAGCGCGGTCGCGCATCGGGCAAGGCCGGGCCACGCCATGCAACGCCTGGTCGAGGCAGTGCGCCACGCGCCCGGGCAGCTGCTTGCCCTGATCGGGCGGCACGCATCGGTACGTCTTCCAGACCAGCCCGAGGGGTTGTCATCATCCGTGCGAACGGACCAGACCTGAGCGCACGTGATTGATGTGTTCCCCCCGACGCGCCCGGGCTTCAGTCGAACACCGGGGTTTCCACGCCCAGAACCTTGTGCAGCTTGGGGCTGGTGGTGGTGTACTGGAGGTGGACCTTCTTTTCCGGGAAGACATAGGGCGCGGCGCCGAAGGCGGCCAGCGCCGCCTCGTGAAAGCCCGAGAGGATGAGCTTTTTCTTGCCCGGATAGGTGTTGATGTCGCCGACGGCGAAAATTCCCGGCACGCTGGTTTCGAACTTCTCGGTATCGACCACGAGCTGCTTGCGCTCCAGTGCCAGCCCCCAGTCTGCAATCGGACCAAGCTTGGGGCTCAGGCCGAAGAACACCAGCAGCATGTCCAGCGGCATGCGGCGCGTGACGCCGTCACCGCCGGTGATCCTGAGCTCTCGCAGCACATCCCCGGCATCGACCTCGAATCCCGAGATCTGGCCCACCACGAACTGCATGGCGTGTTGCTCGCACAAGGCATGCATGCGCGCCACCGACGCCGGGGCGGCGCGGAAGCCGTCGCGCCGATGCAGCAGCACCACGCTTTCGGCCCGGTGCGCGTCGGCGGTGGCGAAGTGCAGCGCCCAGTCCAGCGCCGAGTCGCCCCCACCCACCACCACCAGGTTCCTGCCCGCGAACATGGCGGGGTCCCTGACGCGGTGGAACATCTGCCGGCCCTCGAAGCGATCCAGCCCCTCCACCTTCAAGGTGCGCGGCTGGAACGAGCCCACGCCGGCAGCGATGAACACGGTGCGGGTGAGCAAGGCCGTGCCCTTGGAGGTCCGCACGAAAAAGCGCCCGTCGTCCTGGCGGCGCACCTCGCTCACATCCTGCCCGAGGTGAAAGGTGGGGTGGAAGGGCTCGATCTGCTTGCGCAGATTGTCCGTGAGCTCCTGCCCCGTGCAGACCGGCACCGCCGGGATGTCATAAATCGGCTTGTCGGGGTAGAGCTCAACGCATTGCCCCCCCAGGTGCGGCAGGCTGTCGATGACGTGCGCCTTGATCTCGAGCAGGCCGAGCTCGAACACCTGGAACAACCCGACAGGGCCGGCGCCCACGATGACCGCGTCGGTCTCGATGGGGTCGCCGTGCTGGCTGGCGGT
>DAICZP010000059.1 GCA_027311065.1 Thiomonas sp. | reverse complement strand
CTGCCGGGTCGGCCGCGAACTGCGCTGCCAGCCGAGGCGGGGGAGGAGCATCGGGGTCGAACGCGACGTCGGCAAGCAGGCGCCAGCTCAGCGTCCAGTCCGCGCGATGGGATGCAAGCAGTCGCAGCCAGTCATCAGCGAGTGCATCGTCCCCCGGCTCGACCGTGTCCAACCCCAGCTTGCGTTGCCAGGTGTCGCTTAACACCGCCGTGAAGCACGGACCGAAGGACTCGACGGCGTCGCGTGCACGCTCGGCGTCCTCGATCAAGGGCTCGAGGGCATGGGCCAATGCCAGCAGATTCCAGCGCGCCACGGCGGGTTGGCGGCCCCATGCATAGCGACCGAGGTGATCAGTGGTATTCGGTGTATGCGAAGGATCGAAGGCATCCATGAACGCGAATGGTCCGTAATCGAGCGTCCAGCCCAGAATCGACATGTTGTCCGTGTTCAACACGCCATGGATGAATCCCAGTGCCTGCCAGTGCGCGACCAGGCGCGCCGTGCGGTCGACCGCCGCGGTGAGCAAGCACATGGCGGCGTCGCCTCCCGACACGGCGGCATCCGATCCGGGCACCAGCAAGGGGAGGCTCCAGTCCACGAGGCGTTGCAGCGCAGCGTGGTCGCCGCTGTGGCTGAAATGCTCGAAATGGCCGAATCGTACGAAAGAGGGCGCAAGTCGCGCGACGACCGCCGCGGTCTCGGGCCGCTCCCGCATGACCGGCAGCGTCGAGCCGACCAGGCATAGTGCACGGGTGGTCGGAACGCCGAGGTGCCACATCGCTTCGCTGCAAAGAAACTCGCGGATTGACGAGCGGAGTACCGCGCGGCCGTCGCCAAAGCGGGAATAGGGCGTACGTCCGGCGCCCTTGAGTTGGATTTCCCAAGCGGCGTAGCCGCAGTTCTGCGACGCGTCTGGCGTCGTGGCCAGCCCGAGCAGGTGGGCACGGCCATCGCCCAGTCGCCCCGCCCAGTTGCCAAACTGATGGCCGGCGTAAACCGTGGCGATGGGCGGACATGCGGGGTCGACCCTGGAACCGGAGAACACGGCAGCCCAGTCGGTGGCGGACTGCGCGTCGGGGGGCTGCAGACCCAGCAGGCGCGCAGTGTCGTCACTGACGAGTTGCAGCACCGGATCGGGCAAGCCCTCGGGCGCCTGGTCACTGAAAAACTGCGGGCCGAGGGCGCGATAAGGCTGCCGCAGGGAAAGTGGGCCGAAGCTGCCGAACCAGGAACGATGTGCATCCATATCACTGATTGTCTCGAACTTGCTGTTCCCACACACCGAAGTAGGCCATGCGAGGCAGGCCGCCTACTCCACGTCAGCCGGTACCGCTTCAGATGCTGGCGTGGGCTCCACGCGCGACGCCAGCACCTTGTCGATGCGTTTGCCGTCCATGTCGACGATCTCGAAACGCCAACCGTTCCAGGTGATCACATCGCCCGTCAGGGGAAGCCGCGCCAGCAGCAGCATGGCCATGCCCGCCAACGTGTTGTAGCGCCCTTTTTCCTCCTCCGGCACCGCCTTCAATCCCAGACGGTCCTTGAGATCGCCCACCGGGATGAGGCCGTCGAGCAGCCAGGAACCGTCCTCGCGCTGTATGGCCCAGGGCTCTTCAGATGGGTGGCTTTTGAATTCTCCAGCGATGGCCTCGAGGATATCCTGCACCGTGACGATGCCGAGCGTTTGCCCATACTCACCCAGCACGAGCGCCGTGTGGTCGGGGCTTTGCTTGAACGTTTGCAGCAACTCGAGCCCGGTCAGGCTTTCGGGCACGAAAATCGCTGGCGCCGATGCCTTGGCAAGGTCCTCGATGCCTTCGCGCCGTATGAAGCGTCCGAGCAGTTCCTTGGCGGAAACCAGGCCCAGCACGTCGTCGAGATCGCCGCGCACCAGCGGGAAGCGCGAGTGTGGCGACTGTGCGATCTTGGCCAGATTGTCGCCCAGGGGGTCCTCGACATCGAGGAACTCGATTTCGTTGCGAGGCGTCATCAGCGAGGCAATCTGCCGATCGTCGAGCCGGAACACGTTGCGCACCATTTCATGTTCCTGGACTTCGATGACACCGGCATCCGACCCTTCCTCCAGCACGACGTTGATCTCTTCCTCGGTGACTTGCTTCAGGGTATCGGTTCGTACCCGCATCAGACGCAGCAGCAAGTCGGTGGAGACCGACAAAAGCTTGACGAAGACCGAGGTCAGGCGCAGGGCGAACAGCATCGGCTTGGCCATCACCAGCGCGATACGCTCCGGGTTGACCTGGCCCAGGCGTTTGGGCACCAGTTCGCCGATGACAATCGAAAGGTATGTGATCACCAGCACCACGATCGCGGTGGCCACCACGCTCGCGAACCGCGGCGCCATGCCAGCCTGCAGCAAGGTTTCCGATAGCGGCGCGGCGAATACCGACTCGCCGATGATGCCGTTGAGGACTCCGATGGAGGTATTGCCGATCTGCACGGTCGCCAACAGGCGGGTCGGCTGCTCGGTCAGCCGCAGCGCTGCCCGCGCCGAATCGCTGCCGGCCTCCGCCATGGCGGTAAGTCGGGCGCGCCGCGCCGTCACCAAAGAGATTTCAGCCATGGCAAACAGGCCGTTTACAAGAATCAGGGCCAGAAGGATGAAGGCATCAGTCATCGTGGGGTGGGGCTCGCGGAGGGCACGCGGCGTGCAGGTGCCGCGTGCGGGCGGGCCTGGATAAAGGGGGCGTGTCG
>DAICZP010000055.1 GCA_027311065.1 Thiomonas sp. | reverse complement strand
ACGCCGGCCTTGCGCCGAAGGAGAAACTGCATGCCTGGAATGAAAGAAGTCCGCGTCAAGATCAAAAGCGTGCAAAACACGCGCAAGATCACCAAGGCGATGGAAATGGTGGCGGCATCGAAAATGCGCAAGGCGCAGGAGCGCATGCGTGCCGCGCGTCCATACGCCGAAAAGGTGCGTGCGATCACCACCAACCTCAGCCGAGCCAACCCGGAGTACAGCCACCCGTTTCTGGTCGCACGCGCCCCGGTGCGCAAGGTTGGCGTCATCATCGTCACCACCGACAAGGGCCTGTGCGGCGGCTTGAACACCAACATCCTGCGGCTGCTGACGCAGCGGATCAAGGATTGGCAGACCGCGGGCGTCGCGGTCAGTGCCTGTGCCATCGGCAACAAAGGCCTGCAATTGCTCAACCGGATCGGCATCGACGTTGCTTCGCAGCTCGTGCAGATGGGTGACAAGCCACATCTGGACAAGCTGGTCGGCCCGGTCAAGGTCTTGCTGGATGCCTACGAGCGCGGTGAGCTCGACGAAATCCACCTGGCCTACAGTCGCTTCGTCAACACCATGAAGCAGGAGCCGACGCTCGAGCAGCTGGTGCCGCTCAGCGACGCCAACATGCGCACCACCGAGGCAGAGCGCAAGGAATACGGCTGGGACTACATCTACGAGCCCGACGCCAAGCCTGTGATCGACGCGCTGCTGGTGCGGTACATCGAGGCGCTGGTTTATCAGGCGGTCACCGAAAACATGGCGTGCGAGCAGTCGGCGCGCATGGTTGCAATGAAGTCAGCCTCGGACAACGCCAAGACCGTGATCAGCGAACTGCAGCTCGTGTACAACAAGAGCCGCCAAGCTGCGATCACCAAAGAATTGTCGGAAATCGTCGGAGGCGCCGCTGCGGTTTGACGCAGCGCCGACCCACACCCCATTTGAAATCTGGAGAAGCAGATGAGCACTGCCCATACCCACGGCAAGATCGTCCAGTGCATCGGCGCTGTGATCGATATCGAATTCCCGCGCGAGCACATGCCCGCGGTTTATGAAGCGCTGCGGCTGTCCGACGATCAGGAGCTGGGCCTGGCCGAGCGCGGCGTCACCTTTGAAGTGCAGCAACAGATTGGTGACGGTGTCGTGCGCACCATCGCGCTGGGTTCCACCGACGGCCTGCGCCGTGGGATGGCTGTCAACGCCACGGGATCGCCGATCTCGGTTCCAGTCGGTGTCGGCACTCTGGGCCGGATCATGGACGTCCTTGGTCGTCCCATCGACGAAGCAGGTCCCATTCAGTATGACGAACTGCGTTCGATCCATGCCAAGGCCCCGGCGTTCGACGAGCTGTCGCCGTCCGTGGACTTGCTTGAAACCGGAATCAAGGTGATCGACCTGGTCTGCCCGTTCGCCAAGGGCGGCAAGATCGGCCTGTTCGGCGGCGCTGGCGTCGGCAAGACGGTCAACATGATGGAACTGATCAACAACATCGCCAAGCAGCACTCGGGCCTGTCGGTGTTCGCCGGCGTGGGTGAGCGCACCCGCGAGGGCAACGACTTCTATCATGAAATGGCAGAGTCGAAGGTGCTCGACAAGGTCGCGATGGTGTTTGGTCAGATGAACGAGCCTCCAGGCAACCGCCTGCGCGTGGCGTTGACCGGTTTGACGATGGCGGAGAAGTTCCGTGATGAAGGGCGCGACATTTTGTTCTTCGTCGACAACATCTACCGCTACACCCTGGCCGGCGTCGAAGTCTCCGCGCTGTTGGGTCGGATGCCTTCCGCAGTCGGATACCAGCCGACGCTGGCCGAGGAAATGGGCGTGCTGCAGGAGCGCATCACGTCGACCAAAACGGGTTCAATCACCTCGATTCAGGCCGTGTACGTGCCAGCGGACGACTTGACGGACCCATCGCCTGCCACCACCTTCAACCACCTCGACGCGACCGTGGTGCTGTCCCGTGATATCGCCTCGCTGGGGATCTATCCTGCCGTTGATCCACTGGACTCGACCAGCCGTCAGATCGACCCGAACGTCATTGGCGAAGAGCACTACAACACCACCCGCTCGGTGCAGGGCATCCTGCAGCGTTACAAGGAGCTGCGTGACATCATTGCCATTCTCGGCATGGATGAACTGTCTCCCGACGACAAGCTCACTGTCGCCCGTGCCCGCAAGATCCAGCGCTTTCTGTCACAGCCTTTCCACGTCGCCGAAGTTTTCACCGGATCCCCTGGGAAGTATGTGCCCCTGAAAGAAACGATCCGTGGATTCAAGATGATCGTGAACGGCGAGTGTGATGCCCTTCCCGAGCAGGCCTTCTACATGGTTGGCACCATCGACGAAGCCTTCGAGAAGGCCAAGAAGCTGAACTGATCGCGCCGGTCGGGGCGCGGCGGTGCCGCGCCCGGCTTTGACCGCAACCGGAGTCACCATGAACACCTTCCAAATCGATGTGGTCAGCGCCGAAGAGCTGATCTATTCGGGCCAGGCGCGATTTGTCGCCCTGCCCGGCGAGGCGGGCGAGCTCGGCATCCTGCCGGGCCACACGCCACTGATCACGCGCATCAAGCCGGGCGCCGTGCGTATTGAACGATCCGACGGCACCAGTTCCGAGGACGATTTCGTCTTCGTTGCCGGTGGCGTGCTCGAAGTTCAGCCCAGGCATGTCACTGTCCTGGCTGACACGGCGATCCGCGGCAAGGACCTCGACGAGGCCAAGGCCCAGGAGGCGCTCAAGGTCGCGCAGGAGAACCGTAGTCACGCGAAGGAGACGCAGGATATTGCCGTCGTCGAAGGCGAACTCGCCATGCTCGCCGCGCAACTCGCCGCCATCCGTCGTCTGCGGGGTCGCAGCCACTGAATCGCGCCGAAAAGCGCCATCGGCGTACGCGACACCGGCCCGCCACGTGCGGGCTTTTTTATTTTGATCCTCGGCACAGGCTCGGCTGCCGCAGCGAGGCACGTCAGCAGCCTGCTAGCATGCCCGCAGATCCACGTCACGGTCAAGCGCCGACACGCTTCATGCCGGTAAGTTTCTGTCATCCGCGAAGCAATCAGCGCCGCTTCAAGCGCGTACAGACACGCGCTGCGTCGGCGCTTGCCGCGCTGGCGCTGGCCGGGTGCGCGAGTACGCCCGTAGGACCGACGTTTTCGGGAAATGGCGCGTGCCGCGCTCCCCCACCGAATCCGCGCGCGGCGTACAACCGCCCCTACAAGGTTCTCGGACGCACCTATGCGCCGTTGCAAAACGCCGCTGGCTACGACGTCGAGGGAACCGCGTCCTGGTATGGCTGGGAATCAGGCTCGACCACCTCGATGGGGACGGCCTTCAATCCGCGCGCGTTGACCGCCGCGAGTCGCGACTTGCCGCTGCCGACCTGTGTCGAAGTGACGAACCTGCGCAACGGGCGCAGTGCGTTCGTCCTGGTCAACGATCGCGGACCGTTTGTGGACAGTCGAGTCATGGACCTGTCTTTCGGCGCTGCGAAGGCACTCGGTGTGACGCGCACCGGCACGGCGCGTGTACGCATCGTCGCGCTCGGGCCCGGCACGTCGATGGCGGTATCCGACGCGCCAGGATCGGCGCCCGCCCGAAGTGCCCCATCGCCTGGATCCGTGCAATCCCCGGCCGCCCTGCCAGAGCCAGACGCGTCCGCCGCGGTCGCGCCAGTCCTGGCCCCGGACATCGACGTTCAACCCTTGGCGCCGATCCCCGCAGCTCCGGCATCGGCGCCATTGCCTGCCGCCGCGCCCAGCGCACCCGTTCCTGCGTCGCTATCGGATCTCATCGCGCGTCTGGATGCGCCGGAGGCCGTCGCGCCGCCAGGCAGCGCCGCCGCGCAAACATTTCTGCAGCTCGGCGCGTTCAGCGTGGAGGCGAACGCCCGCGCCCAGGAGCGACGCCTTGCGTCGGCAGGGATCGCGTCGGCTGTCGTGGTGCCCGGACTCAGCCGCGGTCAGCCGGTGTATCGTGTCGAAATCGGACCGTTGGATAACGCAGAGGCGAGCGCGCTTCAGCAGCGGCTTCGAGGGTTGGGTCTGACGACCTGCACGTTGGTCAAACGGTGACGCCTCGCGCGCGCGGCGCGAGAGGCATCACCGGGCGCAGCAGCGATTACTTCTTGCCGTGCAGGCATTCACGCATGAACGTCTTGCGCGCATCGCCCTTGAGCGCCTTCGTCTTGGCGCTGGCATTGCAAGTGACCATGCGCTGCTGCTGGGCGTTGAGATGCTTGCCCTGCGCGCCAGCGGCGGCGGGTCGCGCGCTCAGGCACGTACGCATGAATGACTTGCGCTCCGGACCGACGAGATGCTTGCCGGTCGCCTCGGCATTGCACTGGGTCATCTTGTCGTTTTGCGCACTTTTGGCGCTGGCGACACCCGCTGCAAGGAGCAGGGAGCACGACAGGCCGACAGCAGCGACGAATTTGTTCATGGTGAATCTCCTGTAGGTCGAGTGGAAGCAGCGAGGTCGCCCTAGAATGCCAGAGTGACTTTTGGACTATAACCCTAATGCGTGAATATGTATCACGGTTGACAGGCGCGTTGTCGGCTGCCGCGGCCCAGTTGTATGCGCAATCACCGACAGCGCAACTCGAACGCCCGAAGGCAGCAGGCCACGGCGATTATTCGTGCACCATCGCAATGCAGCTTGCGCGTCCTCTGAAACGCAATCCGCGCGATATTGCGCAGGCGCTGATCGACGCCGTCCGTGCCGAACCTGGCATCGCCGCCGGCTTGCAAGCCATCGAGCTCGCTGGCGCCGGCTTCATCAACTTCACCCTTGCACCAGCGATCAAGCAGGCGGTGATCGACGCCGTGCGCCGGGGCGGGCCAGCCTATGGACAAACCGCGCTCGATCCGGCCAAGCAGGTGCTTGTCGAATTCGTTTCCGCCAATCCCACCGGACCGCTGCATGTCGGCCATGGGCGCCAGGGTGCGTTGGGCGACACCATCGCCGCGCTTCTGGCCACGCAGGGCTGGGCGGTCACGCGCGAGTTCTATTACAACGATGCGGGTGTGCAGATCGCCAACCTGGCGTTGTCGGTACAAGCGCGTGCACGTGGTTTGGTCCCTGGCGATGCGGCGTGGCCAAGTGCGGCGTACAACGGTGATTACATCGCCGACATTGCGCGTGACTATCTCGCCGGCGCCATCGTGCAGGCAGCCGACGGGGCAGCCGTGCCGGGCGCCGCCGATCCCGACGATCTCGAGGCCATCCGGGTTTTCGCCGTCGCCTATCTTCGTCGCGAGCAGGACCTCGATCTCAAGGCTTTCGGTATCCGCTTCGACAACCATTACCTGGAATCGAGCCTTTATGCGGATGGACGTGTTGCCCGCACCGTGGATGCCCTGGTCGCATCGGGCCATACGTACGAACACGACGGCGCCCTCTGGTTGCGCACGACCGATTTTGGCGACGACAAGGATAGCGTGATGCGCAAATCGGACGGGACGTATACCTACTTTCTTCCCGATGTCGCCTACCACCTCGCCAAGTGGGAGCGCGGCTTCCGCCACGCGATCAACATCCAGGGTTCGGATCACCACGGCACGATTGCGCGCGTACGTGCAGGCTTGCGCGCCGCCAACCCGACCATTCCGCCGAGCTACCCCGACTACGTACTGCACAAGATGGTGACGGTGATGCGCGGTGGCCAGGAGGTCAAAATCTCCAAGCGTGCCGGGAGCTACGTCACCGTACGGGATCTCATCGAATGGTCCGGGGGCGTACGCGATGACATGGATGCCGATGCGCGCGATGCGGCGTTGCGTCGCGGTCGTGACGCCGTCCGGTTCTTCCTGGTGTCGCGCAAGGCCGACACCGAGTTCGTTTTCGACGTTGATCTGGCGCTGGCCCAGAGCGACGAAAATCCGGTTTACTACGTGCAATACGCGCACGCCCGCATCTGTTCCGTGCTGGCGCAGTGGCTCGAGCGCGACAGCGGCCGCGAGGAGGATCTTGCCAACGCCGACCTGTCGCTGCTGACGCATCCGCGCGAGCTCGAACTCATGATGCAACTCGGCAGCTATCCGGACATGCTGGCGCAAGCGGCGCTCGATCTCACCCCACACGACATCGCGTTCTACGTTCGCCAACTCGCCGGAAGCCTTCACGCCTACTACAACGCGGAGCGTGTCCTCGTTGAAGACGAGCCATTGAAACGCGCACGTCTGGCGCTGCTGCTGGCGGTGCGCCAGGTGGTGCACAATGCGCTCGACCTGCTCGGCGTCGGTAGCCCGCAGCGCATGTGAGCCGCCGCTCGAACCGCCCACCCGACTTTCCTGTCACGCGTCCGCCATGCCCCACGTTTCCTGTTCGCCTCTCTCATCTCGCACACAGCAGTGCGGTGGCACCCTGCTCGGTCTGATCATCGGTCTGGTCGTCGGCCTTGCCGTCGCCCTGGCCGCAGCCCTGTACGTGACGAAGGCGCCGCTGCCTTTCATGAACCGCTTTCAGCAGCGTCCGAGTACCGCTGGTTCTGACGCATCCAACTGGAACCCCAACAAGAATCTCTCCGGAAGCGGTGCGCCACCCGCCGCGATTTCCGGCAACGGGACCCCGCAGGCCGTGGGCAGCGCACCGTTGTCTCCGAAGGCTCTGGAGAACCTCGGCCTCCCACCTGGTGGCGTGATGAAGGCGCAGGGAAATGTGCAGGCCCCGGCCCCGACTGCCGTTCCTGTACCTGCGCCGCCGCTGCCGTCTGCCGGCGCGAGCGCGGTGCCCCACGCCGAGGTGGCTCCCGCGTTCGAGTACATCGTGCAGATCGGTGCGTATGGGAACCGTGGCGATGCCGAGGCGCAGCGCGCCAAGGTCGCGCTCAGTGGCCTGGAAGCCCATATTGACACGCGAACGGTTGGCGATCGCACCCTGTACCGGGTGCGTGTCGGCCCCTTCCCCACGGCCGATCAGGCCGACCGCGCGCAGCGCTCGCTGAGCGACAATGGCATCGGTTCGGCGGTGGTCAAGACGCCGAAGTGATACGCATCCGGAACATTCCTACCCGCACAAAGGACAGTCGATGAAACACTGGTTCGCCCGCTTCGTTGCCGCCGCCGTCTTCGGTATGGCGGCACTTACAGTGACTGCGTCCGCCGCGACGTTCACCCAAGGCCAGGGTTATGCCCGGCTTCCCGTGGCCCGTGGTGTCGACGTACCAGGCAAGATCGTTGTGACCGAGTTTTTCTGGTACAACTGCCCCCATTGCGCCGACTTCGAGCCCGAACTCGAAGCATGGGTGAAGAAGTTGCCGCCTGATGTTGTGTTCGAGCGCGTTCCCGTGGCATTTGCGCCGCAGTTCGTGGCCCAGCAGCAGCTCTACTACGCGCTCAAGGCGCTGGGCAAGGCCGATGCGCTGCAGAGTGCGATCTTCACGGCCATTCACCAGCAGCACATCCCCCTGCTCACGCGTGACCAGATGGCCAATTGGCTGCAAGGCAAGGGCATTCCGAAGCAGCAGTTCCTGGCGGCTTTCAATTCTTTCGGTGTCCAGATGGACGCCAAGCGCGCGACCCAGATGGTGAGCGACTACCAGATCAGCGGGGTGCCGACGATGGCGGTCCAGGGGACCTACACGATGTCCGCATCCATGCCGCAGACCCCGACGAATGCCAAGGTTCTCGACGCTGTCGACCAGATGGTGCAACAGGTCCGCGCGAGCCTCAAGAAGTGATCTCGTCGGATCTGGGTCACCGGCCTCTTTCCGGCCGATGAACGAAACGCCCGCGCCAAGCGGGCGTTTCGTTTTGGTACGCGAACATCCCCGGGCAGGCCGCATCTGCCTACAATGCACGCCATGAAAGCAAACTTCATGCCGAAACTTGTGGGCGTGGTCGCGCTGCTGTGCTGGCTGGCAGCGGCGGGGGTCGCACAGGCGCTCGAATCCGACCGCACCAAGCCGTTGCTGTTCGAGGCTGGTGCGATGCACTACGACGATGCGCGCCAGGTCACGGTGTTTACCGACCATGTCATCGTGACACGAGGTTCCATGACGATTCGCGCCGCGCGTGTCGAAGTGCGTCAAACCCCCGAGGGGTTCGATCAGGCGGTCGCCTACGGCAGCGAGAGCGCGTTGGCGACCTTCGATGAAACACTCGATGCATCCCCCGGCGCGCCGACGCCGACCATGCATGGCACCGCCGTGACCTTGCGATATGACGGGCAGTCCGATGTGCTGACCCTCACCGGCCGGGCGACCCTGGAGCGTCGTCTCGACGGCAAGATCTCCGATCGTGCCCAAGGCGCCGTGATCCGTTACGACGACCTCACCGATCGTTTTACCGTGACAGGCGGTCACGGTGGCGCGACCGCCGGCAACCCCGATGGCCGTGTGCGCGTGATGCTTTCGCCGCACGCGGCCTCTGCGCCGTCGCGCCCGTCGGGCGCAAGCCTGCGACCGACGCCAGGGCTGGGGGGGAAGCCGTGACGCTGCCGACAGCCGCGGGCAGTCTTCGCGTGCGGAACCTCCAGAAGCGATATGGAGGTCGCACCGTGGTTCGTGACGTCAGCCTGGAGCTCCGCGGCGGCGAGGTCGTCGGTCTGCTGGGCCCCAACGGTGCCGGCAA
>DAICZP010000051.1 GCA_027311065.1 Thiomonas sp. | reverse complement strand
TGGCGGGATGGACGGCGCCCGCGACAACGGCCGGCGGGGCCGAGGTCGTCGTCAAGCTCTCCTACCCGCACAGTGAGGCGCGCGACGAGGCTGCCGCGCGCCGCCTGTGCGCCCATGCGGAGCGCCGTGTGGCGCTCCGCGTTGGTCGATTCGAGGCTGTGTTCGAGGTGGCGCAGCCCGGGCGCCTGGTTGCCATGGCGGCCTCCGCGGCTGCACCGGATTTGCAGCTCGACGTCGACGTCGCCGCCGTGTTGGCGTCGCAGCTGCGCGGCCAGCAGCTTGGCCTGTCGGGTGTGCGCATCGCGGGAGATGCCGAATTCGCCCAAGCCGTTTCCTGGTTGCTTGGGCATCTGCGCTGGGACGCCGAGGATGACCTCGCGGGTCTGGTTGGCGACGTGGCCGCGCATCGCGCCGCGCGTGGCGCCAACGCACTGCGTGACCGGGGACTGCGCCTGGCGCGGCGGTTCGAAGGCGACGTGCGCGAGTGGCTGACCGAGGCGCCGCGTCCGGTCGTGGCACGTGACGAGTTCGACGCCGTGCGCGCCGAGGCGGCGCGCCTGCGTGACCGCGTTGCTCGCATGGACAAGCGTGTTGCGCTGCTGCGGCAGACGGTGCGGAGCTGAGACCGCATGCGACGCCTTCTACGACTGTTGCGCATCACCTACGTCATTCGTCTGTACGGCCTCGACCATCTGGCACTCAGCGGTTTTCGTCATCGCTGGCTGGTGGTGCTGGCGCGCCTGACCAAGTTCGGGCGCCGACTCGACACCCCGCGGGGTGCGCGCTTGCGCCTGGCGCTGGAGAGTCTCGGGCCGATTTTTGTCAAGTTTGGCCAGATGCTGTCCACGCGGCGGGACTTGTTGCCGCTGGACATCGCCAATGAATTGGCCCTTTTGCAGGATCGTGTTCCACCATTCGATTCCGATGTCGCCGTCGCGCAGATCGAACGCGCCTTCGGCAAACCGGTCGACGTGCTGTTCGCGCGCTTCGACCGCACGCCGGTGGCCAGCGCGTCGATCGCGCAAGTCCATTTCGCCACGTTGCCGCCTGCGCTCGGCGGTCATGATGTTGCGGTAAAAGTCCTTCGACCTGGCATGTTGGACGTGATCGACCAGGATCTGGATCTGCTGCGCCTGCTCGCCGCTTTCCTGGAGCGCGCTTGGTCTGATGGCAAGCGTCTCAAGCCGCGCGAGGTGGTCGCCGAGTTTGACAAATACCTGCATGACGAACTCGACCTTGTCCGCGAGGCCGCCAACGCCGCGCAACTGCGCCGCAACATGGATGGCCTGGGTCTGGTGCTCGTTCCCCATATGTATTGGGATCTGTGCAGCGCCAGCGTGATCGTGATGGAACGGATGCGTGGCGTGCCCATCAGCCAGATCGACCAGCTGCGTGCGGCTGGTGTCGACATCCGCAAACTTGCTCACGCTGGTGTGGAAATTTTCTTCACCCAGGTATTCCGCGACGGCTACTTCCATGCCGACATGCACCCAGGCAATATCATGGTGAGCCTCGAGCCTGAGACCTTCGGCTGGTATATCGCCCTGGACTTCGGCATCATCGGCACGCTGTCGGAATTCGACAAGGATTATCTGGCGCAGAACTTCATTGCCTTTTTCCAGCGCGATTATCGCCGTGTGGCGGAACTGCATCTCGAGTCCGGCTGGGTTCCATCGGACGTCCGCGTGGAAGAGCTCGAGGCGGCCGTGCGCACTGTTTGCGAGCCGCAATTCGAGCGACCGCTGAAGGATATTTCGCTGGGCCAAATCCTGATGCGCCTGTTTCAGGTCTCCCGACGGTTCAAGGTGGAGATCCAGCCCCAGCTCGTGTTGCTGCAAAAGACCTTGCTCAACGTCGAGGGGCTGGGGCGTCAGCTCGACCCTGAACTGGATCTCTGGAGCACGGCGCAACCCTTCCTGCGCCGGTGGATGCAGCGCCAGGTGGGCTGGCGTGCGCTGCGCGACCATCTGGTCCGCGAAGCGCCACGCTATGCCCAGTACCTGCCCGCGCTGCCACGCCTGGTGCACCATGCGTTGCAGCAGGCGCAGCAGCCCGGCGACCGCGAACTGCAGCGCCAACTTCTCGTCGAGCGACGCCGCACCAATCAGCTGCTGCAGTGGCTGCTGGCGTTTCTGCTCGGTGCCATGCTCGTACTGCTGGCCACGACGCTGCTTGGATTGCGCACGCGCATTTGAGAACCCGGATCGCGCCGGGCCGATGTTGTCGACGCGCTCGCGCCAGGTCAATCAGGCCTCGGCCTCACCAGTGTTCACATGCTGCGTCGATACTGACCACCCACCTCGAACAGCGCGGTGCTGATCTGCCCCAGGCTGCACACACGCACGGCATCCATCAGGACTTCGAACACATTGGCGTTGGCGATCACGGCCTGACGAAGGCGATCGAGCGTCGCGGTGGCGTCAGCAGCGTGGGCGGACTTGAACGTCTGCAGGCGGCTGAGCTGGCTCTCCTTTTCGGCAACGGTGGAGCGCGCCAGCTCGAGTGCGGGAGGCGTGGCGTCACCGTCCGGGCCCCGGAAGGTGTTCACGCCGATGATCGGCAATTCACCGGTGTGCTTGAGCATTTCGTAATGCATGCTCTCTTCCTGGATGCGGCTGCGCTGGTAGCCCGACTCCATCGCGCCCAACACACCGCCGCGCTCCGCGATGGCCTCGAACTCGCGCAGCACCGCTTCCTCGACCAGATCGGTGAGCTCGTCGATGATGAACGCCCCCTGGTTCGGATTCTCGCACTTGGCCAGCCCCCATTCCCGGTTGATGATGAGTTGGATCGCCAGAGCCCGCCGTACGCTTTCCTCGGTCGGGGTCGTGATGGCCTCGTCGTAGGCGTTGGTATGCAGGCTGTTGCAATTGTCGTAAATGGCGATCAAGGCCTGCAGGGTGGTGCGGATATCGTTGAAGGCGATTTCCTGCGCGTGGAGGCTGCGTCCACTGGTCTGTACGTGATACTTGAGCTTCTGGCTGCGCTCATCCGCGCCGTAGCGCTCGCGCATGGCGATCGCCCAGATGCGCCGCGCCACCCGACCCAGCACTGTGTACTCCGGGTCCATGCCGTTGCTGAAGAAAAAGCTCAAGTTCGGGGCAAAGTCGTCGATGTGCATCCCCCGCGCCAGGTAGGCCTCGACGAAGGTGAAGCCGTTGCTCAAGGTAAACGCCAGTTGCGAGATGGGGTTGGCGCCAGCCTCGGCGATGTGGTAGCCGGAAATGCTCACCGAGTAGAAGTTTCGCACTCTGTGCCGGACGAAGTATTCCTGCATGTCGCCCATCAGCTTCAGGCTGAATTCAGTTGAGAAAATGCAGGTGTTCTGCCCTTGGTCTTCCTTGAGAATGTCAGCTTGTACGGTTCCTCGGACGTTTTCCAGCACCCAGGCGCGGATCTTGTGCGCTTCATCGTCGCTGGGGTCGCGGTGATTGTCGCGCGTGAACTTTTCCAGCTGCTGGTCGATGGCGGTGTTCAGGAACATCGCCAGCACCGTGGGCGCCGGGCCATTGATGGTCATGCTCACCGACGTTGCCGGATCGCACAGGTCGAAGCCGTCGTAGAGCACTTTCATGTCGTCGAGCGTGGCGACGCTTACGCCGGAATTCCCGACCTTGCCGTAAATGTCGGGGCGACGATCAGGGTCAGCGCCGTAGAGCGTGACGGAGTCGAATGCGGTGGACAGGCGCTTCGCCGGCGTTCCGGCGCTGAGCAGCTTGAAGCGGCGGTTGGTGCGCGCCGGGTCGCCCTCGCCAGCGAACATGCGGGTGGGGTCCTCGTTTTCGCGCTTGAACGCGAATACCCCAGCGGTGTAGGGAAAACTTCCGGGCACGTTCTCCCGCAGCAGCCAGCGCAAGATTTCGCCATGGTCAACCCAGCGCGGCAGTACGACCTTGCGGATCGGTGTGCCTGAGAGGCTTTGGTGGACCAGTTGGGTGCGGATCTCACGGTCACGGATTTTGACCACATAATCGTCGCCAGCGTAAGCCATGCGCAAATCCGGCCACTGCGCCAGCAGTTTCGCTGCGTGCGGTGTGAGGCCCGCTTCACGCTGCGCGGCCATCTCGCGCAATGCGGTCGTGTCGGCGGCTGGATCGGCAGCCTCGAGCATGCGCGCGGTTTCGCGCAGGTGTTGCGCATCGCGTGCCATGGTCGCCTGCCGCTCGGCGCTGGCATGCCAGCCCCGGACTGCGTCGGCGATGTCGGCGAGGTAGCGCGTGCGCCCCGCCGGGACGATGGCGCCGCGGAGACTGCTGTGGCGGACGTCGGTCAGCGGCAGTCGGCCAGGCGTAAACGCCAGGCCGCGCGCAGCCAGGGACGGGCGTAGCGCCTGGTACAGCGCGGTGACGCCGTCGTCGTTGAAGCGGCTGGCCATGGTGCCGAATACCGGCATGGCGTCGGCTTTGGTGTTCCACGCCTCGCGGTTGCGCTGGAGCTGCTTGGCCACGTCGCGCAGCGCGTCGGCGGCACCTCGGCGGTCGAACTTGTTGATGGCGACGAAATCCGCGAAATCGAGCATGTCGATTTTCTCGAGCTGGCTGGCCGCGCCGAACTCCGGGGTCATCACGTACAAGCTTAGATCCACGTGTGGCACGATCGCCGCGTCGCCCTGGCCGATGCCCGATGTTTCCACGATGATCAGGTCGAAGCCGGCAGCTTTGCAGGCGTCGACGACATGCGGAAGCGCGGCGCTGATTTCACTTCCGGCGGCGCGCGTGGCGAGCGATCGCATGTACACGCCATCTGCCCCCGCACCGCTCCCGACCCAAGGGCCGATGGCGTTCATGCGGATCCGGTCGCCCAGCAGTGCCCCACCCGACTTGCGCCGAGACGGGTCGATGCTGATGACTGCCAGGCGCAGCGCATCCCCCTGATCAAGGCGGAAGCGCCGCACCAGCTCGTCGACCAGACTGCTCTTGCCCGCACCCCCGGTGCCGGTGACACCCAGCACGACGGCGCTCGACGCCGCGGCCGCAGCGCGCAGCCGCTCCAGCAGCGCAGGCTCCGCGGTGCCGGCCTCGAGTTCAGTGATGAGGCGCGCCAGCACACCGGCGG
>DAICZP010000049.1 GCA_027311065.1 Thiomonas sp. | reverse complement strand
GGGGGGGGGGGGGGGGGGGCCGGCCGGACCCACGACTTCGTCGCGGACCGGATCGACGGGGCCGACGTAGTAGATGACGCGATTCGTGAAATCCACCGGGAGCGGCTCGCCCTTGGCCAGCATGTCCGCGATGCGCTTATGGGCCGCATCGCGTCCGGTGAGTAGCTTGCCCGACAACAGGAGCGTCTCGCCGGGCCTGAAGGCGGCGACCTGTGCCGGCGTCAGCGTGTCCAGATCGATGCGGCGGCTTTTCTCGGTGTCGGCAGTCCAATGGACGTTCGGCCACAAGTCCAGGCTCGGCGGCTCGAGATACACAGGCCCTTGTCCGTCGAGCACGAAGTGGGCGTGGCGTGTCGCCGCGCAGTTTGGAATCATGGCCACCGGAAGGTTGGCGGCATGGCAGGGGAAGTGGTGGATTTTGACGTCGAGAACGGTGGTGAGGCCACCAAGTCCCTGGGCACCGATGCCAAGGGCGTTGACCTTTTCGTACAGCTCGATGCGCAGTTCCTCATACTTGTCGCGGGGTCCACGGGTGAGCAGTTCGTGCATGTCCATGTCGTCCATCAGCGATTGCTTGGCGAGCAGCATGGCTTTTTCCGCCGTGCCGCCGATGCCGATGCCCAGCATGCCGGGAGGACACCAGCCCGCGCCCATCGTCGGCACGGTGTTGAGCACCCAGTCGACCAGACTGTCGGAAGGATTGAGCATGGCGAACTTCGTCTTGGCTTCGGAGCCGCCGCCCTTGGCCGCGATTTTCACCGCGACGGTGTTGCCGGGGACGAGTTCGACGTGCAGCACGGCCGGCGTGTTGTCGCGGGTATTTTTGCGGGCGAACAGCGGATCGTCGAGAACCGAGGCGCGAAGCTTGTTGTCCGGGTCGAGGTATCCCCGACGCACGCCCTCGTCGACGGCGTCCTGCAGCGTTCCGTGCAGTCCCTCGAAGCGCACGTCCATGCCGATGGTGAGGAACACGTTGACGATGCCGGTATCCTGGCAAATGGGCCGCCGCCCTTCGGCGCACATGCGGCTGTTGGTCAGAATCTGGGCAATGGCATCGCGCGCGGCCGGGCTCTGTTCGCGCGCATAGGCCAGCGCGAGGTGCTGGATGAAATCGGCGGGGTGGTAGCAGCTGATGTACTGCAGTCCAGCGGCGATGCTTTCGATGAGGTCATCGCTCTGGACGACGGTGGTGTGCATTGCGGGTCTCCGGTTCGGGGGTGTGCTTTTTGATCAGGTTGGACCGCGATGTTAAGACGGGTTCTGACTCGCATGGATGGTGCGCGCCATCACCTGGTCTGTATAGGCGATGGCCAACGCCGAAAGCAGGAACGTCAGGTGGATTGCGGTCTGGGCCACCAGGGTCTTGACGTCGTAGGCGTTGGCATTGATGAAGGTTCGCAGCAGGTGAATCGAGGAAATGCCGATAATCGCCATGGCCAGCTTGATCTTGAGCACCGAGGCATTGACGTGCGACAGCCATTCCGGATGGTCGGGATGACCTTCCAGATACATACGGGATACAAATGTTTCATATCCGCCAACCATGACCATGATCAGCAGATTCGCGATCATCACCACATCGACCATGCTGAGCGCCACCAGCATGATCGTCGTCTCCGTCAGGTGGGGGGGCGCCGGCTGTGCCGCAACGCCGGCGATACTGGTGGCTTCCAGCAGGCGCTGAAGGGCGCCGGCATTGCCCAGGGCGGCACCGACGAGATTGATCAACTCGCTCCAGAAGTGCACGACGTACACCGCCAGCGCGAGGGCCAGTCCGAAGTACAGCGGCAACTGGAGCCAGCGGCTGAGGAAAAGGAGGCGGGCCAGGAAGGGGGGCGTTGTTCGTTGCATGGCAGTTTCGGCGGTGGTGGGGGGCAAACAAGATTCTTGCCGACCTCAGGTGATTCCCGCGCGTCAGGGCTTTGTAAGAGCACACACGTGACAATGAAATGCTGGAACAATGAATCAGAAAATCGCGTGCAAGTCTGTCACGAACCGGCTTACCACGCGACGTTGCAAAAATGGCGCCGACCGCGCTGCGGCCCGCTGTGGCCGACTCTGGCTTTTTCCCGCGCATACCGGTCCGGGTGTTTTTGAAGGCATCCGGCCTGAAGCAGTCCAATTTAAACAATCCTGGAGACAACCATGAGCGATCAGCAGGCTCCCGAACACCATGTCTTGAAAACTTATTACCCCTCGTCGGACGCGGTTTCGCGTGCCCGGATCTCCGGGATGGATGCGTATCGCGCCATGGTTGACGAGGCCGAACGTGACTTCGAGGGTTTCTGGGCCCGTCTGGCGCGGGAGAATCTCGACTGGAACAAGCCGTTCACCCAGACTCTCGACACCAGCCAGGCGCCATTTTTCAAGTGGTTCGCCGACGGCCGTCTGAATGTGTCGTACAACTGCCTCGATCGTCACGTCGCGGCGGGCAAGGGCGACAAGACCGCCATCGTGTTCGAAGCCGATGATGGCGTGGTCACCCGCGTGAGCTATGCCGACCTGCTGGCCCGCACAGCGAAATTTGCCAACGCCCTCAAGAGCCTGGGCGTGAAAGAGGGCGACCGCGTGGTGATCTACATGCCGATGTCGATCGAGGGCGTGGTGGCGATGCAGGCTTGCGCGCGTATCGGCGCCACCCACTCGGTGGTATTCGGCGGGTTCTCGGCCCAGTCGCTGCGCGACCGCATCGAGGATGCGGGCGCGGTGCTGGTCATCACCGCCGACGAGCAGCGGCGTGGCGGCAAATCGCTTCCCTTGAAGGCCATCGTCGACGAGGCGCTGGCGCTGGGCGGCTGCGGTTCGGTGCGCAACGTCGTCGTGTACCGTCGCACCGGCGGCAATGTTGCGTTCAATCCCGCGTGCGATCTGTGGCTGCACGAACTCGTGGCGTCGCAAAACGATGTCTGCGAGCCGGAGTGGGTCGATGCCGAGCACCCCTTGTTCCTGCTCTACACCTCGGGGTCGACCGGCAAGCCCAAGGGCGTGCAGCACTCGACCGGCGGCTACCTGCTGCACGCCGCGCTCACGACCCAATGGACCTTCGACCTGAAGCCGAACGACGTGTTCTGGTGCACCGCCGACATCGGCTGGGTCACCGGCCACACCTACATCACCTACGGGCCGCTGGCGCTCGGCGGCACCGAAGTCGTGTTCGAGAGCATCCCCACCTATCCCGACGCCGGGCGCTTCTGGAAGATGATCCAGGACCACAAGGTCAGCATCTTCTACACCGCGCCGACCGCGATCCGCTCGCTGATCAAGGCCGCCGAAGGCAACGCCGCGGTGC
>DAICZP010000037.1 GCA_027311065.1 Thiomonas sp. | reverse complement strand
TCGCGCATGAACGTGCCGTTCAGGCTGCGCAACCCGCGTCTCGACACCAGTTTTCTTGAAGGCGCGCAGGCGCGAGGCCTGCTGCAGCTCAAGGGCCACAAGTCGGTCGGCGGCATGCGCGCGAGCATCTACAACGCCATGCCCATGGAAGGTGTGCAGGCTCTTGTCGATTACATGCAAGCGTTCGAACTCAGCCATTGAGCCCACGATGGACCAAGACATTCTTCCGCTGCGCGAACAGATTGATGCCATTGATCTCGAGATCATCGCATTGCTGAACCGTCGCGCCCGACTGGCGCAGGAAATCGGCGAGCACAAGCAGCGCATGCAACTTCCGGTGTTCCGGCCCGAGCGCGAACGTGAGGTCATTCGCAAGGTGCAGGGCGCCAGCGGCGGACCGCTGCACGATGAGGGTATCGCCGCAATCTGGCGCGAGGTGATGGCTGCGTGCCGGGCCCTGGAGGCGCGTGAGAAGGTCGCCTTCCTGGGCCCCGCAGGGACCTACAGCGAAGTGGCGGCGCGGCGCTTCTTCGGCGCAAGTTGCGATTTCACCCCGTGCCAGGATTTTGACGAAGTCTTTCGAGCACAGCTCTCGGGAGCCGCCGACTATGGCGTCGTCGCGGTGGAAAATTCGACCGAAGGCGCAGTGGCGCGCACCATGGACCTGCTGCTGGCGCACCCGGTACGGATTGTCGGCGAAGTGAACCTCCCCATCCACCACAACCTGCTGCGCGCAGCGTCCGGGGTCGACGGCATCCGCGCCGTGCTGGCGCATCCGCAGGCGCTGTCGCAGTGCCGGCTATGGCTTGACGCCAACCTGCCGCATGTCGAACGTCGCGCCGTGGCCAGCAATGCGGAGGGCGCGCGACTCGCCGCCGAGGACGACGGACTGGCGGCAATCGCCGGAGAGCATGCCGCCGCCCTTTATGCCCTGCATGTCGCCGCCGCGCATATCCAGGACGAAGCGCAGAATCGCACTCGTTTCGCCGTCCTGGGACGACGTCCCACCGTGGCGACGGGCCATGACCGCACCAGTCTCATTCTTGCCGTGCCTAACCGCGCTGGTGCGGTGGTCGCGATGCTGCGGCCGCTTGCCGAGCACGGTGTGAGCATGACACGCTTCGAGTCGCGTCCGGCCCGATCGGGTGCCTGGGAATATTACTTTTACGTCGACATCCAGGGTCATGCCGATGACGCCCCGGTGCGTGCAGCGCTGGAGGCGCTGCGCGGGCATTGTGCCTATTTCAAAGACCTCGGCTCGTACCCGGTTTCCCGGGACTGAAGCTCCACAAACCACGCCCCATCCCACGATCATGAGCACCGACCAACGCGCCGCGCCCACCTGGGGCGCTGACTACATCCGCACCATCTCTCCCTATGTCGGTGGGAGGCCCGTGGCCGACGTCGCCCGTGAAGTCGGCATCGCCGAGCACGAGATCGTCAAGCTCGCCTCCAACGAGAATCCGCTCGGCATGTCGCCCAAAGCACGTCTTGCCGCCATCGACGCGCTCCTCGACGCCACCCGATACCCGGACAACGACGGCTACGACCTGCGTCACGCCCTGGCCGCACGCCTCGGCGTGCCCGCTGCGTGGATCGTACTCGGGCACGGTTCCAGCGATATTCTGGAAATGGCGGCGCGTGCGGTCTTGGCCGAGGGGGATGCCTGCGTCTACTCGCAGTACGGATTCCTGGTGTATGCGCTTGCCGTGCAGCAGGCCGGGGCGCGCCACGTCGTCGTGCCCGCCCATGACTATGGGCACGATCTACCCGCGATGGCGGCTGCCATCGACGCGTCGACACGCCTCGTCTATGTCGCCAATCCGAACAATCCGACCGGTACCCTGGCCTCCCGCGAAGCAGTGGAAGCCTTTCTGCACGCAGTGCCCGAGCATGTCGTCGTCGTGCTTGATGAGGCCTATGTCGAATACCTGCCAGAGGCGTTGCGGACCGACGGCATGGCGTTGTTGCGTCGCCATCCCAACCTGATCGTCTCGCGCACCTTCTCCAAGGCTTACGGGCTCGCGGGGCTGCGTATCGGCTATGCGGCTGCGCAGCCCGCTCTTGCCGAAACGCTCAACCGTGTCCGATCCGCGTTCAACACCAGTACCGTGGCGCAGGTGGCGGCGCTGGCGGCCCTCGACGATGCGGAGTTTCTGCGCCGCACCATCGACATCAACGATGCAGGCATGGGGCAACTCGTGGCGGCATTCGGCGAGCTCGGCATCTTTCATCTGCGCTCGCACGGCAATTTCATTCTGGCGCGGATGGGTGACGACGAACACGCTGGTGCCCGCGTCAATGCCGCCCTGCTTCGTCAGGGTGTGATTGCGCGCCCGGTCGGCAATTACGGCCTGGGTGCCTGGTTGCGAATCTCGGTGGGCACTTCGGACGAGAACGCGCGTTGCATTGCAGCGCTGCGCCAGGCCCTCGCGCGGGCTTGAACATGGAGCGGGCAGCCCCATCACGCCACCGCTTTCAGCGCCTCGCCGTGCTGGGCGTCGGTTTGCTCGGCGGATCCGTCGCGATGGCGGCGAAACGCGCGGGCCTCGTCGCCGAAGTGGTCGGCTACAGCAAGTCGCCCTCCACCGTGAACGTCGCCCGTGCCGCCGGCGTCATTGATCATGGCGCTGATTCAGCCTTGCATGCGGTGACTGGCGCCGACCTCATCATCCTGGCGGTGCCGGTGGCGGCCATCGGGCCGCTGCTTCGACAGATCAAGGTGGCGATCGGACCGACGACATTGCTCATGGATGTCGGCAGCACCAAGGCCGACGTCGCCGCCGCGGCAGAGGACGCACTGGGTCGCGCCGGGCGTCAATTCATACCCTGCCATCCCATCGCCGGAGGTGAGCACAGCGGCGTGCAAAATGCGCGCGCCACGCTGTTCGACGGACACCGCGTGGTCATCACCCCGCTTGCGGACAATCTTCCCGCGGACATCGACGCGGCCACGCAGTTCTGGGAACGTTGCGGCGCACTCGTGAGCCAGATGACACCTGCCGATCACGATGCGGCGTTTGCCGCCGTCAGCCATCTGCCACACCTCATCGCCTTCGCCTACATCGACGCCATGGCCCGCCAGCCCAAGGGTGGCGGCTATTTGCAACTTGCCGGTCCGGGTTTCCGCGACTTCACACGTATTGCTGCCAGCGATCCCACGATGTGGCGTGATGTCTTTCATGCCAACTCGGCCGAAGTCCTGCAGCAGCTGCAGTTGTTCAAGCACTCGATCGCGGCGTTTGAAGCCCAGATACGTCAAGGCAACTGGAGCTTGCTGGAATCCATGATCCGCCTCGCGAGCCAATCGCGCCGCGAATGGTCCACCCCCACCCCGTCCGATGACATCGCCTGAAATTCTGGCCCTGCCACCCCTGCTCGGGGCCGGCGGGAGCGTGCGCCTTCCCGGTTCGAAGAGCATTTCCAATCGCGTTCTGCTGCTGGCGGCACTGAGCCAGGGCCCGACGTACATCACGGGTCTGCTGGATTCCGACGATACCCAGGTCATGCTCGCCGCCCTCGCGAAGCTTGGGGTGCGCGTCGACCGCGACGGCGCCGCGGCCACCGTGCACGGCTGCGATGGGCGATTCCCCGCGCGTGAGGCTGACCTGTTCATGGGCAACGCCGGCACCGCCATCCGGCCTCTGACAGCCGCGCTGGCCTTGAGCAGCGGCCGCTACGCCCTGCACGGAGTCGCGCGCATGCACGAGCGTCCGATCAAGGACCTCGTCGACGCTCTCGTCGCCATTGGCTGCGACATCGGCTACACCGGCAACGTCGGCTACCCGCCCCTGGCTCTCGGGCCTGGTCGGCCCTGTGTGCGCGGTCCGCTGTCGGTGCGTGGAGACGTATCCAGCCAGTTCCTGACCGCGCTGCTGCTGGCGATGCCGCTGCTCGCGCGCGACCAGACGATCGAAGTCAACGTCGTTGGTACCCTGATCTCACGCCCCTACATCGACATCACGCTGCGTCTGCTTGCGCGCTTCGGCGTGCATGTCGACAACCAGGATTGGCAGCGCTTCGTGATCCCGGCGGGCAGTGCCTACGCCAGCCCTGGGCGCATCGCCATCGAGGCCGATGCCTCCTCGGCGTCGTACTTCCTGGCCGCCGGCGCGCTCGGCGGCCTGCGCGGCACCAGCACGCCGGTACGGGTCGAAGGCGTGGACGCGCAAAGCATGCAGGGCGACGTCGAATTCGCCCGCGTGCTCGAGCGCCTGGGTGTCGCCATCGTGTGGGGCGAGGGCTGGATCGCCGCCGCCGGCTTGCAGCCTGGGCGCAAGCGCCTGATCGGCACCGACATCGACTGTCTGGCCATTCCGGACGCCGCGATGACGCTGGCCATCACAGCCCTGTTCGGGGACGCGCCCACGCGACTGACCGGGATCGGCAGTTGGAGAGTGAAGGAGACGGATCGCATCGCCGCCATGGTCGCGGAACTCACCAAGCTCGGCGCGCGCGTCGAAGCCGGCGCTGACTGGCTGCGCGTGCATCCGATGCAAGGTGACGCCTGGCGCAACGCCATCATCGACACATATGACGACCACCGCATGGCCATGTGTTTCTCGCTCGCCAGCTTCGGCCCGGTCAACATCGCCATCCGTGATCCTGGGTGCGTTCGCAAGACCTTTCCCGGGTACTTCCAGTCGTTTGCCGCTGTCGTGCGCCCCGTGCCGGTGATCACGATCGATGGCCCGACAGCGTCTGGCAAGGGCACCGTGGCCGCGAACGTCGCGCGGGCGCTGGGTTTTCATTATCTGGATTCCGGTGCGCTGTACCGCGCCCTGGCCTTGCTCGCATTGCGCGAGGGCATCGCGCTCGACGACGCCCCGCGGCTGGCCGCGCTGGCGCAAACGCTGCCGCTTCGTTGCGACGGCGCAACGATCTGGCTCGGCGCGGAAGATGTCACCCGAGCCATCCGGGCCGAGGAGGTCGGACAGGCCGCCTCGACGCTGGCGGTTTTGCCCCCGGTGCGGCAAGCCTTGCTGGAATTGCAGCACAACCTGCGCCGTGCTCCCGGTCTGGTTGCCGACGGCCGCGATATGGGTACGGTGGTCTTTCCCGACGCCGGCTTGAAGGTTTTTCTGAGCGCTGCCACCGGCGCGCGCGCCGAACGGCGGCATAAACAGTTGATTTACCAAGGCATTTGCACTAGCATCGATGAAGTTCTTGCCGACTTGAGAAGCCGTGACGCGCGCGACACCGCGCGAGACGTTGCGGCTCTCAGGCCTGCGGATGAGGCGCTTGCCCTGGACAGCTCTGATCTGAACGTCGAAGAGACGGTGGAACAGGTGCTGCAGTGGTGGCGTCAACGCGCCTGAGGTGGGGCCTTCCTGCCCGGGTTATTGCAACCAACCCCGCGAGGCCCCTCGCGGATGCTTGAAGGTTTATCCATGTCTCTCAATCCCAGTGCCGGCAATTCCGGCGAATCCTTTGCCGCCCTGTTCGAGGAATCGCTGAAGACGCGTGACATGCGCTCCGGTGAAGTGATCAGCGCCGAAGTGGTCGGTGTGGATCCCAATTTTGTCATCGTCAACGCAGGCCTGAAGTCGGATGCGTACATCCCGATCGACGAATTCAAGAACGACCATGGCGAAGTCGAAGTACAGGTCGGCGATTTCGTCTCGGTGGCGATCGATGCGCTTGAAAACGGCTATGGCGACACCATGCTCTCACGCGACAAGGCCAAGCGGCTGGCGTCGTGGATGTCGCTGGAGAAGGCACTCGAGTCGGGTGAATTCGTCACCGGCACCGTGACTGGCAAGGTCAAGGGTGGCCTGACCGTGATGATCAACGGTATCCGTGCCTTCCTTCCCGGATCGCTGCTGGACACGCGCCCGGTCAAGGACACCACGCCCTTCGAGGGCAAGACCATGGAGTTCAAGGTCATCAAGCTCGACCGCAAGCGCAACAACGTGGTGCTGTCGCGTCGCGCTGTGGTCGAGGCCAGCCAGGGTGAAGAGCGCGCGAAGCTGCTCGAGAACCTGAAGGAAGGCATGATCGTCAATGGCGTGGTCAAGAACATCACCGACTATGGCGCGTTCGTCGACCTCGGCGGCATCGATGGCCTGCTGCACATCACCGATCTCGCATGGCGCCGCGTGCGTCACCCCAGTGAAGTCGTGACGCCGGGCCAGGAAATCACGGCCAAGGTCCTGAAGTACGACGCAGAGAAGAATCGCGTTTCGCTGGGTCTGAAGCAGATGGGCGACGACCCGTGGGTCGGCGTGTCGCGCCGCTACCCGGCCGGCACCCGCCTGTTCGGGAAGGTGACCAACCTGACCGACTACGGCGCATTCGTGGAAATCGAGCCCGGCATCGAAGGGCTGGTGCACGTGTCCGAAATGGATTGGACCAACAAGAACGTCGCTCCGAGCAAGGTCGTCCAGCTGGGCGACGAAGTCGAAGTCCAGGTGCTTGAAATCGACGAGGATCGCCGCCGCATCAGCCTCGGCATGAAGCAGTGCCGTCCGAATCCGTGGGACGAATTCGCTGCCAACCACAACCGCGGCGACAAGGTCTCCGGCCCCGTGAAGTCGATTACCGACTTCGGTGTGTTCATCGGTCTCCCGGGAGGCATCGACGGTCTGGTGCACATGTCCGACCTGTCCTGGAATGAGACGGGTGAAGCCGCAGTACGCAATTTCAAGAAGGGTCAGGACGTCGAGGCCGTGGTGTTGGGCATCGACATCGAGCGCGAGCGCATCTCGCTGGGCATCAAGCAGCTCGAAGGCGACCCCTTCATGAACTTCGCAGCCCTCAATGACAAGGGCAAGATCGTCACCGGCTCCGTGAAGTCGGTGGATGCGAAGGGCGCGGTCATCGACCTGGGTCAGGATGTCGAAGGGTATCTGCGCGCCTCCGAGATCTCTCGCGACCGTGTGGAAGACGCCCGCAACATGCTCAAGGACGGTGACGAGGTCTCTGCGCTGGTGATCAACATCGATCGCAAGAACCGCAGCATCCAACTGTCGGTGAAAGCCAAGGACAGCGCGGACCAGCAGGAAGTCATGACCCGCCTGGCTGGCGAGCAACGTGAAGCCACTGGCACCACCAATCTCGGTGCCTTGCTGCGCGCCAAGCTTGACAATCAGGGTCAGGAGTAATCACCCAGCCGATCACGGGCGGGACGCCTGGCGTCCCGCCCGTTTTTTCCCCAGACACCCATTTTCTGACCATGACCCGTTCCGATCTGGTGGACCAGCTTGCCGAGCGTTTCGCTCAGCTCACCCATCGTGACGCGGAACTGGCCGTGAAAACCATTCTTGATGCCCTCGCGGAAGCGCTGGAAAACAGCCACCGCGTGGAGATCCGCGGTTTCGGAAGTTTCTCCATCACCCGTCGCCCGTCCCGCATCGGCCGTAATCCCCGCTCCGGTGAACAGGTCGTGGTTCCGGAAAAGCGTATGCCCCATTTCAAACCCGGCAAGACGCTGCGGCAACTGGTTGACGACGGCGCGAGTCTGCCCTGACGGTCGTCCAGCATCCTGGCGAACGGCTGTTGCATCGATGATGCCGTGGGCGCGCGCTGTCGCCATGCAGATGGTGAGGGCCGGCGCGATGCACCGCTTTCGTCGGCAGCGGCACGCGTAGAATGCAGCGCCATGCGCATCGTGCGCGGATTTGCGGTTGTTGCCCATGCGTGCGTTCATCTGGTTTCTTCGCCTTGTCCTGTTCCTGCTGTTGTTCGGCTTGGCCCTGAACAACCTGGAGCCGACGGTGTTGCACCTGCTGTTCGGCACGGCTTGGAAGGCGCCATTGTTCGTCCTGCTGCTGGCGGCGTTCGGGCTGGGTGCGGCGCTGGGCGCGTTGGCGATGCTGCCACCGGTGCTGCGGGCGCGCCGCCGTCCACGCGCATCGGCGGCCGTCATGCCGGCTGCGGTTGCCGAGGACGTCGTCGTCCCGCCGCCGGTGATCGACGGAACGCCCGATGGAGTTTGAACTCTGGTGGTTGCTGGCTCTGCCGCTGGCATTTGGTCTGGGGTGGCTCGGGTCGCGCCTCGACCTGCGGCAGTGGCGCAGTGATGGCTCGGTGCGCCGCGGGGCCAGCTTGTCGTATTTTCGCGGCCTGAATTTCCTGTTGAGCGAGCAACAGGACAAGGCCATCGATGCGTTCATCGAGGCAGTGACGGCTGACCCGGACACGGTTGACTTGCACTTCGCATTGGGCAACCTGTTTCGACGGCGCGGCGAATATGAGCGCGCCGTCCGCGTCCACCAGAATCTGCTCGCCCGGGCCGATCTCCCCGCGGCCGAGCGTCAGCGCGCGCAAGTTGCGCTCGCGCAGGATTTTTTCAAGGCGGGCCTGCTCGACCGCGCCGAAGCGGTCTACGTGGCGCTGACCTCCACCCCCTATCGCCCCGAAGCCTTGGCCGCATTGCTGCAAATCCATGAGCGCACGCGCGAATGGAACCGCGCCATCGACATCGCGGGCGAGCTGGAGCGCCTTGGAAGCGGCAGCTATGGGCGGCAGGTTGCGCATTACTGGTGCGAAATTGCCTCGCGCGCGCGCGAGCGCAGCGACCTGCCTGCCGCGCGGGACGCGCTTGAGCAAGCCAGCCGCAGCCACCCGGCTGCGGTGCGTCCGTGGTTGCTGCGCGCAGCCATTGCGCAGCAAGAAGGCGACGCCGCAACCGCGCTCGGCGACTTGCGCCACATTGCCCGCATCGCCCCCGATTTCACTGCGCTGGCTGCGCTGGATATTGCGCGGCTGGCCCAGACGCTGGGCCAGCAAGACGAGATTTCAGCCTGGCTGCGCGACCAACTGCGCGACGATCCCGCGGTGGACGTCCTTGACGCCGTGCTGCTGCTCGAACCCGATGCCCAGCAACGCTACGCGCTGGCGTTGACCTATCTCCAGACCCAGCACACCTTGCTGGCCGCACGGCGCTTGCTCGATCAGTCGCCGCCGCTGCCGCATGGCGACGCGGCACGCCCGGCCCTCCAGCAAACCCTCGAGGGTGCGTTGCGCAGCCGCCAACGCTATCGCTGCGCCGGCTGCGGCTTTGAGGCGCGTAACTACACCTGGCATTGCCCGGCGTGCCAAGGCTGGGATACATACCCGCCCAGGCGCGCGGAAGAGCTTCACATTCTCAACTCCTGACCCATGGAACCGGAACAACTCGCCCGTGCCCGTGTGCTCGTCGTCGGTGACGTAATGCTCGACCGCTACTGGTTCAGCGCCGTCGACCGCGTTTCGCCCGAGGCGCCGGTGCCGGTCGCGCTCGTGCAGCGCGAGCAGGACCGCCTCGGCGGGGCCGCCAATGTCGCCCTGAACGCCGCGGCACTCGGGGCCTCGACAACCCTGCTCGGCGTCGTCGG
>DAICZP010000035.1 GCA_027311065.1 Thiomonas sp. | reverse complement strand
GCACGCTTCCCAAGTTCATTGCCTGGCCTCCTCGCGCGCTGCAAGATCGACGACTTGCTGTGCCACGGTGCCGATCGATCCTGCACCCATGCACACCACCACGTCACCGTCGCGCGCCACGTCGCCAATGGCACGCGGCATTGATGCAGTGGAATTCGATCCTGCCGAGCGCGCGCTCGGAGCGTTGCTCGAGATGGGCGTGCAGCGCGCCTTCATCACGCTGCATGGCCGCTTCGGCGAAGACGGCACGGTGCAGGGAGCACTCGAGCTGCTCGGCATTCCTTACACCGGCCCTGGCGTCCAGGCGTCAGCGCTGGCAATCGACAAGCACATGACCAAACGCCTGTGGCGCTGCGACGGGTTGTCAACGCCGGCGTGGCGCATGGTGGGCAGCGCGGCGCAGGCGCGCGCCGCTGCCGATGCGTTGGGTTTGCCGCTGATGTTCAAGGCGGCGCACGAAGGTTCGACCCTCGGCATGCGACGTGCTGATTTGATGGAGGAGGTCGACGCGGCTTACGAGGAGGCCGCGCGCTTTGATGCTGCGGTGCTTGCCGAGCAGTTCATCGAGGGCGACGAGGTCACCATTGCCGTGCTGGGTGAAGGAGACGCGGCACGCGCACTGCCCATCATTCACATCGTCGCCCCGGGTGGGCAATACGACTTCGAGCACAAGTACTTCAGCGACGACACGCGCTACATCTGTCCCGCGGCGCTGCCGGTGCACGAAGCGGAAGCGATCGCGGCACTGGCGCTGGCCAGTTACCGCTCCCTGGGATGCCGCGGGTGGGGGCGCGTGGACGTGATGATCCGCGCTCACGACCGCAAGCCCTTCCTGCTGGAAATCAATACGAGTCCGGGCATGACGGGGCATTCGTTGGTGCCGATGGCCGCCGCCGCCGCGGGTCTCAGGTACGACGATCTGTGCCTGCAAGTGCTCGCGGATGCGCGACTCGACGGTGCGCGGGGAGTTGCCCGATGACGTCCATGACGCGCGGCGACCTCCCGCTCGACGTCAGGTTGATGAATTTCACCAGCCGGTGGCTGGTGTCACTGTTCGTCATCGGCGCGTTGGCGTCCGGCGGCAAGTGGTTGTTACAGCGTCCGTTATGGGCCATCCGCAACGTGGTTGTCGAAGGCGACCTGATGCACGTCAGCGAAGTCGCACTGCGAAGTCAGGCGCTGCCCCGGCTGCACGGAAACTGGTTCACCATCAGCCTGGCGAATGCCCAGCAGACGTTCGAGCAGGTTCCGTGGGTCCGCAAGGCGGTGGTGCAGCGGGTATGGCCATTCTCCCTGCTGGTCACGCTGCAGGCGCAGAGGCCGCTGGCGATCTGGCACGGCGTCGACGGTGTCGGTCTCGTCAATGCACAAGGCCAGCGCTTCGAGGCCAACCTCGACGAGGTGCAGGATCTCGATCTTCCGCAGTTCGCCGGGCCGCAAGGCAGCGAGGAGCGCGTCACGCAGATGGACGCCAGGCTGGCAAGCCTGTTCGCGCCCCGACATTGGCAGATCAGTGCGATCGCGCTGGGGGCAGACGAGAACTGGCGGGTCCAGATCAAGGGTGGCCCGAGCCTGGATCTTGGAAGCGACACCGATACAAGCGCCTTTTTGCAGCGCATCGGGCGCTTTCTCGCGCTGGTTGATGGCGTGGAGGCACGCTACGGACACCGGGTTGTTGCTGCCGATCTGCGCTATGCAACCGGCTTCGCGGTGCGCCTTCAGGGTGCCGATGCGCAGGCAGCGGCGGGCGTAGCCGCGCCCAGGTCGATGCATGCAATCAAGAATGTCAAAAAACTTGGAAAAGGGGCGCGTTGATGGCCAAGGACTACAAAGATCTGGTGGTGGGACTCGACATTGGCACCTCGAAAGTGCTTGTGATGGTCGCAGAGGTTTTGCCCCAGGGCGAGTTCCCGGCGGCGGCGATCAAGGTGGTCGGCATGGGCCAGGCGACCACAGCCGGCATGCGCCGCGGCGTGGTGGTGGATATCGAAGCCACTGTCCAGTCAATCCAGGCGGCACTGAAGGAGGCCGAGCTGATGGCCGACTGCCGTATCACCCGTGTCATCACCGGCATCACCGGCAGTCATATTCGCGGACAGAATTCTGAGGGCATGGTGGCGATCAAGGATCGTGAGGTGTCGCAGAACGATGTCGCCCGGGTGATTGAAACCGCCAAGGCCGTGAATATCCCCACTGACCAGCGCCTGCTGCTGGTCGAACCGCAGGAATTCATCATCGACGGGCAGGAGGTGAGGGAACCGGTGGGCATGAGCGGTATCCGTCTCGAGACCAAGGTGCACATTGTCACGGGCGCCCAGACAGCGGCTGAAAATGTGATCAAGTGTGTGAGACGCTGCGGCCTCGAAGTCGACGCCGTGGTTCTGCATCCGCTGGCTTCGAGCCACGCCGTACTGACCGAAGACGAAAAGGAACTGGGCGTGGTGCTGGTCGACGTCGGCGCGGGGGTCACCGACGTGGCGATCTACACGGGCGGCTCGATCCGCCATACTGCCATCATTCCCATCGCTGGCGAACTCATCACCAGCGACATCGCCATGGCGCTGCGCACGCCCACCAAGGATGCCGAGGACATCAAGATCGAGCATGGCGTGGCGAAGCAGCTCCTCGCCGGGGTCGATGAGCGACTGGAAGTTCCCGGATTGGGTGATCGTGGCCCGCGGATGCTCTCGCGCCAGGCGCTGGCGGGCGTGATCGAGCCGCGGGTGGAGGAAATTTTCTCCCTGGTCCAGCAAGTCGTGCGCGACTCCGGCTATGAGGAAGTGCTGTCCTCCGGTGTCGTGCTGACGGGTGGAGCAGCGCAGATGCCAGGGATGGTCGAGCTCGGCGAAGACATTTTTCTCAAACCGGTACGTCTCGGCCTGCCGCAGTACAGCGGACCGCTGGCCGACATGGTGCGCAGCCCACGCAACGCCACCGCCATGGGTCTGCTGGTGGAGGCACAAACGCAGCGGCAGCGCGGTGCGCGCATTGCGCAGAAAACTGGTGGCGCCGGGACGCTCGTGGCCCGGGTGCGGGATTGGTTCGTAGGGAATTTTTGAGATTTGCAAAGGGGGCCTGCGGTCGCAAACCCGCGGGCAAGGTGCGTGAAGGGCGAGGAGCCCGACATTTTTTCGACGGAGGTGCATGATGGGCTTTGAAATGATTGAAGATGCAGTGGATACCGCATTCAACAGCGGAACCAACATCAAGGTGATCGGGGTCGGTGGGGGCGGTGGCAATGCCGTCGAGCACATGATGTCGTCTGGGGTGAAGGGCGTTGAATTCATTTGCGCCAACACCGACGCGCAGGCGCTGCAACGCGCGAACTCGCAGCGCTTCATCCAGCTTGGCCGGTCTGGCCTGGGAGCCGGTGGTAAACCGCAGGTCGGCCGCGACGCCGCCGAGCAGGCGCAAGCGCAGATCCGCGAAACCCTGCAAGGCGCACATATGTTGTTCATCACCGCCGGCATGGGGGGTGGCACGGGAACCGGCGCCGCACCGGTGGTCGCCCGGATTGCGCGTGAAATGGGCATCCTGACGGTCGCGGTCGTGACCAAACCCTTCGAGTTCGAAGGCAGCAAGCGTCTGTCCTATGCGGATTCGGGACTGGAAGATCTAGAAAAGAATGTCGACTCGCTGATCGTCGTTCTGAATGAAAAGTTGCTTGAGGTGTATGGCGACGACATTTCGCAAAAAGAAGCGTTCGCGAAAGCCAACGATGTACTGAAGAACGCCACGGGCGGCATTGCCGAAATCATCAATGTTCCCGGCCTCATCAACGCCGACTTCGAGGACGTGAAAACCGTCATGGGCGAGCCCGGCAAGGCCATGATGGGCACTGCCGTGGCCAGCGGAGCCGACCGCGCGCGCCTGGCGGCGGAACAAGCCGTGGTGTGTCCTTTGCTCGACGGTGTCGATCTGTCGGGCGCGAAGGGCGTATTGGTCAACATCACCGCCGACGATTCGCTCAAGCTCAGCGAAACGCGCGAGGCCATGAATGCCATTCGTGCCTATGCGGCGCCTGACGCACACATCATCTTTGGGACGGTGAATGACCCGTCGATGGGCGATTCGCTGCGCGTGACGGTGCTGGCCACGGGACTGTCCAAGGTGCGCGCCGCCGCCAAGGCTGCGCCCACCTTGACGGTGCTGCGAACCGGCACCGACGCCGGACCGGTGTCGATGACCGCGCCACAGATGCTGGGCCCGGGCGTCGAGCCCAGCCAGATCCCGGCAATCTGGCGCAATCCGCGCGGCCATGCTGCCCCCTCGGCCCACGTCAGCGCGCTCATGCAAAGCGGCATGGAAGAGATGGAGATTCCAGCATTCCTGCGCAAACAGGCCGACTGACGCCCGTAGCATCGCATCCACGTCGACGCGGACCCGTCTTCCCC
>DAICZP010000034.1 GCA_027311065.1 Thiomonas sp. | reverse complement strand
GCCTTGGCAGCGGCAGGTCTGAGCGCCCCACGCGAACGCACGTTCCTCAGCCGCGGCCGTCAGGGCGTACACAGCGAGCACATGGGCCACATGCTGACGGAAATGCAGTCGCTGCAGCGCAGCTACCCTGGAGGTGTGTGGTGAGCGCGACGGCGTCCAGCGACCGCGTTCGACGCGCGTGGGACATTCTGCGTGGTGTCGCTGACCCGGAAATCCCTGCGCTGTCGTTGTGCGATCTGGGCATCGTTCGCGATGTCCGCGAACGCGGCGACATGCTGGATGTCGTGCTCACACCGACCTACTCCGGTTGCCCGGCAACCGAGGCCATCGAGCGCAGCGCCCGCGACGCGCTTCATGACGCGGGCCTCGACCCAGCCTGCATCGTCCTGCAGCGTGCCCCCGCGTGGAGCAGCGACTGGATCAGTGCGGACGGCCGGCGCAAGCTGCGCGACTACGGAATCGCACCCCCACCCGCCTGTGCGGGCGAGGCGGTGGTGACCTTCCACCGCCGCACCGCGACCGCGCCCGCCTGCCCCCGCTGCGGCGACACCGGAACCGAGCAGATCTCGGCCTTCGGTGCCACCGCCTGCAAGGCCTTGTGGCGCTGCCGCGCCTGCGGCGAACCGTTCGAATATTTCAAGCCCATCTGACCTACAGGGCCAGGTTCCGTTCACATTTTTGCTCCAGTTCCCGCTCCAGACCCCGCATGGACACCCACTTCCACCCCCTCCGCGTACGCGCCATCACGCCTGATACCGATGAGGCCGTGATCGTCACATTCGACGTACCCGCAGAGCTCGCGCAGCACTTCGCGTTCACCCAGGGGCAATACCTGAACCTGCGTGCCACCATCGACGGCCAGGAAGTCCGCCGTTCATATTCAGTGTGTGCGGGCGTCGACGACGGCGCGCTGCGCATCGGCGTGCGCAGAGTGCGCGGCGGCATGTTCTCCAACTGGATCGCGACCCGTGTGGCTCCCGGGGAGACCCTGGAAGTCATGCCGCCGCAAGGACGTTTTCATGTTCCGATCGATCCGTCATCACGCCGGCATTACTTGGGGATCGCTGGCGGGAGTGGCATCACACCGGTGCTGTCGATCATGAAAACCGTCCTGGCGCGCGAGCCTGGGAGTCGCTTCACCCTGCTCTACGGTAATCGCGCGCTGAAGTCGACGATGTTCAAGGAAGACATCGAAGACCTCAAGAACCGCTATCTCACCCGACTGGATGTGCATCACGTTTTTTCCGATGAAGCGTCGGACTCACCACTGCATCAGGGTCTGCTCGACCAGGCGAAGGTGGCCGAGTTCCTGCACCGGCTGCTTCGTCCGCAATCGATCGACCACGCCTTTGTCTGTGGCCCCTACCAGATGAACGACCTGGCGGAGGCAGCATTGCGGGACGCGGGGGTGGACGCTGCGCGCATCCACATCGAGCGCTTCGGCCTGCCGCAGGGCCAAGGCGCGGTGCAGCACACCGAACTGCCCCAGGATCCCGACAGTAGTCGCGTCGTCATCGTGCGCGACGGTCAGCGCCATGAGATCGAATTCCGCAAAGGAGATCCGAGCGTTCTCGATGTCGCCATTGCTGCCGGCATGGACCTGCCTTTTTCCTGTACCTCCGGCGTCTGCGGAACCTGCCGCGCCCGACGCCTTTGCGGAGAGGTTCGCATGGATCGCAATTTCGCCCTGGAGCCGGCCGACTTGGATGCGGGGTTCATCCTGACCTGTCAGGCACATCCGACCAGCACGCTGGTCGAGATTTCCTTCGACGACCGCTGAAGGCGCGACACCCCATGGCACGCGGACGCGCCAGCGGCTACGACGACCAGCGAACGGCCATTCTTGCGGAGGCAGCGCGGCTGTTTGCGCGTCGCGGATTCGTCGCCACATCGATGAACCAGGTGGCAGAAGCGTGCGGCTTGTCCAAAGCAGCGCTCTATCACTATTTTCGCGACAAATACGCATTGCTCACGGAAATCGCCGAGGGCCACGTGCTGCAACTCCTCGCCGTGGTGCGCGACGTCGAGGCCGGCTGCGCGGACCCGCGGGCGCGCCTGCCACTGCTGGTTGCACGCTTTGTGCAGGAATACGCCAACGCGCAGGATGCACATCGCGTCCTGACCGAAGACGTGCGATTCCTCGAAGACCCCGACCGCGCCCGCATCCTCGGCACCGAGCGCGAGGTGGTCAGTCATTTCGCCCAGGCCATTGCCGCACAGCGTCCGGATCTTGTGCATGCGAGTGTCGACAAGCCGCTGGCAATGCTGCTGTTCGGGATGATCAACTGGCTGTTCACATGGTTCAAGCCGGGTGCGCCGCTGGGCTACGACGATCTGGCGCCGCTGGTCGGCGATCTCTTTCTCAACGGGCTGGCACGGTTACAGGCACCAACCCAACCATCCGACAAAGGAGTTTGTTCCCATGGCGTCTGAATCCCAGGCCTGGATCGTCGACGGCACGCGCACACCGTTCGGACGGTATGGCGGCGCGCTCAGCAGCGTGCGCGCCGACGATCTGGGTGCCATTCCATTGCGCGCACTGATGCAGCGCCACCCCACGCTTGCGTGGGGTGAAGTGGACGAGGTCTACTACGGCTGCGCCAATCAGGCTGGTGAGGACAACCGCAATGTCGCACGCATGGTCGCCCTGCTCGCTGGCTTGCCGATCGACGTGCCAGGCTGCACGGTCAACCGGTTGTGTGCCTCGGGTCTCGAAGCCGTGGCCCTGGCGGCGCGCGCGATCCGCTGCGGCGAGGCCGATCTCGTGATCGCCGGCGGCGTGGAAAGCATGTCGCGGGCACCGTTCGTCATGGGCAAGGCGGAATCCGCATTTTCGCGCTCGGCAACCATCGAAGACACCACCATCGGCTGGCGCTTCGTGAATCCGGCAATGAAGGCACGCCATGGCATCGACTCCATGCCCGAAACGGCCGAGAACGTTGCCGTCGACTTCGGTGTCTCGCGCGCTGATCAGGACGCGTTCGCCTGGCGCTCCCAGCAACGCTGCGCGGCAGCACAGGCTGCGGGACGCTTCGTGCCCGAGATCTGCCCGGTGGAGCTTCCGCGCGGCAAGGGCGGGACATTGCGCGTGGACTGCGACGAGCACCCGCGCGCTGAAACCACCCTCGAGCAGCTCGGCCGCCTCAAGCCGGTCGTACGCCCCGATGGCAGCGTCACGGCCGGTAACGCGTCCGGCGTGAACGACGGCGCATGCGCCCTGCTGCTTGCCTCCACCGAGGCGCTCACGCGCCACGGCCTGCAACCGCTGGCGCGCGTCGTCGGCGCCGCCAGCGCCGGGGTCGCGCCGCGCATCATGGGCATCGGACCGGTTACGGCGACACGCAAGCTTTTGCAGCGCCTGCACTGGGAGCTGCAAACGCTCGACACCATCGAACTCAATGAAGCCTTCGCCGCGCAGGCGCTCGCAGTGCTGCGCCAGCTTGGGCTCGCCGATGATGACCCGCGCGTCAACCCCAACGGCGGTGCGATCGCCCTCGGCCACCCGCTTGGAGCCTCGGGGGCGCGTCTGATCCTGACCGCCCTGCACCACCTCGAGCGCACCGGAGCGCATCGCGCGCTTGCGACGATGTGCGTCGGTGTCGGACAGGGCGCGGCACTTGCCCTCGAACGCCCCTGATTTTCCGACCCAATCTCCAGATCGACCGAAAAAGACCCATGGACCAACCCATCCTTCAAAGCCATCTCGCCGGCCAGTGGTTCGGCGCAACACCGCTCGAAGCTCTGCACGATGCCGCCAACGGCGCCATCGTTGCGCATACCCATGCCGACCGCCCCGACTTCGAAGCTGCGCTCGCCTTCGGTCGAGGCACTGGCGTTCGCGGCCTGCTCGCGCTGGACTTCCAGGAACGCGCCCAACGACTCAAGGCCTTGGGCAAGTATCTTGCCGAGCACAAGGAAGAACTCTACGCCTGGTCACTGCACACCGGCGCCACCCGCAAGGACGGCTGGATCGACATCGAGGGCGGAATTGCGACCTTGTTCTCCTTCGCCAGCATCGCCAGCCAGGAGCTTCCAAGCGGGAACGTCCTGCATGAAGGCCCGGTAATGCCGCTGGGCAAGAAGGGACTCTTTGTCGGCAGCCATATATTGGTGCCGCGCGAGGGTGTCGCCGTGCATATCAACGCGTTCAACTTTCCCATCTGGGGTCTGCTGGAAAAATTCGCACCCAGTTTCCTCGCCGGCATGCCCTGCATCGCCAAACCCGCCAGCAGTACGGCCTACCTTACCTGGGCACTCGTGCGGCGCATGCTCACCTGGGGCGGCCTGCCAGAAGGCGCCCTGCAACTCGTGATCGGATCCACCGGCGACCTGCTCGACCGGCTCTGCGGCCAGGATGCAGTCACATTCACCGGCTCCGCCGACACCGCCGCCAAGCTCCGTGCCAATCCCAACATCATCCGCAATGGCGTCCCTTTCAATGCCGAGGCAGACTCGCTGAACAGCGCCATCCTGGCGCCGGATGTCGACATGAAACACGCGGAATTCGGTCTTTTCGTCGACGAGGTCATGCGGGAAATGCGAGTCAAGGCGGGGCAGAAATGCACCGCGATCCGCCGTATTCTGGTGCCTCGTGGGCAACTGCACGCGGTTACCGAAGCGCTGCGCGCCAAGCTGTCAGGCATCGTGGTTGGCGATCCTCGCCTGGCAGACGTCCACATGGGACCGCTGGCGAACAAGGCGCAACAGGCCGACGTGCAGGCGCAACTGGCTCGCCTCCAGTCCGTTTGCACGACGGTGTACGACGGCACCCACCACGCCGCACCCAGGGGTGCAAGCGCTGAGCATGGCGCATTTTTCGCTCCCACGCTTCTGGCGTGCGAGCATCCCCTTGACGCAGCGGCCGTGCACCAGGTCGAGGTCTTTGGTCCGGTCAGCACGCTGATGCCCTACGACGACCTCGACGAAGCGCTGGAGCTGGCTGCGCGTGGTGGCGGCTCGCTGGTGGCCACGCTGGCAACGCGCGACCCGGCGGTGGCCGCGCACGCTGTGCGGCGCGCTGCAGTTCATCACGGGCGCCTGCTGGTGCTCGACGCAGACGCAGCGGCAGAGTCGACCGGCCACGGATCCCCGCTGCCCATGCTCAAGCACGGGGGTCCGGGCCGTGCCGGCGGCGGCGAGGAACTGGGTGGCATGCGGGCGGTCACGCACTACCTGCAACGCGCGGCTGTGCAGGGTTCTCCCACCATGGTGGCCGCGGTGATCGGTGAATATGTGCGCGGCGGGCGGCGCATCGAAACCGACATCCATCCCTTCCGGCGCCACTTCGAGGATTTGCAGATCAGCGAATCCCTGCTGACCCATCGCCGCACCGTCACCGAGGCCGACATCGTTGCCTTCGGCGGCGTGTCGGGAGACTATTTCTACATGCACTTCGATGCGATTGCCGCACGCGAATCAAGCTTTGGCCAGCGTATCGCCCATGGGTATTTCGTGCTCTCGGCCGCGGCGGGTTTGTTCGTCTCTCCGGCGCCGGGACCGGTGCTGGCCAACTACGGTCTGGATACGCTGCGCTTCGTCAAGCCCGTCGCGATCGGCGACACGATCCGCGCCCGCCTCACCTGCAAGCGCAAGATCGATCGTCGAAAGACCGACGCCCAGGGGCGGGGCCAGGGCGTGGTGGCGTGGGATGTGGAGGTGCGCAATCAGAACGACGAACTCGTCGCCAGCTACGACATTCTCACGTTGGTGGCCAAACGCGAAGCGCCGCCGGCGTGAACGATCTATCCTGCGGGGTCTGGGCCCTGACGTTGGCGCCAGCGCCAACGTCAGGCGCCGTGCCGCCCCTTCAAACCCTGACACAGACCACGGAGACCCACCATGCTGATCCGCAAGATCCATCACGTGGCCTACCGCTGCCGCGACGCGCTGGAAACGGCGCGCTGGTACGAGCAGCATCTCGGCATGAAGCTCGTGCTGTCGATTGCCGAAGACTCCGTTCCATCAACCGGGGAGTCCGACCCGTACATGCACATTTTCCTGGATGCCGGCAACGGCAATATCCTCGCCTTTTTCGAACTTCCAACCCGGGCGCCGATGGGGCGTGACCCCAACACGCCAGTCTGGACGCAGCACTTGGCGCTCGAGGTCGAATCCATGGACACGCTCATGCAGGCGCGTCAGCGGCTGATCGACGCCGGCATCGAGGTCATCGGACCGACCGATCACGCGCTGTTCCAGTCAATCTACTTCTTCGATCCGAGCGGTCACCGGCTTGAGCTCGCCTGCAACACCGGGGGACCGGGGATGCGCGAGGCGCTCGACGCCTTGAAGTGGGACATGCTGGAGGAGTGGGCGAACACCAGGAAAGCTCCCAAGCACGCGGCATGGATGCACGACGGACGCCACAAGGACATGTTCAAGTGAAGCTCGCCACCCTCAGACAAGGCGGCCGCGACGGCACTCTGGTCGTGGTCAGCGGAGACCTTACACGCTGCCAGGCGGTTCCCGACATCGCCAGGACGCTGCAGGCCGCGTTGGATGACTGGGACGTATGCGCGCCGCGGCTGCGTGACGTTGCCACCCGGATCGAGGCCGGCGCGGCGCGCCATGCCGCCCCCTTCGACGCTGCCGCCTGCCACGCTCCGTTACCGCGCGCCTACCAATGGGCTGATGGTTCGGCTTACGTCAACCACGTCGAGCTGGTGCGACGAGCGCGCAATGCCGGGATGCCGGCGTCCTTCTACACGGATCCGCTCATGTACCAGGGCGGCTCCGATGGTTTCATCGGGCCGCGTGACCCCATCGTGGCGCGCGTGGCCTGGGGTATCGACTTCGAAGCCGAGGTCGCGGTCATCACGGGTGACGTACCCATGGGCACACCGGCGCGGGAAGCGGCCAGGCACATCCGCCTGCTCATGCTCGTCAATGATGTGTCCCTGCGTCATCTCATTCCCGATGAACTCGCCAAGGGCTTCGGCTTTTTCCAGAGCAAACCCGCATCGTCGTTCAGCCCGGTCGCCGTGACCCCGGACGAACTTGGCGACGCGTGGCGCGATGCGAAGGTGCATCGGCCTTTGGTCGTGCACCTTCAGAACACCCTGTTCGGTCAGCCCGACGCCGGCCAGGACATGACCTTCGATTTCGGCCAGCTCATCGCCCATGCGGCCAAGACCCGCAGCCTGGCCGCCGGTACCATCGTCGGATCGGGCACGGTCTCGAACAAGCAAGGTGGGCTCCGGAGTTCGAAGGTCGAGCACGGCGGCGTGGGCTACGGCTGCCTGGCCGAAGTGCGCACTTACGAAACCATCGAGCAGGGCGAGCCGGCAACGCCCTTCCTGGGCGACGGCGACCGCGTGCGCATCGAGATGTTCGATGCCGCTGGTCACAGCATCTTCGGCGCCATTGAGAACACCGTCCAGGCGCTTGCCGACGCGGGTGGGTCTGCCAGCACGTGATGGGTCCGGAGGCGTATGCCGGCGACGGTATCGATGGCAAAGTCGTGGTGGCTGCGCGCGTCGTCGCGCGTTTTCCAGGGTCCCGGCCGCGGCAGCGGCGCACATCAACGCCGCGTCGCCGCGCGCAACGCCTGCGTGAGACCGCTGTAGCGTCGAGTCACGCGCACGATGCCATCATCGAAGGCGTGTTCGCGTTCGGTCAGCAGCGTGAAAGCCTCGCGGGCCCGCGTGACCGCGGTGTAGACCAGTTCGCGGGCCGCATGACCGGCGGCCGGCAAGACCAGCGCGACATGGCCGAATTCCGAGCCCTGGGATTTGTGCACCGTCATCGCGTAAGCGGTTTCGACGGCTGACAACCGGGCAATGGCGATCCCGCGCACCCCATCACCTTGCGCGAAATAGACCCGCAACCCACCATCGGGCGATGCAAGCGTCAATCCCACATCGCCATTGGCCAGGTGCAGGACGGAATCGTTGCGCGTGACCATGACCGGACGCCCCGAGTACCACGCGCCACGCCCCTGCACCGCGCTCTCCGGCTGCAGCGCCCGCGCGATGGCCACGTTCAAGGCCTCCGCGCCAACGGGGCCGCTCCGCACCGCGCACAACACCCGGAAGGCATCGAAGCCGCGCAGCATGGCCAGCACCCACGCGTCGTGATCCGGGGTTTGCGGGCCGCGCTGGACATCGTGCATCCAGCCGCGCCAGGCATCCGCCGCGAGGCGGGCGACATCGATTGTCCGCGCGCGCATCCTCCATGCCAGCGCACCCCCCGCCGCGAGCACTGCGCGCGCCGCGACCGGGTCCCCGTCATTGATCGCAGCGGCGAGGCGGCCGATCGCGCCGTCGAAACGGCGGCTGTGCCGCAGCACCGCCACGTGTTGCGCCAGCGCCGGCGGGGTTGGATCGCGCAAATCGGCTGGCAGCATCACGCCAGCAGCGTGCTCAAGCACCGCGCGTGTGGCATCGTCGTATCGCCCCCGCCCGGCATCCGCGCAGAGATCGCCGAGCACGGCACCGGCTTCCACGCTCGCGAGTTGATCGCGATCTCCCAGCATGATCACGCGGGCACCCGGGGGCAGGGCATCGAGCAAGTCAGCCATCAGCTCGAGATGCACCATCGATGCCTCGTCGAGCACCAGAACATCAACGTCGAGATGATGACCGGCGTGATAGCGCATGCGCCGCCGTTCGGCCGAGGCGCCCAGCAGCGCATGCACGGTGCGGGCCGGCGGCAGGCGCGCGAGCCGTGTCGCCAATTCCACGCTCGCGCCCAGCGCCGGCAGCAGGTCGTTCAGGGCGTGTGTGATCGATGCCGTAAGCCGGGTCGCCGCCTTGCCCGTTGGCGCAGCCAAGGCGACGCGCAGGCGTGACGCATCGGGAGTCAAGGCGAACAACAGCGCCAGCAAGCGCGCGACGGTGAAGGTCTTGCCCGTCCCTGGTCCCCCTGTGATGACACAAAAGCGTGCCCGCACCGCCAGCGCGCACGCCACTTTCTGCCAGTCCGGTTGCGCGACCGCCGCCGGGAACAGACGATCGAGCCACAAACGCGCGAGCTGCGCATTGAAGGCAGGATCCGGTGCGAGGCGTCCAGCCACCGCCGTCGCGATCCGTTGTTCGAAGTCCGCATACCGCCGCAGATACAAGCGCCCGCCCTGGAGCACCAGCGGAGGTGCGTCCCCACACGCCTCGCCACGCGTACCGACGCTCCGTGCCGCGCCTGTGTCGTCCACGGCGCGGCTGGCGCGCAGCGCGCGCATCACCACCTCGGCATTCGCCGGGACCAGCGTGGATACGGCCCGCAGCAGCCCCGCATCGAGTCCCGATGCGCTGGCCTCGGGCGGCCAGGGATCGAGCTCCAGGCAGGCGTGGCCCTGTCCCTCGCAACGCGCCAACAATGCGATCGCAACCAACGCTTCGGACCCCGCGGCCGGGTCGAGCGTGGAGACGAAGCGCGCGAACGCCGCATCCAGGCGGCGCAGCCACCCGGCGTCGACCCAGGCGTCAAGCGCGCCCCACAACACCGATGCGGATTCGTCTGCGGCGTTACGCATCACGCACTCGCGCCCGCGTCGTCACCGTCCACCAGCGCCTCCACGCGCGCCAGCAAATCCAGGTCGGCGGGCATGGTGAAGCAGCCCGCGCCGGGCGCGCAGATGCCGCGCATGAACAAGTCGATGGCACCGCCGAGCTGCCGCGCGGGATCGTAGGCTTTACCCAGGCGGGCGCGCAACAAGCGATGCAGCGCCAGCAAATACAGCGTCGCCTGGACGTCGTAACGATGGGCCGCGACAGCATCGGCCAACGCGTCAGGCGCGTAGGCGTCGTCGCCCTGACCCAGGCTGTTGGATTTGTAGTCCAGCACCCACCACTGATCTCCCCAGAAAAAGACGAGATCGATGAAACCCATCATGAGCCCACGCAGCGCCTGCGCGCCCAGCGGCGCGC
>DAICZP010000033.1 GCA_027311065.1 Thiomonas sp. | reverse complement strand
CCACGGGCCATGGCCTTGGCCACCGCCGCAGGATCGTCAACGATGATCTGGTAACGCGCCGCAACGGCATCGCCCAGTGCCAACCGGAGAAAGCGGTCGATCTGCTCGAAATAAGCCGCCGACACCCGCGGCCCGGTGAAGATCAGCGGCAGCGGGATCGCGGCATTGTGGGGATGCAGCAGGATGCCGAGCAGGTAGAGGATTTCCTCGGCGGTGCCGACGCCGCCCGGAAATACGATGATGCCGTGACCGACGCGCACGAACGCCTCCAGGCGTTTCTCGATGTCCGGCATGATCACCAGGTGATTGACGATCGGATTGGGCGACTCGGCGGCGATGATGCCGGGTTCGGTGATGCCGACGTAGCGGTTGTGCTTGCGCCGCTGCTTGGCGTGGGCGATGGTCGCGCCCTTCATCGGACCCTTCATGGCGCCCGGCCCGCAGCCGGTGCAGATGTCGAAACCGCGCAGTCCGAGCTGATAGCCAGTCTGCTTGGTGTAGTCATACTCCTCGCGCGAGATCGAGTGCCCGCCCCAGCACACCACCAGATTGGGATCGACGTGCGGACGCAGGATGCGTGCGTTGCGCAGGATGTCGAACACGGCGTGGGTGATGCCGGCCGAGTCGCCGAGATCGAAACGGCCGGCGCTGATCTGGGTGGCGACGTAGGCGACGTCGCGCACCACCGCCATCAGCAGCTCGTTGATGCCGCGGATGATCTGGCCTTCGACGAAAGCCTGCGCCGGCGCGTGCACCAGCTCGATCTTGATGCCGCGATCCTGCTGCAGCACCTGGATGTCGAAATCGGGATAGCGATCCAGTTGCGAGCGCGGATCGTCCGATTCGCTGCCCGAGGTCAGCACCGCCAGCGCGCAGCGCCGCAGCAGCGCGTGCAGGCCCGACTGGGTGGCATCGCGCAGCCGCGCAACCTCGTTGCGCGACAGCACGTCGAGGCCGCCGGCCGGCGATACGCGCGCGTTGACCGTGGCGGAGACGGCGCCACGCAGAGGCCGGTAATCATTCATCGTCAGGGGTTCTCCTTGAGCCCGCTTGCGGGATGCCTGCGGCCCAGACGATCCGGAGCCGGGGCCATTCAGCACGGCAGCATCCGCGGCTGCACCGATGGGGTCAAGCGCGGCGCCGAAAAAAACCGGCACCCTCACGGGTGCCGGCCAGTACGAGCGAACCGTCGTGGATCAGAACTTGTAGTTCAAGGTCAGCTGCACCGACCAGCGTGATAGCGGTCTCGAGCTGGTATCGGCGATCTGAAAGGACGACGGTGCGTAGTTGCCGTTGGCATCCTTGTATGCCGAGCTGCTGAGGTTGTAGATGTACTTGCCGGTCGCCGGGTCGATCCCCGCAAAGTCGGCAAGTGAGCGCCCGTACGGGAATCCGATCTGATCGAACTGGCCCCAGTTCTTGTTGACCAGGTTGAGCACGTTGTAGATATCGAGCTGGATCACACCCTTGTTGCCCTTGAAAAGACCGGGGATCTCCTGCGCGAGACGCAGATCGAGCTCATGCACCCATGGCGAGCGCACGGCATTGCGGCCAGCCACCTGGCCTTCATGGCTGCGCAAGTAGCTGTCGGCCTGGATGTACTGGAAGAACTGCTGCTGCATCTGCGCCGTGGTCGTCGAGGTAAACAGCACGTCGCCCGGGCCCCTCGGCACATAGATCAGGTCATTGCCGAACACCTGATCGCCGTTGGCGTCGTTGCCGAACGTCCAGCTGTAGGGGCGACCGGTGTGAGCATCGAGGAACGTGCCCACGCGGGTGGCATAGTCACCGAAGAAGTCATGCGACCAGGTCAACGACGCGGTGATGCGGTTGGGGATGCTGTAGTTGGACGGCGCCGCCACCGCGGTGTTCGGATTCAGGCCTTGCGAATAACGCCAGTTGGAGTAGGCCACCGACGAGGTGCCCGGATTGACCTCGGTGGAATTGCCGTGGGTGTAGGCCAGCGACCAGCCCCAGCCGTCGCTGAAGGGTTTCTGCAGTTGCAGGGTGATGTAGTTGGCTTCGCCCAGGTTGGTGTTGCTGAGCTCGATCACGCTGCCGAAATTCGGGTTGCGATAGGCGGCGGCGCAGGACGACGTGGTACACAGGGTGCCGTTGCTGTTGACCTTCCAGTACAGCGGGCGGCCATCCGGACCAAACACCCGTGGCGTGCCGAGGTTGAGATTCTGGTAATAGATCGCATCCTGTGCGCTGACGTGCGCGAACTCGGCCGAAGCGATCATGCCCCACCACGGCAGTTGGCGATCCAGCGCCAGGGAAGCTTTCAACACCGTCGGTTGCTGAAAGTTGGGTGACAGCAGGTCGATGGTCTGGATTCGCGGCAACGTGCCTGACACGGGGTTGGCGGGGTTGGATGAGACCGGGCCACCCTGGGCCGGATTGAAGGCCTGGAAGGTCGCGACGTTCAGACCATAGTTGGTGAATGGATTCGACTGCCACACAGCAGGCGTCGCGCCCATGAACAGACCGAGGCCACCACGCAACTGGGTGCGCAGGTCAGTGTCGAAGTTGTAGTTGAACGACAGCCGCGGCTCCAGCACCGAATGGCCGTTGATGGTGCCCTGGTTGGTCACGCCGAATGCCTGCGCGAAGCCGGCGTTGTAGGGGGGGCTCTGACGCACGATGGGCACATCCCAGCGCAGGCCGTACTGCAGGGCCAGGTTGCCGATCTGCCAGTCATCCTGGGCGAAGAAGCCCCAGTTGTCGTAAGACCAGATGGCCGATGCCGTGCTCAGATTGCCGTCCGCCGGACGCCGCACCTGGTAGTTGGAATAGTTGCCGTTCTGGAAATCGGCGATGCTGTTGAAAACGTAGGCACCCGCGTAGTACTGCAGGAACAGGTTGTCGTATTTGTTGCGGACGAAATCGAGACCGAACTTCACCGTGTGGTTGTCGAGAAACAGCGTGCCGGCCCAGAACGCCGTGTAGGTCTTGGTGTTGAGGCTGTTGGCCTGATACGAATAGTCGGTACCCATATAGACGCTGGGGCCGCTGGGATTGCTCGCCGGTCCCTGCTGGGCATATACGCGCACCTGCGGCGACAGCGGTCCGTAGAGCAGCGGAAGGCGCGAGTATTCGCCGTAGGACACCGAAGTCTCGGACGAAAACGTGTCGCTCCAGTCGTCGTACAGGTTGACCACATAGTTCTTGAAATCGCGTTCCTGCGCGTACTGGTTGCTGGCCAGACCGATCGAACCGGTGGAGCCGCCGTAGAAGTTGTTGACTACCGCGAGATTGCTCTTGGTGCGGTCGTAACGGAAGCTGATGCGGTGATTGTCGCTGATGTTCCAGTCGACCTTGCCGAGATAGCGCTGCTCGGTAGTGTTGGGCTGCGAGGCGCTGGCGCTGCCGGTCGGGAAGCCGTAACCCTGGGCGATGTTCTGGATCTGCGTCAGCTGCGCCTGGGTGATCGGCACGATGCTCGACTTGCCCGAGCCGATGATGCCGATGTCCGGCGTCGGGGTATTGGTGGTGCTCTTCTCGTAGGACAAGAAGAAAAACAGCTTGTCCTTGATGATCGGGCCACCGAAAGTGCCCCCGGCCGTGGTCAGCTTGTTGTATCCGGTGAAGCTGTTGCCATGCTGGTCGTCACCGACCCACTTGCTGGGCTGATACACGTAATACAGCGAGCCGTGATACTGGTTGGTGCCACTCTTGGTCACCGCATTGATCTGCGCGCCGACGTTGTGCGCGTTGGTGACGTCGTAGTTGTTGGTGGAGACATCGATCGCTTCGAGCGCGTCGATCGAGATCGGCTGTCCCAGCGACGGCAGGCCGCCCGACTCCAGGCCGAACGGATCGTTGGTTGGCACCGCGTCGATGCTGATGTTGTTGTAGCGGCTGTTCTGACCCAGCGCCGAAATTTCACCCCGGGTCGGGTCGGTGATCACGATGCGCGGATCCAGTCGAACATAGTCCTGCAGGCTGCGCCCGGTTGACGGCAGATCCTGCAGATCGCGACTGGTGATGGTGGTGCCCA
>DAICZP010000032.1 GCA_027311065.1 Thiomonas sp. | reverse complement strand
CGGCGCCGGCCAGGGTATCGTCGATACCGAGAACCCGCCGGATGCTTTCGCCGACGAGGTGCACGCATCGCAGCGCGCGCGTGGTGACACGGCCGGCTGTGAGGACGATGGCGGCCGTCACCATCCGGATTTCTGTAGCGCGAATGGACAGCGTTCCGCCGGGCGACATGATGGTGGCGGACGGTGGCAGGCCAAGCTCCGCTGGTGCTGCGGCGCCGGATTCGATGACGGCGATGATGGTGGCCGGCCCGGGAGCGTTCGCGATGCACACCAGTACGACATCACCAACCCGCGGCACGAGCAGGCAGCTCGGTGCGCGCAGCGCGCGCGGTGACGCATCGAGCACAAACCACGGCGGTGTCGCGTCCAGCACCTGCGCCATGCGAAGGTCGAATACGCGAGAGGATTGGCGTGCCTGCCACCCCGACGCGCGATCAATGGTTGCGGAGGATGGATGCATCAGCATGGCGCCGCACCGTCCTCTGCGCTGGAAACCCACTGCATGGCGCGGGCCAGGAGTGGATCGGAAAGACGGACATTGGATGTCGACGCCCCGGCCCAGCGGGTCCTCGTGGCGCGGAGTCCTTGCACGTCCGCGCCGTGCAAGTCGAGCTCGCGACAGTCGGCATCCGACATGTCCGCGTTCGAGAGATCGCAAAAGTGCATGCGCGCACCTCGCAGGTCGGCCCCGGTCCAGCGGCTGTTTCGCAGAACGACACCCTCCCAGCGAAGCCCCGCCGCGCGCGCGCCGTGGCCATCGAAGCCAGTCGCATCGACATGCATGAAACGGCTCGCACGCAGATCGGCGCCGGTGCCGCACGCGTCGCGAATGACCACGTTGCGAACATATACACCACGCAGATTCGCGCCCCGAAGGTTCGCACCGGCGAGGGTGCATTCGCGCAGCTGCGCCTGCCGCAGATCGACTTTTGCGAGGTCCGCGCCATCGAGCACGCAGAGATGAAATACGCAACGCCGGAGATTGCGGCCACGCAACAGGCAGCCCGTGAGCACGGCACGCTCGAGGTGCGATCGTGCAAGACGCGCGTGCCGAAGGTCGGCACCCGGAGCGATCCAGCGCTCCAGCAGGCATGCGCTGTAATCGACGCCGGTGTGCCGGCAGTCGATGCATTCGGAACGACTGAAATCGGCGTTTGCGAGGTTTGACCCTCGCAAATCGCAACGCTTGAGCACGGCACGCGACAGGTTCATTCCCATCGCCACCGCCATGCGCAGGCTGCAGTCGACAAGCTCTGCGCTTGTGGCGCAAGCACGCGTCAGTCGAGCGCGGTCGAGCACGACCCGACGCAGTGTTGCGCCGTCCAAGCGAGCGTCTCGCAGGTCGGCAGCCGAGAGGTCGACGTCGCGCAGCGACCAACCGCGGAAATCAATCCCACGCAGCCCGGCGCCGCGCAGATCTGCACCGTCGAGGCGATTCGGTCTGGCGCCAGCTTTGCGTGCGGCGTCGAGGGCTGAAGTGTGCGTGGTCATGCGGGTGGTCGTCTTGCAGCGATTGGTTCATGCCCGCGTGCACCGGCGTGGCAGGCGTGCACGATCGATGTTGGAGCCCTGCAGGTTGCCGGGGTCGGGGTTGCTGCCGTCGAAATTGACGCCAAACAGATTGGCGTCACGCAGCTGTGCACCCTCGAGACGACTGCCTCGCAGCGATCCTCTGAACAGGTTGATGGTGCTCAGATCGGCATCGCGCAGGTCAGCGCGGTCGAATCGGCAACGCTTGGCCGAGGCCAGGCGAAACAGGCAGCCGCGTGCCTGCACGTCGCAAAAGTCGGCCTCGTCGAGGATCGCGCCTGGAAACGAGGCACCACACATGCCTGCCCTGGACCAACTTGCACCGGAGAGCTGTGCGTCGGCGAAGTTCGCATGGTCGAAGCGCGTACCGACATCGGCGCGCGTGTTGCGCAGGTCCGCGGCTGGGAAGCGCGCACCTTTGGCGCAGCTTGCCATGAACACGGCCCGATTGCACGTGGCCTCAGCAAAACTGGCGCTCTCGAGATTGCAGTCCTCGAAGATCACGCGCGTCATTTGTGCCTCGGTGAAGTCCGCGTTGCGAAGGTCGCATGCTGCAAACCTTGCCTTGCCAGCCTCACTGGCGCTGGCCTGCACGCTGACCATGCTGCAGCGCTCGAGAGTGGCGGCCGACAGCGTGGCGTATGCGAGTTGCGCACCGTCCATTTGCGTTGATACGCAGCGGATGGATTGGAGTCGTGCCTCACGCAAGTCGGCGCGACGAAGGTCGCAGTGCTCCAGCGTGGCCCCGACGAACTCGGTCTTCTGAAGGTTGCAGCCAGCCAGATTGCATTCGCGCATGCGGGCACCGCGCATACGTGCACCGGTAAGGTCGCAACCTGCGAGTCGTACGCCTTCGAATGTCGCCCCGGTGAAATCAACCTGCGCCAGTTCGATGCCCGTGAGATCCATGCACGAAAGCGTTGCACCTGCCATCGATGCACCGGCCGTGGCGCGGGCGACGACGTCATCGCGGGTCAGTGCACGCGGCGGCGGGGTCGAGTCCGGCGCAGGGCCGGCGGCTTGCGCCTGATGTTGCGGAGGTGGATTGATGTGCGCGCGCGTACCGATCGCATCGTCGTCGGGTGCAGAAAAGGCGGGAAGATACGTGGCGATGTCGTCTTTGGTGATACCGTGCTGCGCCATCAGCACGCGCGTTTGCGCTTCAAGTTCGTCGACTTGCCGAATGATGTCTTCAAGTTCCGCGTCGTGGTCGGGGCCCCCGAGCGAGGACAAGTGGCGCGCTTCCTGAGAATGCGTCGGGCTGTAGGGTTGTTGCATGCTTTACTCCTTGGGGTGAATGTCGTCAGGCTTCGGGGATCGGCCTGTCAGCGGTGTCCAGTTGGCGATCATTCGATCCGGAGGATCGGCGATCGCATCTGCGATGTGGGCGCGGTGCAGGAGGATGCCGGCAGAGAACGTCGGGAATAGCCAGAGGGTGTCCGCCGCGCCGGCGATGCTCTCCCAATGGGCACGATGCGCGCGGCGGATCCAGCAGCGCAACCGAACGCCGGGAAGGCGGGTTCGCTGTACGGGATGGCACGGATGCATGTTCCGAATCTCGATCGGCTCGTCGCCCTGGAATGGGCGGCTTTGATCGTGCCCGTCGGGTGCGTTGAAGTACACACGCGGATCAAGGTCAATGGGCGGCTGCGGCCAGCGGGTGGACAGCCAGTTCGGATCGAAGGTTCCCCATTGCGCGCGGCGCGATGATGCCCTTGGCTGGCTGGCGTCCCTGCAATGTTGCGTATCCTGGAGCGTGCCGATTCGGCCGAACAGGTTCCCGATACGAATGGACGGCGCATGGTCGCCAGCCCCTGCGCCCTGTGGCGCCGCGGCGCGGCCACAGACGAGAACCTCGGCTCCTGGTTTTGGAAAGCCGGCATCGGCCAAGCCATGGCTTTGCGCATCACGAAGCAGCGCCCACAGTACGCGCTGGCTCAACATGGGTGCCTGCCGATCGAAGCTGAACCCGCAGAGAAAGCCGAGATGCAGGCCGGTGCCATTCGCGTGTTCATCGAGGCGCATGGTCAGCGCAAGCGTGTCGGGTTTCGTGATGTTCATGATGTCAGCCGATTTCGATCGGACGTCCGGCGCCCGTGAGTTCAATGCCCGAGCGGCGCACACGCAGGCCGTACGACCCCAGCATCAACGATGCAGCATCGGTTTCAAGGGTCAGCCCCACATTGCCCTGATGAAGCGCGATGCGGCGTTCGGCGCGGCCCATGGCAAGCCGGGTGTCCCCCGCCGTGACATCGAAGCCGCTCGGGGACAGGGCAACCCGGCAGTCGGGCGTGCTCAACGCGGCGTGGGATGGTGTGAGGTCGAGGTCGGAGGTCTGCGCGCCGCGGCCAGCATCAAGATGCGTATGCCCGGGTTGCAAGGCGAGGTGCGCGCTTGCCGTCGAATCGGCCGTGCCAAGGTCTGCCGCCGTGGGCCGCAGTTCCATGGATGATTGCGTCGCGGGCGTCGGCGCGACGCGCATGCCGATGCGATCGGGTTCGATATCGACCGTACTGGGTGCCCCCTCGGGGCCGTGCGTCGCTGCGTTGCGAAGAACGCGGGAGACAAGCAGATGCAGCGCGGCGGTGGTGATCGCGCTCAGGGTGGGTTCGAGGACTGTCGCCACCACGCTTGCGGGTTCCCCCGGGGCGAGTGCACGGGTCGGGTCTCCTTGCTCCGTGGCTGCTTGCCTGGCGAGACGCTCGGCCGCGATCGCGCTGATGGCAGCCATGGTTGCCAGATGCGCCAACACCGCCTTGCGCACGCGCCGCTGCGCGGCCTGGATGGATGCGGCGCGCAGGCCGCTTCCACTGGACAGATGCACGCCACTGTGTCCATGCAGCGACTTCTTGGCTGCGAGTTCGGTCATATGGTCGTCGGAAACGACGACGCTGCGCGCGCAATTCCATTGAATACTGGACGATGCGTTGTAACGGACATCGGACTGCAGTGTGAACGCGTTGCGGATCGAGGCGCTGATCTCGCTGCTGTCCGCCAGTGAGAGCCGCCGCGATTCTCCGAGCATCATGTCGTGCTTTGCACCGACCACGAAGCTGACGCTGCTGCCGCTCGTGCTGCTCCACAAGGTATTTGTCCCCGATGGCGTGACGGCGCCAAGCCCAAAGGTGGTTGAGCCGGACGGCGAGTGAAGCCACACGCCTTGATGCCCGGGGGCGTCGTGGAACCGGAGATGGTTGCCGCCCGCGGTGTCGATGTGGTTGTCCTGCGGATCGGCCGAGGTGGCCATTGACACGTGCTCGGAGTTCGGGAGCGCGCCGAGGATGACGGGACGATCGGGATCCGCATCGACGAAGCCGAGCAGAACCTCAGTGCCGTCGTGCAGCGGAAAGTGCAAACCATGACCGTGCCCGGCGTAAGGTGAGGCAAGGCGCACCCGTGTATCGGAGGCGTTGGTGGCGCCGGCATCGTTGACGCTTTGCGCGAAGGGCAGACGAATTTTGTACTGCCCGTATGGGTCGATATCCGATGCATCCTGTGGATCGTGTGCAATGCGCGCGCTCATGGTGCCGTGCACGCGTGGTATTGGGGTCTGCCTTTCCGGCCGGAACTGGGTTTCTGCCGGGATGGCCTTGAAGCTGTTGTGGTAACTGATGGATCCGCCGCAATGTCCGGAATCGCGCGCGTCGGCGTTGCGCAGCGCCTCGATCAAGGCGCCTGTCTGCTCGCCGTGGTGGTGGACCTCGGTGACGAGCAAGGTGGTGTTGAAGTCCTCGCGATCATGGCCGGTGATGGAGGCAAGGCCGCCTGCCCGCAGATCCATGACCGTGGATCGGCCCTGGAACACGCATGCGGTGCAGGCGAGTTCTTCAGCGCGGATGCGCGCGTATCGTGCGGCCTCGTCGGGGCTGCGGATGTTCGCATCGTCGTGGACGACTTCCCCGAATCCGTGCGCGCTCACCATGGCGGTGGCGCGCAACGGCAGTGCCGCCTTGCGGTGGTTGTAGCCTTGAAGCACCAGGGTGCGAGGAAGGGGTTGAACGCGGCATGTGAGCGTGCGGACCCCGTCGGATGCAAAAGCGCTCGCTGGTGCGTCGTCGGGCAGGTAGCGCAACCTGCGCGTCGCCGGCGCATGCATGCTGCGATGGTCCAGCAGAACCATTCGGTCGCGCCCTTGCGCGTGTTCGAAATGGAAATAGATACCTTCGCGCTCGAGCCAGCGGCGGATGAAATCGAGGTCGGATTCCTGATACTGGCAGACGAAGCTTCGCGGTCGGTAGGTGGCGCACAGACGGCGTTCAACGTCGGCAGGGCCAAGACCGGCGTGTTGCAGAATCTGGGTGATCGTGTCGGTGATGGGCTGCTCGCGCTGGAATGTCTTGCAGCCGCTCGAAATGCCAAGCCGCCAGAGGCGCGGGACGAGTTCAGCACGATAGAACACGTAGCCATCGGCCCGGTGCAACTGCTCGAATGCGGCAAGCACGCCGTGATGCTCGATGGGTGCCGCATCGGCGCTGACATACATGCGCAGGCAGGCCGGGGCCGCAAGCATCGATGGCAGGTCGGGTGCAGGGCCGCTGCCGGCAAGGGTGAGTTCGAACCGAAAGACCTGCGAAATGGCCTCGATGCCATGCCAGGCGACGACGGCGAGGTTACCGCGCCCCGCCGAGCCTTCGCAGGTGAATTCGAATCGTGGCTGGAGCGGTGGAGTGGCGTCGGTCATGGTGGGAAAACTGCAAAGATGCATAGGGGTCATTTTGAACATGGCAGTTGCAATGCCATGTCACCTGGATGTCGGTCGTAACACTTTGGCCCAGGCTTGTGCACCGCTCATGGCGTGATCACGAAGCAGGAGCCGGACGGGTGGGTGCAGGACGATCGCAGCAGCCAGCAGTCGTGGCCAAGAACGCACCAACGCTTGCCGCCACAGCGCGCGGGTTCCGCACGACTGCAGTGCAGTTGCAGGGTGGTGTGCATGGGGTGGTCGAGGTAGGTTTGAAGGATGGCGCGCAAGTGGGTATGGGCCCCATGGCCTGGCAGAAGCTGGCGATAGTGGCGGGGGGCGAGCGCGCCGAGTCGGATGCGCAGTGCACCGGCATCATCGATACGCGCACCCAGCGTGCTGTCACGGCCGAGCGCATGCGGCGTGGTTCCAAGGCGCCAGCGCTGTTGAAGAGGGATGGAGGCCCGATACAGGCAGCCGCCGTCAACGCCGACCTCCGCTTTGGGGAAAAGATCGGCCAGCATGCATGTGAGGCCAACCGCGCCGCGTGACCAGCGACCGAGCGCTGCTGCATGCCGCAGCAGGCTGGTCTTGGCGTCGAAAGTGCGGGTGCGTATCGATGCGTCACCGAGGCCGAGCAATGCGTGCAGGCTCGCCAGGGTGGTGGCATTGCGCTCTTCGACCACGCTGCGCGCCAGACGCGGCTTGGCCCAGGCCTGGAACAGCTGCAGGTAGATGGCGTGGTGCAGGATGTCGAGAAAGTCGCGCGTCGAATGTCCATCGCCGGACCGTTCGTCGAGGAGGTCTTCGGTGTCATAGGTCGGCAGCGCTGAGGCCACGCCGTACAAACCGCCGAATGTGACCGTCATGCGCCAATCGCCATTTGCCATGGCCTCCAGTGCCGCGATGTCACGAACTGGAAACCCCAGGCCGAGTTCGGGTCGGATGTGCAAGCGCTCGTCCGGCGTACGCAGGAGGCGGACCGCCTGGAAAAAATCGAAACGGGCCGGATGCTCGCGCAACGCGCGAATCAGATCAGCAGCTTGGCGCCGATGCGTGCAGGCCATTCGAATCGACTGCCCGAGAGCGGATCGTCGAGCGTGACGCGAACGAACCCGCCAAATGCGGCGCAATCGCCGAGCAAACGTTCCAGGACGCTTCCGAAGACAAACAGATCGCCGATGCCGGCGAAATGATCGCTTCGACATTGCAGGGTGATGGCCTGGCCGCGTCGCAAGCCTCCCCTGCCGACGAGACGGGTTTCGGCGTCGATGCGCACGTCTTCAAGCCCGTCGATGCGGCGCCGATTCGCACGGACCTGGGCGCGCTCGTCATCGGCCCCGGGAAGGTACAAGGCCAGGAGATCACGAATCCGCGCCGCATCGGCGACGCTGCTGAGGTTGATGTGCAGGTGGGAGAGCAGGCGCCACAGCAGGTTCTCGTCCAGCGGCGGCATGCGGCCTGGTGCGATGGGGCGAATGTTGGTGAATTGCATGCGGTCCGGTGTATTCACGCATCGAGCATGCAGGTCTCCCACGCCCAGCGCCTCTGCGAGGGTTCCGTTGGTACAGCGCAGCCGCAGACTCAAAGTTTCCTGCGCAGCCTCGGTTTCCGGCGGGTATTGCAGGGAAATGAACGTCGAACACCCACCGTCGGCAGCGCTGCGACGCGTGATGCGGAAGGTTGGTGTGTTGGCGTACGCGCCATGCGGGTGCATACGAAATGGCAGATATGCACGCGCCTGCGCCTGGCCGGACTTCCAGCCCGATACGCGCGTGACGTCGTGCACCGTGTAGTGCGTGCGCGGCGTGCCGGACGGCTCCACGGCGTATTCGAAGGTGCGATGCTGGTGGTCGATGGGCTCGGCATCAATCTCGAACAGATTGACCACTGGAACGACGTGCAGCATGAAACTGGCGCTGTCGATCGGTGGCATCCATGTATGGTGTGCGTCAAACGCGATGTTCAGGGTGAAACGACGTGCGCCAGCGCGCGTGCGCCAGTGCTGGAAGCCGCAGACGTCGACATACAGGAATTTTTCGGGAAGGGTGAGGTACTCCTGGACCACCGCGTGGGCGGGAAAATCTTGCGGTGCGACCGGCATGAGGGACGGTGCGAATGCCGGGAGGATCAGGGCCTGGCGTCCGAGGCTGAAGGGCTGCGTCCCCTGTGCTGAGACCCAGACATCACGGACGTGGCGCGCGAGCAGCAGGAGCAGGCGGCTTCCTTCGTCGTATCCGGACGAGAGAAACAGGCGCAGCGTGTCGTCGCACCAGTCCTGCAGCGGTCTGCCTGGCGACGTGAACTCCAGTTCCAGCGTGGGAGGATCCGCCGGGTCGCCCCGGACGGTGACGGCGGTGAGGCGTAGCGGAGTGACCTGCAGGTCCCATGTCGTGGTGAATTGGCAGGCGGTTCCGTCCACCGGGATCGATGCGACGTTGGTTCCGCGTGGCACGTGGATTGAGGTGCGCGGTGACGTGTCGGATTCGAATGCGACCATGGTGGACGCAGGGACTGGGCGCAAATAATGCGGTAGCAGCAAGTCGATGAGTTCCTGGGTGAACTCCGGGAATTCGTCGTCCAGCTTCTGGCGGGTCAACGCGGTCAGAAAGGCCACCCCCTCCAGGACACGCTCGACATCGGGATCCGCGCGGGTGCCGAGCAGCATGGGTGCCAGGGCTGGGTGCGCCATGGCGAAGCTGGCGGCCAGTTCCCGGATATGCCGCAATTGCGCTTGGTAGTGCTGAACAAACATCGTTGATTCAGTGACGGGGAATCTCGAGGATGACGCATCCGCTCGCGGTCATGCGCGTGGTGGCCTCGATGACGGTGCCTGTACCGGTGAGACGGCCTTCGATGGTGAATCGAGGGCCGTGAAGAGGGGGCGGCGCTTCGTGCGGTGTGACCCGGACTCCGAGCAGGCGCGGCTCGTAACGTGTGATCAGCCGTGCGACGTCCGTGGCCAAGCGCGCTGATGCCGTTGCGTTGCTGAGGAGTTCAACTGGCAGACCGAACGCGGGGTCTAGAGGTGCGTGGCCTCGACGGGTGTTGAGGACACGTCGAAGATGATCCAGGATGGAGTCACGAAGGGCATCGGGATGGGGTTGTGCACGCCTGAAACATGCGCCGTGGCGCAGGCGTTCGAGCAAGCGCATGGGAGAGGACGCGGATACGGGCATTGCAAGCGGCCGGTTGACACGTTGGCGCGTACAACGTGGTTCAGGTCTTGGGAGCGAGCCAGGAGTCTTCGGCTTCAATGCCATCGGGCTCGAAGGTCCAGGATATTTTTTCGTAGGTGAAGCAGATGTCTTCCATGTGGCCGATGTGCTGGTGCGCATGGTCGAGGCAATTGGGAACCCAGGCGCGGATGTGCGTCAAAATGGCGTTTTCCAGCTTGACTGTGTAGTAACGCTCCTCGGTGCCTTGATCGGTGATGCGGATGTAGGCCAGCGAGACTTCCTCCATCTGTTCACCGGACGTCAGCGCCTGGAACAGCTTTGGGGAGGATTGGTCAACCTCCTTGGTCAGCCGCATGGGACCGTGCACCCGCTTGCCTGTCGTGAGCCCGCTTTGGGGGTTGCGCGGGATTTCGATCACGTGATCGACGGCCTGCACGAGAATCCTGCCCTCGTGTCCTCGGACCTTGCTTGAGCCTTTGATTTCACCCTGGTTCTTGCCTTTGATGAGGGCATAGCATGGCATCGGCATGACGACTCCTTCACGGACGCGGCAGAAAAATTGCGTGAGCCGCATGGGCTCACCAGCACGGCCAGTTTGCGCGAGCACGATGTCCTGCGTGTTTCAGGGATGAGGCGTCGCGTGACGCTTGAAACACGCCCGGAGCCGCGCGCGTGTTCACTGTTTGTCGAGGCGTCCGACAAGTGACAGGGTGAACGACGCGCCCATGTATTTGAAATGCGGCCGGATCTGGAGGCTGACCTGGTACCAGCCCGGGTCGCCTTCGGCCTCGCTGACGAGAATGCGCGCCTGTCGCAAGGGGCGGCGACTACGCACGCCGGGCGCGGGATTGTCCATATCGGCCACATACTGGCGGATCCAGAGGTTCAGCGCATTTTCAATATCCGCGCGGTCTTTCCAGGTGCCGATGTTTTCGCGCTGGATGACCTTGATGTAGTGTGCCAGCCTGTTGATGATGAACATGTATGGAAGCTGGGTCCCGAGCCGGTGGTTGAGTTCGGCGTCGTGGCTGCCTTCGCCATTGCCAAACTGTTGGGGTTTTTGGACCGAATTCGCTGAGAAGAATGCAGCGTTGTTACTGTTCTTGCGCATAGTGAGCGCAATGAAGCCTTGCTCGGCGAGTTCATATTCACGACGCTCGGAGATGAGCGCTTCCGCAGGAATCTTGCATTGCAGTTCTCCCAGGGCGGTGTAGGTAAAGATCGGGAGGTCACCGACCGTGCCGCCCCCCGCCGGCCCGACGATATTGGCGCACCAGCGGTCCGACGCGAAGCTTGCGCTCAGTCGCGAGGCGAACGCGAAGGCTGCGCTGCCCCACAGAAACGCGGTGCTGCCGGCCGAGATATCCTCGACGTAGCGGAAGGTTCGCGCGGGTACGGTTTCGGTGCCGTACGGCAAGCGCAGGAGCATGGCCGGCAATGTCAGTGCCACGTAACGCGCATGCTCGACGGCCCGAAATGCGCGCCATCTGATGTATTGCGGCCCCTCGAACAGGGCGGCAAGATCCTTGACATGGGGAAGATCCCCGAGTGATGCGATTCCGAAGAACGAGGGCGCGGCTGCCGCGATGAACGGGGCATGGGCGACGGCGCAGATGCGGGCGATGGAGTCAAGCAGTGCGATGTCGCGCGGGCCTGGGCCGAACGCCGCGTCGCTGATCACCGCGGCGTAAGGCTGCCCGCCGAACTGCCCATATTCGCTGGTGTAAAGCAACTTGTACAGCGCGCTGCGGGTCAGTTCGCCGGCGGTGTCAAGATCGTCCTGCAACGCTTCACGGGACACGCTGACCAGCTCGATGCGGATGTTTTCGCGAACGTCCGTGCGGTCGATCAGGAAGCGCAGACCGCGCCACGCCGCTTCGAGGCGCTGGACGTCGGGGTGGTGAAGGATGGCGTCGATGCAGGCCGAAAGGCGTTGATCGATCTTGGCGATCAAGGCGTCGATACCCCAGGGTTGTGCTGGCAGCGGTGTGCCGGTGGGCTTCGCGAGTTCAGCGACGAAGGTTTCCAGACCCTGCCGGGTCAAAGCGTAGGCGTCGTCACCAGGGCGCAAGCGCGCAGCTTCGATGAGGGTTTCCAGCAGGAGGGCAGATTCGGGCACGACAGCGCCCGTGTGCGGTAAGGTGTCCATGGGAGGCTCCGGATCGCAGGTTACGAGCGAGGCGATGCGATGCCGAGTTCCGCCAGCAGGCGATCGCGCAATGCCGGGTTGTCGATGAGTTCCTGGAGCCGGCGACGAAATTTGGGGATATTGCCCAGTGGGCCCTTGAGAGCCTTGAGCGCCTCCCGCATTTCGACGAGGTGTCGAAGTTGTGGAACCTGCGCCGCGATGGCATCGGGAGAGAAATCCTGCAGGCAGTTGAAATGCAGCTGGACATCGATGGTGTCCCCTGCTTCAGACGATGCGTCCGGGGCGCGCGGAATCCGCAGGTCGAGCCGCAGCGCATGCGCCTGCATCACGGCGTCGAAGTTGTCCTGGTCGACCTCGATCGCGCGTAATGTCTCGATGGGTTCTTCCTCCTGGCGCAGGGTGAAATCCCCCAGGGTGAGCAGCTTCAGGGGAAGCTCGACGTCCGCGGCATGGTCGCCTGTCGCGGGGCGGTAGACAATGTTCACCCGTTCCCTGGGGGCGATGGATCCTTCCGACACCATGGCATGCTCCTTCTGGTTCGCACAAAAAAAACGGGGCCGGGAGAACCGGCCCCGTGTCTGCTTAGTGCGACCTCGGGCAAGAAGATTCCGCGCCGAACCGGCGCGCGGGACAACTCAGCCTGCGCCTTCCTGCACGATGCGCCAATGCCCATGCATCTTTTCCAGCCTCAGAGTTTTCGGGCTATTGAAATGCAGGGATCCACTCGAATAGATCTGGCGGAACTTCGCGATTGCCTTGTCGCCTTCGACCTTGACATGCATCTGCTCGAGTTGCACCTCGATGTGGCCCTTGTCCGCGATGCGTGCGCGTCGCTCCGACATCCACGCGGCATGACGCTGACCTGCCGGCGCGTAGTTGGGGGCGTAGCTCGCGAAATAGGCATCAAGGCTCTTGTCCGACCAGGCCTTCGCCCAATGGTGCAGCGCGGCTTCCACCGCGTCCGCCTCAGCGTTGCTGATGACCGGGGCCGGGCTCGTCGGGGCCGGCTTGGCGCTGGCGACCTTGGCCACTGGTGCGGGCTGAGGGACAGGCTTGGCAACCAACGCGGGTTGCGGCGTCGACGTGACCGGTGCAACCGAGGGTCGGGGCGCTGGTTTCGCGACTGCCACAATCGCGGGCTTCGGTTCCGGCGCGGGTGGCACGGGGGCAGCGCCTGCAGGCATGGGTTTGGCGGTGAAAAGCTGACGAATCAACGCCAGCTTCGCCTCGGTGGCATCGCCATTGCCGCTGTTGAGCTGCAGTGCCTTCTGGTAGGACTGACTGGCCAGCTTGGCGTAGACATCCCCCAGATTCTCGAACGCGGTGGCGTAGCTCGGATTGGTATGGATCGCCATTTCGAGCGCGCCGCGGGCCTTGTCGAACTGGCCTTGCTGCGCATACAGCACCGCAAGGTTGTTGTAGGGTTCGGGAAGTTCGGGGAACTGCTCGGTGATCTGCGTGAAGACCTTGATCGCGTCGGCCGTGCGACGTTGCTCTGTCAGGAGCACGCCGCGAAGGAACAGGTACTGCGGATCCTTCGGATTCGAGGCGATGAGCTTGTCGAGCCGGCTTTGCGCTTCCGCAAGCTTGCCCGATGCTGCAAGCTGCTGGACGTCCCCCAGCGCATCGGCCCGGGCGGGCTGCGTCGGCAGGGACAGCCCGGCGACGAGGCCGAGCATGGCGAGCAAGTGCGCAAGCCTGGACAGACGTCGAGTGGTGCGCGGGGTTCTGGCTTGATCCATGGTTCGAATGGCTCTGGGTGTGCTAAGTTTTTGATTTTATCCGGCTCACGACGACCGGTCTCCCGACGGCATTTTCACACAGGACCGACGCGACCGGCGCTGCGCCGCGACGCCCTTCACTTTCCACGATGACACAACTGATCTATAACACCCTGACGCGCGAAAAGGAGCCCTTGATTCCGATCGAGTCCGGCCACGTCCGCATGTACGTCTGCGGCATGACGGTGTACGACGATTGTCATCTCGGGCACGCGCGGGTGATGGCGGTGTTCGATGTGGTGCAACGCTGGTTGCGTGCGCGCGGGCTGCGCGTCACCTACGTGCGCAACATCACGGACGTCGACGACAAAATCATCCGCCGTGCGCTCGAATCGGGCGTGAGCGTGCGCGCACTCACCGATCGCTATATCGCGTCCATGCACGCGGACGCCGACGCGCTGGGTATCGAGCGGCCCACGCTGGAGCCGCGAGCCACCGATTTCATCGACGAGATGCAGTCACTCATCGCGAGATTGATCGACAAAGGCCTGGCCTACCAGGACAGTGCCGGGGATGTCGACTATTCGGTGCGTGCCTTCCCTGGATACGGGCGGCTTTCGGGCAAATCGCTGGATGCGCTTCATGCGGGTGAGCGTGTTGAAATTGACACTGCGAAGCGCGATCCTCTTGATTTCGTGCTGTGGAAGCAAGCGAAGCCAGGGGAGCCAGACGAGGTGCGCTGGCCATCGCCGTGGGGTCCGGGACGACCCGGTTGGCACATCGAATGTTCGGCGATGAGTTGCGCACTGCTGGGTGAACATTTCGATATTCATGGCGGCGGCGCCGACCTTCAGTTTCCCCATCACGAGAACGAAATCGCGCAAAGCGAAGGCGCGCACGGGCAACCGCTCGCAAACCTCTGGATGCACAACGGGTTCGTCCGGGTCAATGAAGAAAAAATGTCCAAGTCGCTTGGGAATTTCTTCATCATCCGCGACGTATTGCGCGTTTTTGACGCTGAAACTATCCGGTTCTTCATCATCCGTGCCCATTACCGCTCTCCGTTGAACTACAGTGAGGACAACCTCCGCGATGCGCGGCACGCCCTGGGCCGGCTTTACACGGCCCTGCAGGCACACCCTGACGTTGCGCCGATGGTGGATTGGGAACACGTCGCGGCCCGCCGCTTCGCAGCCGCCATGGATGATGATTTCAATACGCCGGAGGCAATGGCCGTCCTGTTTGATCTCGCCGGCGAGATCAACCGCACCGGGGACCAAGGTTTGGCGGCGCTGCTGCGAGGGCTTGGCGCCACACTGGGTCTGCTCACCCAACCCGCGCATCAATTTTTGCAAGCGGGCATCACGGTCGACCCAGCCTGGGTTGAACAGCAGGTGGCTGTGCGTGCGCAGGCGAAGGCAGCACGCGATTTCACGCGCGCGGATGCGATTCGGGACACCTTGCTCCACTCCGGGATCGTGCTCGAGGACAAGCCGGGCGGTGTGACCATCTGGCGTCACGCGTGATGGTGCGAGGAACCATCCAGGTATCAACGCGCGCGGACGATGACGCGATGCGACCCGCTTACTGGGACGCGGCGTGCGCGGACTTGATGCAAGCGGATCGGGTCATGCGCAAGCTGATTCCCGAGCATCCTGGTGCACGCCTGCTCAGCCGCGGCGATGCATTCCAGACGCTGGCGCGTTCGGTGGTGGGGCAGCAGATTTCCGTGAAGGCGGCGCAGGCAGTGTGGAACCGCGTGGTTGCCTGCGTGGGTCCGATGACGCCGCAGGCACTGCTGGCGCAGGATGTCCCGACGCTGCGCGCGGCGGGTTTGTCGCAGCGTAAATGCGAATACCTGCGTGACCTTGCGGCCAAATTCGACACTGGCCACGTGCACCCCCGTCAGTGGGACACAATGTCGGACGATGCCATCATCGCCGAGCTGATTGCGATTCGCGGCATTGGCCGGTGGACGGCCGAGATGTTCCTGATCTTCTACCTGATGCGCCCGGACGTTCTTCCTCTCGATGACGTGGGCCTGCAGCGCGGGATCAGCCACCGCTATTTTTCTGGCGAAGAGGTCAGCCGTAGCGAATTGCGGGAGGTCGCGGCGGCCTGGGCGCCATGGCGCTCGGTCGGGACTTGGTATATTTGGCGGAGTCTTGACCCGCTACCGGTGGAATATTGAACGCATGATGAGCAAGAAAGTCTTTCTCGATTTCGAGCAGCCGGTTGCCGAGCTGGAAACCAAGATTGAAGAGCTGCGCTATGTCCAGGACGAGTCCGCGGTGGACATCTCCGAGGAAATCGGCCGCCTGCAGAAGAAGAGCCTGCAGCTCACGAAGGATCTGTACGCCAAGCTCAGTCCGTGGCAGGTGACGCAGATCGCGCGCCATCCCCAGCGGCCATACACCCTCGACTACGTTGAGCAGTTGTTCACGGACTTCCACGAACTGCATGGAGATCGCCACTTTGCGGACGACTTGTCCATCGTGGGCGGGTTGGCGCGCTTCAATGGGCAGGCATGCATGGTCATTGGCCACCAGAAGGGGCGCGATACCAAGGAGCGTGCGTTGCGCAACTTCGGGATGACAAAGCCCGAGGGGTATCGCAAAGCCTTGCGGCTGATGAAACTCGCGGAAAAATTCGGCCTGCCGGTGTTCACGTTCGTCGACACGCCGGGTGCGTATCCGGGCATCGATGCGGAGGAGCGCGGCCAGTCGGAGGCAATCGGGCGCAATATTTTCGAAATGGCGAAGCTCGAGGTGCCGATCGTTTCGACCATCATCGGTGAAGGTGGGTCGGGAGGCGCGTTGGCGATCGCTGTTGCCGACCACGTGTTGATGTTGCAGTTTTCGGTGTATTCGGTGATTTCTCCCGAGGGCTGTGCCTCGATTCTCTGGAAAAGTTCCGAGCGCGCGCCGGAAGCGGCTGAAGCCCTGGGGTTGACGGCACACAGGCTCAAGGCGCTGGGTCTGATTGACAAAATTGTCAACGAACCCGTGGGTGGAGCGCATCGTGATTCCCAGGCAATGGCCGCAGCGCTCAAGCGAGCCCTGGGGGAGAGTTTGCGTCAGTTTCAAGGCGTCAAGCCGGCCGATCTGGTCCGGCAGCGGTACGAGCGCCTGTGTGCGTTCGGTCGCTTCCAGGATATCAAGTCGGCGAACTGACGCGCATCGGTGGCCGTCGTTCCGTGGGCGCGCCTGCACGCGCAGCCGGGTCTCGATGCCGTGCGCGCATTCGCGCGCACGCATGCGCTCCGGCCCGGCGATGCGCCGGTGGCGGTGGGTTTCAGTGGCGGAGCTGACTCGACGGCACTGTTGCTGGCTGCCGTGCATGCGTGGGGACCTGCGGCATTGCGCGCACTCCACGTCCATCACGGGCTCCAGGCCGATGCGGACCGCTTCGCGATCCACGCGCAAGACGTCTGTGCTGCTTGGGGCGTCGCGTGCGAGGTTGTGCACGCGCGCGTCCCGACGGTGCCGGGTGGCAGTATCGAGGAACAGGCGCGCGTGGCGCGCTACACCGTCATGGGTGCGGCCGCGGTGCGCGCTGGATGTCGCTGGCTGCTGCTGGGGCATCAGGCCGATGACCAGGTGGAATCATTGCTTCTGGCGCTTCTGCGCGGAGCCGGCCCGAAAGGGCTGGCAGCGATGCCAGCGGCCGTGGAGCGCGACGGTGTCTGGCTGGGCCGCCCACTGCTGGAAGTGACGGCGGCGGCGCTGCGCGCCACCCTCGATGCACAGGGCGTTGCTTATATCGACGACCCGATGAACCAGGATCCGGCATTTCGGCGTAGCCGCATCAGGCATGAATTGTTGCCGGTCGTGGCACGCCTGGAGCCGGGGTGGGCGCGCACATTGCCACGTGCCGCGGCGCTGTGCGCGCAGGCCGCGGCGTGCGTCGATGCACGCGCTGCCGAGGATCTTGCAGGGTGCCGCGCCAACGGTGGTCTTCGACTCGCTGCGCTGCGCGAACTGGACGCTGCGCGGATGAGCGAGGTGCTGCGTGCCTGGCTTGGGGAAGTTGGCATACGTGCCAGTGCAGGGCAGTTAAAGGCACTGATTCGTCAGGTGCGCTGCAGCGCCGGAGGGGCTGTCGGATTACGCGTCGTGCTGGCGGGCACCGTTGTGACGCGAAACCGGGAAATTCTGTGCCGCGACGCGCAACATCTATAATTTTGGGTTTTGCCGTGGAATGGCGGATCGGCGGAACCGATCGTGCATCGACGCTGTTCACGGCTTGCTTCTCCTGAACCAAACATGGCGCTCATCGTCCAGAAATACGGCGGAACCTCGGTCGGTTCCGTCGAACGCATCAAGAACGTCGCGCGGCGCGTCATCAAGTGGGCCGATGCCGGGCACCAGGTCGTGGTGGTGGTGTCCGCGATGTCGGGTGAAACCAACCGGTTGATCGGCCTTGCGCGGGAAATCCAGCCCGATCCCGATCCGCGCGAACTCGACGTTGTCGCCTCGACGGGCGAGCAGGTCACCATCGGTCTGCTCGCCATGGCCTTGAAATCCTTCGGGCGCGAGGCGCGCAGTTACACCGGATTCCAGGTTGGCGTGCACACCAACAGCGCGTTCACCAAGGCTCGCATCGAATCGATCGACCAGGATCGTATGCGTGCAGATCTCGATCGCGGATGCGTGGTCGTCGTTGCAGGGTTCCAGGGCATGGATCCGGATGGCAATATCACCACGCTGGGCCGCGGTGGCTCTGATACCTCGGGGGTGGCGTTGGCGGCGGCGCTGAGCGCCGACGAATGCCAGATCTATACCGACGTAGACGGGGTCTACACCACGGATCCCCGGGTCGTCCCCGAAGCCAGCAAGTTGTCAACCATCACCTTCGAGGAAATGCTGGAAATGGCCAGCCTCGGGTCGAAGGTGCTGCAGATTCGTTCGGTGGAGTTTGCGGGCAAGTATCGCGTACGCCTGCGTGTGCTTTCGAGCCTGACTCCCTGGGATATTCCGCTCGAGCAGGAAATGCGCAGCGGAACGCTTATTACCTTCGAGGAAGACCAGACCATGGAACGTGCCGTCGTTTCCGGCATTGCCTTCGCGCGTGACGAAGCCAAGATCACTGTCGTGGGCGTCCCCGACCACCCTGGCATCGCCTACCAGATTGTCAGCGCCGTCGGCAGCGCAAATATTGAAGTCGACATGATCGTGCAGAACCAGAGCGTCGATGGTTTCACGGACTTTTCGTTCACGGTCAGCCGGAATGATTACGTGCGGGCGCTGGATATGCTCAGGACTGGCATCCAGGGCCACATCGGCGCCAAGGACATCATCGGCGACCCGAAGGCTTGCAAGGTTTCGATCGTCGGCGTGGGTATGCGGTCACACGCTGGTGTGGCGTCGAAGATGTTTCGCACCCTGGCAGAAGAGGGGATCAACATCCAGATGATCTCGACGTCTGAAATCAAGGTGTCGGTCTTGATTGACGAAAAGTATCTCGAACTGGCGGTTCGTGCCTTGCATAAGGCTTTTGATCTGGAGACGGCGCCGGCGGCGTGACGGGCTGATTGACGCCCGCGCCCTGGGGCCCCTCAGGACGCACCGGCGCCATTCGGCTGTGGTTCGACCACCTCGAAGGTTACCTGCACGCGCAGACCGCCGAGGGGAGAGTCGAGCAGTTCGATGGTGGCTGCGCTGCGCTCAGCCACGCTTTGAACGATCGCCAGTCCGAGACCGCTGCCCCCGGGTGTGGCCCCGGAACCTCGATAGAAGCGGTCGAAGACGCGGGGGCGTTCCTCTGCGGAGATTCCCTTGCCGGAATCGTCGACGTCGAGGATGACTTTGGCATCCTCGCGGTGCACTCTGACATCGACCCGTCCTCCCGAGGGTGTGTGCCGGATGGCGTTGTCCACAAGGTTGCGAACCAATACGCGCAGACCATCGGGCGGTGCACGCACGATGCTCGGATCGTCTTGTTCAAGTCCGGCGTCGACCCCGCGGCTTTGCGCCAGCTCAAGCGTATCCGAGAGTGCAAGCCGCGCTGCCTCGGCCAGCGGTGTGGGGGCGGAGGCCTCGCGTGCGTCAAGGTCCGCCCTTGCAAGCGCGAGCAGTTGCTCGACAAGGTGCGTGGCCCGCTCTGCGCCAGCCTCGAGACGGCGCAGGGCGATGGCGCGGCTCGCGTCATCCTGGGCACGTTCAAGCATCTGGATTTGCAATTTCAGCGCGGCCAGCGGCGAGCGCAATTCATGCGCAGCATCGGCGACGAAAGCCTGCTGGGCGTCGAAGGCTTTGCGGGTGCGAGCGAACAAGCCGTTCATCGCGCGCACCACGGGCTGCATTTCGAGCATCACCCCATCGGGCTCGATCGGGTCGGCGGAAGTCGCTGCGCGGTTCTCGAGTTCATGGGACAAGACACGTAGCGGCCGCAGGGAGCGGCGCACGGCCCACGCGACGACCAGCAGCAGCATCGGTGCGATCAGCAGCAATGGAAGCATCGCGTCGAGCGCGAACGTCAATGCCAGCGCCTGCCGGTTGCGAAGCGGTTGCGCGACCTGGATCGTGCGGCCGTTCGCCTGCATGGAAAACACCCGCCAGGGTTGGCCGTCCAGTGTCGCATTGGCATAGCCGAGCACGGCCTGATCGGGCATGGTGGCCTGGGGGCGGGAGACGTAGATCCGTCGACCGTCAGGCGCCCATACCTGGACGACGTAATCCACGCCGTCGCCTGCATGGCCAAGCGGGCCAAACCCGGGTAGTCCGAACTCGCCATTGCTCAACGACAAGGCGAGTTGCTGCAGGTGATAGTCGAATACCGCATCCGCCTCGCGCATGGCGTTGCGGAACACTTCGACCGCTTGCAGGGTGGCGGCGATCAGGATCGTGACGGTCAGCAGCGCCAGCAGCTTGGCGCGCAATGATTTCATGAAGCGCCCGCTTCTGGTTCCCGGCGGATGACGTAGCCCATGCCACGAATGTTCTGGATGAATCCGGCGCCGAATTTCTTGCGAAGACTGTGGATGTAGACCTCGATGGTATTGCTGGAAACCTCGTCCTTCCACCCGTAGAGCTTTTCCTCCAGCTGGACGCGCGACAAAATGGTGCCTGGGCGCGCGATCAGGGCCTCCAGGACGGCCCATTCCCGCTGGGACAGTGACACCGGCTGATTGTCGAGCGTGGCTTCATGCGTGACAGGATTGAGAGTGACGCGGCCATGGATGAACAACGGTTCCGCCCGCCCGGCCGAACGCCGCAGCAGCGCCCGCACGCGCGCGTGCAGTTCGTCGAGGTCGAACGGCTTGAGCAGATAGTCATCGGCTCCGGCGTCGAGCCCCGCGACACGATCGCTGACGGCATCCCGCGCGGTCGCGATGAGCACCGGAGTGCGGTCACGGCGCGCTCTCGCACGCTTGAGCACTTGCAGCCCGTCCTGGCGAGGCAGCCCGAGGTCGAGAACGACGAGATCGTAGGACTCCGTGCTCCAGGCGGTGTCGGCCAATCCGCCATCGCGGACCCAGTCGACGGCATAGCCCTCCGCGCGCAGCGCGTCGAGCACGGATTCTCCGATCATGACATCGTCTTCAACCAGCAGCAGTCGCATTGCAAGAACCCAGGGCGCTATGGTGCCGGCCCCCGCGGCGCGGCCAACGTGGAGTATCGCGCGAGCAACTTAGATGCACCTTAACAGCGCGACGGGAGCGCTGCGTGCCATTGTGCAGGGTCGGCGCGCTTTCGGCACAATGAACGCCGCGCAGCATCCGGCATGACGCACGGCCAAAATCAACCATTTGAACGGAGTAATGCATGAACAAGAACCACGCAATCCGCATTGAACGCAATGGCGGCCCCGAAGTCATGCAATGGCAGGACGTGGAGTTGCCCGATCCAGGCCCGGGTGAAGTGCGCGTTCGAAACGCGGCAATTGGTGTGAATTTCATCGACGTCTACCACCGGACCGGGCTGTATCCAATGCAAATGCCCGCCGGGCTGGGACTCGAGGCCGCCGGCGTGGTTGAAGCGGTGGGCGCAGGTGTCGATGACATCGCGCCCGGCGACCGTGTGGCCTATTGCCATGGTCCGACCGGAGCCTACGCCGAGGCGCGGGTGATGCCAGCACGTTTTGTCGTGCAACTGCCCCCCGAGATTACGTTCGAAGCCGCGGCTGCCTCGATGCTCAAGGGTCTGACCGTGCAGTTCCTGTTCCACCGCACGCGCCGCCTGCAAGCTGGTGACGTTGCCCTGTTCCATGCTGCTGCGGGGGGGGTGGGCCTGCTCGCTGGGCAGTGGGCCCGCGCGCTTGGCGTCGAGCTCATCGGCACCGCGGGCAGCGATGACAAGTGCCGTCTGGCGCTGGAGCACGGATACGCGCATTGCATCAATTACCGGACCGAGGATGTCGTGGCGCGCGTGCGCGAGATCACGGGCGGCAAAGGGGTGCCGGTGGTGTACGACGCAGTGGGGCGTGATACCTGGGAGCGGTCCCTGGCGTGTCTGCAGCCGTTTGGACTGATGGTCAGCTTCGGCAATGCGTCGGGCCCGGTACCTCCGGTCACGCTCACCGACCTCGCGGCAAAGGGATCCCTTTATGTGACCCGTCCGACCTTGATGACCCATCTCGCCGAGCGGGACACCGAGTTGCAGATGGCGTCGGATCTGTTCGAGATGTTGCGCAGCGGCAAGGTGCGCCCTCCGATCGGCCAGCGTTTCGCCCTCGCGGATGCCGCCCAAGCCCATCGTGCGCTGGAATCGCGTGCGACGACCGGAAGCATCGTGCTTCAGCCCTGAAGCCGCCACGCCGTTGTTTCAAGGCCTGGCTTGCGTTCTGGGCGGGCTGTCGAGGGAGAACGTGGCCTCGGGGCAGATGATGCCGCGGTATGCGTGCCAGCTGGCGTGCCCGACCAGGGGCCACGCCAGCATCAGCCCCAGTCCGAGCGGCAGGAGCGCAAGCAATGTAATGGCAGCGATCAGTGCCCCCCACATCAGCAGCACACCAGGGTGCTCCAGGCAGGCCCGCATACTGGTGACTGCAGCCGTGATGGCATCGACCGGCCGATCGAGCATCATCGGCACCGAGACCGCGCTGATGGCGAAGGCCACCGCAGCAAAGCCGGCGCTGACCAGCACGTAGGCAATGACGAAGCCAAGATTGGCCGGGTCCAGCAGAATGCTCAGCGCGTTGCCGGTCGGGGTGATGGTGTCGAAGAACAAGGCGAAGATCAGCATCGCGGTCCGTGCCCAGAGCAGCTCGATGACCAACAGCAACCCCGAGAACAGGGCCACGCTGGAACGCGCTTTCCACCAGCACGACAGGCAGGGGCGCAGGCGGGGACGCTCGCCGATTGCGCAGCTGCGACTGGCTTCGATCAGGCCCATGGCCAATGCCGGCCCCAGCAGAAGGACCGTGCTACCGAGCATCAGCGAGTATTCGGGCCGGTGGACGAATGTCAGGCCGAGCGCCCAGGTCACCGCAGTGAACATCAAACCATAGGTCAAGCTCACGCCCGGGCAATGCAGCATGTCCTTCCAGGCCAGGCCGAGCCACAGCAGGGGGTCGCGCCAGGTCAGTGCACACACGGTCACGCGATCCTGGCGCTCATGCGCCAGAGGTTGACGCTGTGCCTCTTCCGGTGTCATTGTCTGTCTCCTCGTCTGGCTTCACGCGCCAAATCGGTCGCAGAGTATGTCGGAACGTCGCGGCATGCAATAGAGCATGCGCCGGTATTTTCCCTCCCTGTCAGCGCAGGGTCGGACCACCGGATTGCCGCCACTCGTCGACGAGAAGCGAAGCGGCACCAAGCGATATGGCGGCGTCGGCGAGGTTGAAAGCCGGCCAGTGCCACGGCTGGCCGCCCAGGGTGACATAGACGTCGAGGAAGTCTGTGACATGTCCCCACAGCACGCGGTCAAGGACGTTTCCCAGCGCCCCACCGAGAATCAGCGCCAGCCCGAGTGCGAACAAGGGGCGGCGGCGCCGCGTCGCCAGCAAGCCGGCAATGAGGGCGGAGGCAGCCAGTCCCAGGGCGGTGAACAACCAGCGCTGCCAGCCAGCCTGTCCGGCCAGGAACGAGAACGCCGCTCCTGGATTCTCAATGTGAACCAAGTTGAACCAAGGCGTCAGCGGGATGGTCCCGCCGAGGGGAATAGCGTGCTGGATCAGCCACTTGCTCCCTTGGTCGACGACGACGACGAGGGCCGCGAGCGCGAGCCAGGGGCCGGGATTGGGGCGCGCGGACATGAACGGCGCCTCACGCATGGCGACGGGTTTCCCCATCGCCATGCAGGTTGTCGATGCAGCGCGGGCACAAGCCCGGATGACCAGGGTCGGCACCGACGCCTTCATCCCAATGCCAGCAGCGTTCGCACTTGGCGGCCGCCGCAGGCTCCACCCGCACCGTCAGGTTTTGCGCTGCATGCAAGCGCACCCGCGAGGCGATGAGGGCGAATCCGAGTTCGTCACCGAGGCTCGACAGCAGCGCGTAATCAGCCGGCGGCGCATCGATGTCGACCCAAGCCTGCAGCGACGAGCCAAGGCGGCCCTGCCCCCGCACAACCTCGATCGCGCGGTTGACCTCGTCGCGCAGTTCTCGTAGCCGCGACCAGCGCGAGAGCAAGGCGTCTGCATCGGGCACTGCCGGAAAATCCTGGAAGGTTTCGACGAAGATACTGCCGTTGGCGCGCGCCTGCGCCGGTGCGAAATGAACCCACGCCTCTTCGGCGGTGAAACTGAGGAAGGGCGCAACCCAGCGCAACAGCGCGTGGGTCAGGTGCCATAGCGCGGTTTGCGCACTGCGGCGCGCGTGACTGCCGGCCTGGGTGGTGTAGAGGCGGTCCTTGAGCACATCGAGGTAGAAGCCGCCAAGATCTTCCGAGCAGAACACCAGCAGTCTCGCGACGACGGGGTGAAATTCGTAACGACCGTAGTGGGAGAGGATGTCGCGCTGCAAGATTGCTGCATGGGCCATCATCCAGCGATCAATCTCGACCATGTCCTGCGCCGGCACGCACTGGGTGATCGGATCGAAATCCGATACGTTCGCAAGCAGAAAGCGCAAGGTGTTGCGAATCCGGCGGTAGTTTTCGACGACTTGCTTGAGGATGGCATCTGAAATTGCAAGATCGCCCGAATAGTCGGTCGACGCCACCCAGAGCCGGATGATTTCTGCACCGAGCTTGTCACTGACGGCTTGCGGTGCGATGACGTTGCCCACCGACTTGCTCATTTTGCGGCCCTGACCGTCCACCGTGAATCCGTGGGTCAGCAGTGCCTTGTACGGCGCGCGGCCGTCGATGGCGCATCCGGTGAGCAGCGATGCGTGAAACCAGCCGCGATGCTGGTCGTGACCTTCGAGGTAGAGGTCGGCCGGCCATTGCAGTTGCTCCTTGTGGCTGCCGCGCAGGACGTGCCAATGCGTGGTGCCTGAATCGAACCAGACTTCAATGATGTCCTGGCTTTTCTCGTAATGCTCGGCTTCCGCACCGAGAAATTCGCCTGGATCAAGGCGAGACCACGCTTCCACGCCCTCGCGCTCGATGCGTTCGGCCACGCGATCCATGAGCTCCAGCGTGCGCGGATGCAACGCACCGGTGGCCTTGTGCATGAAAAATGGCAGCGGGACACCCCATGCGCGTTGCCGCGAGATGCACCAATCGGGGCGGTTGGCGATCATGTCGTGGAGGCGCGCCTTGCCGCCGACGGGATAAAACGCCGTTTGTTCCACCGCGTCCAGCGCGGTGGCGCGCAGGCTGCGTGCGGCCTTGTCCGTGGTGCACACACCTTCACCTTCGTCCATGCGGACGAACCACTGGCTGGCGGCACGGTAGATCACAGGTGTCTTGTGACGCCAGCAGTGCGGGTAGCTGTGGACGATGTCATGGGTGGCGAAAAGCCGGCCCGCATCGCGCAGTGCCTCGACCACGCGGGGGGCGCCCTTCCAGATATTGAAACCGCCGAAGAGGGGGAGTGCAGGGTCGTAAACACCGTTGGCCTGAACGGGATTGATCACCTCGTCGGTGGTCAGGCCGTGGGCGAGGCAGGAGTTGAAGTCGTCCACGCCGTAGGCAGGCGACGAATGCACGATGCCAGTGCCGTCGTCATCCGTGGCATAGGACGCGAGATAGATGGGGCTTGCGCGGTCGTATCCCGCATCAATCTCGGCCAGTGGGTGGCGGAAGTCGATGCCCCCGAGCGAATCTCCGCGCGTGGTCGCGAGCACCCGGCCGTCGAGACCATAGCGCTGTAGACAATCCTCAACGCGCGCCTGTGCCAGGAGCAGTACGCCGCGCTCGGTGTCGACGAGGCTGTACGGTAGCTCCGGGTTGAGATTGAGCGCCTGATTGGCGGGGATGGTCCATGCCGTGGTGGTCCAGATCACAGCGAAGGCCTGCTTGTCGAGCCCTGGCAGGCCGAAGGCAGCGGCGAGCCGCTCGGGCTGCGTGCAGAGGAAGCCGACATCGAGCGTCTGGCTCTTCTTGTCCGCGTATTCGATTTCGAATTCCGCCAGTGAGGAGTGACAGTCGAAGCACCAGTGAACCGGCTTGAGCCCGCGATAGACGAAGCCGCGTTCCATCACGCGCTTGAGGGCGCGAATTTCGTCAGCCTCGTTGCCGAAATCCATGGTGCGATAGGGGTGCTCCCAGTCGCCGAGCACGCCGAGGCGCTTGAAGTCACTGCGCTGACCGGCAATCTGCTCGGCAGCATAGGCGCGGCTGCGCGACTGAATCTCGTCACGGCCGAGCGCGCGACCATGGAGTTTCTCGATCTGGTTCTCGATCGGCAGGCCGTGACAGTCCCAGCCTGGAACGTAAACCGCGTCGAAGCCTTCGAGCTGGCGCTCCTTGACAATCATGTCCTTGAGAATCTTGTTCACTGCGTGGCCGATGTGGATCTGGCCATTCGCGTAGGGAGGGCCATCATGCAGCACGAAACGACGCCGTCCCGCGCGTGCGGCGCGAAGTCGTTGATACACCCCCTCGCGCTCCCAGTCCGCAACCCAGCCTGGCTCCCGTCGCGGCAAGTCCCAACGCATCGGGAACGGCGTATCGGGGAGATTGAGCGTGGTGCGGTAGTCGGTCCGGGATTCGGACGGTTGCGAAGTCGCTTTGGAATCGGTCATGGCGCGGGCGCCGTGGAGAGGCGCGGTGCAGCAATATTGGAAAGTCGGGAGTGAGCCGCGCGAGGCGCGGCACGACGCGTCGGAGGCGTCAAATTCGGTTGCAGCGGGTTTCGCGCTCGAGGCTCGCGAACCAGGCGCGCGCCTGCACGACGTCTGCAGAAATTGCGTCTGTCAGCGCTGCAAGTCCTTCGAAGCGGGTTTCATCCCGCAATTTGTGCAAGAGTTCCACCTGCACCAGTTTACCGTAGGCGTCCCCACTCCAGTCGAGCACGTATGTTTCGAGCAGCACGCGGCCGGAATCGTCCACCGTCGGCCGGCGGCCGAGGCTTGCCACGCCGGACAACGCCATGGAGCCGAGCCCGTAGACTCGCGCTGCGAATATTCCGCTTGCCGCCGGGTGTGGGTGGTTGAATCGAAGGTTGATCGTGGGGTAGCCAAGTTTGCGTCCGAGCTTCAGGCCGTGCAGCACATGGCCTGAAATTGCGTATGGTCGATCGAGCAGCGCTGCCGCCGCCCCCATGTCGCCTGCGCCGAGCGCCTCGCGCACGGCGGAGCTCGAGACGCGCCTTGCATGGACTTCATACGCGTTCATCCGGGCGACGTCGAACCCCAGACGTGCGCCCTGCGCATCCAGAAGGGCGTAATCGCCTGCGCGGCGGGCACCGAAGCGGAAATCGTCGCCCACCAGGATGTACCGCGCCGCCAACCCTTCGACCAGGACACGCTGGATGAAGTCCTCGGCTCCCAGGGTTGCCAGGCGCGCATCAAAACGCAGGATGACCACCCGATCAACTCCACAGCGTGCCAGCTCCGCCAGTTTGTCGCGCAGGGTACCGATACGCGAGGGCGCGGATTCCGGATGCCCCAGGTGCGCGGCGAAATAGTCACGCGGGTGGGGCTCGAAAGTCAGAACCGTCGATTGCAGCTGGCGGTGCCTGGCTTCATTGACCAGCAGCGCCAGCATGGCCTGATGGCCACGATGCACGCCGTCGAAATTGCCGATGCTCACCGCGCTGGGCGTCGCCAGCGCGGCATGGTGAAAACCGCGGAATACCAACATTGCGTTAGAGGTTGCTTCGGAGTCCTGGACCTTGTGGCAGCACGACAACGCTGTTGTCGCGTTGCGTGCCTGATTTTGCAGCAGTGCCGGAAGAGCTGCTTGCATTTGTGCCGATCGGTGTATAGTAAGCCCTGCAGTCGCTTCAAGAGGGGCCATATGTGTCCACAGTTTTGGTTCATTCGTATTCGATAAACCGGCTGGGCTTGATGAAGATTTGCATTCTTCTTTTGTTCAAGATTTGAAAGGATGATCATGCCCACCGGCACCGTAAAGTGGTTCAACGAAAGCAAGGGTTTCGGTTTCATCAAGCCCGACGAAGGCGGCGAAGACCTGTTCGCGCACTTCAGCGAAATTCAAGCGAAGGGTTTCCGCACACTGCAGGAAAATCAGCGCGTTGAGTTCGTTGTGAAGGCCGGCCCGAAGGGTCCCCAGGCCTCGCAGATCCGCCCGATCTGAGTCGAACACCCCGAGCGTTGCACTTCGGGCCGCAAGGCCCGTGTTGGAGCGACGCCATCAAACCGGCCCTTTGGGCCGGTTTTTTTATGCCCGGCGCCGAGTCGGGACATCCAGGCTCAGGCATCATGCTTCCCGGGGTTGATGGGATGTCAGGCAACGCGCATGGTTGAACAATTCATTCGCGACTGGGGCTACCTCGCAGTGGCCATGGGCGCATTCGCGGAAGGCGAGGTCGTGTTGCTGGCTGCTGGATTCGCAGCGCATCAGGGGCTGCTGGGTTTCGGGCCGGTCGTGGCGATCGCGATCGTGGCCGCAATTGCCGGCGACCAGACGTTCTACTGGATCGGGCGCGTCTGGGGTTCTTCCGTCCTGGCGCGCGCGCCTCGCGTCGCCGCGCAATTCAATCGGGTCGCCGCCCTGCTGCACCGCTACGCGGGGGGAGCCATCGTTCTCATGCGTTTCCTGTATGGGTTACGGATCGCCGGTCCGATCGTGATCGGCGCATCGAAGCTTCCCTCGAGGCTGTTTTTCGTGTTCAATCTGCTGGGAGCGGTCTTGTGGGCACCGACGGTCGCTGGCCTGGGTTGGACTTTCGGCGAGGCGATTCAACGTATCGAAGGCAGCTTGCAGCACGTCGAACTGGCCCTGGTCGGTTTGCTCGCGATGGTGCTGTTCGTGTGGTGGCTCGCGATCCGTTTCGCGACAATCCGTCGTCGGCGGCGCGCTGGATCGCGAGCGAAGCCTTGAAGTTCAGGACTTGAAACGCAGGCCCATCGCGTCACGCACCGCGCGCATGGTCTCGCGGGCCGCGGCGGACGCCTTGTCGCGCCCGGCATCGAGGATGTCGCGTACCAGCGACGGGTTGTCGATGTAGGGTTGGGCGCGTTCAAGCATGGGTTGCTGTTCGCGCAGGACTGCATCGATCACTGGTTGCTTGCACTCAAGGCATCCGATCCCGGCGGTGGTGCATCCTTCGCGCACCCATGCATGGCACGCCTCGTCGGTGTAAGCAAGGTGAAATTGCCAAACCGGACAACGGTCCGGGTCGCCCGCATCGGTGCGTTTGACCCGCGCAGGGTCGGTCGGCATGCGGCGAACTTTATGTTCGACGATGGCCTTTTCTTCCCGTATGGCAATGGAATTCGCGTAGCTCTTGGACATTTTCCGGCCGTCCAGCCCGGGTAGCTTCGATTCCGGGGTCAGCAGCGCCTCGGGCTCACGCAGGATGACCCGGCGACCGCCTTCAAGCCTTGCCCGCAGCGCGTCCTTTTCTGCACGCGAGAGCTTCGAGCCACGGATGATCTCGTGCGCCCGCTCACGCTTGTCGACCTCGCCGTCCTGGTCGGCGGCGCGGCGCAGGGCGTGAAGCTCCGCACGCTGCTCCGGCAGGAGCTTTGCCGCGGCGAGCTCGGCCTGGGCCTCGATCCGGGGGTCCTTGCCGTAGAGTGCGTTGAATCGTCTGGCGATTTCACGGCTCATTTCGATATGCGGAACCTGATCTGCGCCGACGGGGACCCAGCGTGCCTGATAGATCAGGATGTCAGCGGCCTGCAGCAGCGGGTAGCCGAGGAAACCGTAGGTCAGCAGGTCCTTGTCTTTGAGGTTTGCGATCTGATCCTTGTAAGTGGGAACCCGTTCCAGCCACGCCAACGGCGTCCCCATGCCAAGCAGCAGGAACAACTCCGCATGTTCGAGGACGTGGCTTTGGACGAACAAGGTGGCGCGTGCCGGGTCCACACCCGCCGCCAACCAGTCGATGACCGTGTCCAGCGTGTGGTTCGCAACCACCTCGGGAGTTTCGTAGTGGGTGGTCAGCGCGTGCCAGTCGGCAACGAAAAAATAGCACGGATGATCGTGCTGCAGACGCGCCCAATTTTTCAACGCGCCGTGATAATGACCGAGGTGCAGCGCCCCGGTCGGACGCATGCCGGAAAGGACGATATCGCGATCAGCGGCCAGTTCGACGTCAGTTGAATGCATGGGAAACGCGGAGTTCGAAGATGTTTAGTCCGGGGTTCGGTCGCTTGATGCTGCCGTTGGAGTAGTGCGTGAAGCGCAGGCCCGTGCTCCATTGCGTTTGTTCGAAATGATGCACGTAGCCAACGGAGTCACCGAACTGGTAGGCGGTGGAGATGTTTTTCCCGGCGATCCGTGTTGCCGAGAAGAGCGTCGCGCCGATCCCCGCTTCGAGTGCGTTGTCGGGTGTGAACCACCAGCGACCCAGCGGTGTGAGGCCAACGTGCCAGAGCGAATTGGAGCCCGTTGCCGAGACGCGGCCGAGGCCGGCTTCGAGAGACACGTCGAGGGAGTGCGTCGCATTGCGCCACAGGGGGGCGGTTTGCCAAAACACGGTCAGGTCGCGGAAGCCGCTGTTGGCGCCCATCGACAGTGTCAGGTTGTCGGCGTGGGCGGGAATGGCGGCGGCGAGGGCGCAGGTGACGATGGCACCGCGCAGCGAAGACAACTGCATGGAGACTCCTAGAGAATCAGACGCAGCGGGCTCAGCAGCAGCCCGAGCAGGATTTGGGATATGTTGATCAAGGGGATCAACCACAAGTTGGTGATGACACCCGTCATCACCAACAGCATGACGATGAAAAAGCCATAGGGCTCGACGCGTGAAAGTGCGATCGCTTGGCGGATCGGCAGCAAGCCGACGAGCACCCGACCGCCGTCGAGCGGCGGAATGGGGAAAAGATTGAACACGAACATGACAATGTTCACCAGCATGCCCGCGCGGGCGACGTCGTGGAAGTAGATCTCGGAGATGCCGAGCGCGCGCAGGAGCAGAAGCACGACGCCCCACAGGAATGCCTGGATGAAATTCGAACCTGGCCCGGCGAGTGCCACCCAGACCATGTCACGTTTGGGATTGCGCAATGCGCTGAAGTTCACCGGTACAGGCTTGGCGTAGCCGAACAAGAAGGCGCCGCCAGTGGCGAAATAGAGCACCAAGGGGACCACAATGGTGCCAATGGGATCGATATGGCGCGCAGGATTCAGCGAAACGCGTCCCATCATGTAAGCACTGTTGTCACCGAGCTTGCGCGCCATCCAGCCATGGGCAGCTTCATGCAGCGTGATGGCGAAGAGCACGGGGAGTGCGTAGACGGTGAATGCCTGGATCAACTGGTCCATGTTCATGGTGACGGGTCTTTCAATCCTGCGCTTGCAAGCCCAGCTGCGCGAGTGGTCCGCGTCCCTGGCGAATGACGGTCGGTTCGGCGCCGGTGAGATCAATCACCGTGGTGGGCTGTTGCGGACACGCCCCGGCATCGAGGACGAGGTCAATCTGTGTTTCCAATGCCTCCCGGATGCGGTCGGGGTCGTTGAGCGCCTCCTCGTCTCCGGGAAGAATCAATGTCGTTGCCAACAGCGGCTGCGCGAGCTCCGTCAGCAACGCGTGGGTGACCGCATGTTCGGGAACCCGCACGCCAATGGTCTTGCGCGAGGGATGCGAAACCCGGCGAGGAACTTCCTTGGTGGCTTCGAGAATGAACGTATAGGGGCCCGGCGTCGCGGCGCGCAGAAGTCGGAACTGGCGATTATCGACGAGGGCGTAGCTGCCAAGCTCCGAGAGATCGCTGCAAAGCAGCGTCAAATGGTGCCTGGTGTCGACCTGCCGGATGCGCCGCAGCCGCTCCGCCGCTGACTTGTCATCCAGATGGCAGACGAGGGCGTAGGAGGAATCGGTGGGAATTGCCGCAACGCCTCCGGCGTGCAGGATGGCGCATGATTGCTTGATCAGGCGAGGCTGCGGGTTGTCGGGGTGGATGTTGAAGTATTGGGCCATTGGAAGCCGCGGTCGCGGTCGGACGGAGTCGGTCAGTGCAGCAGGTTCCAGATCGGGAGGGTTCCCTCGGGCAGCAGTGGCAGTTTGCCGAGGTCGCACCGTGATTCGCCAGGGCTGTGAAAATCCGATCCCCGCGAGGCATGAAATCCGAATTCACGCGCGATGGTGGCGTATTTGCGGAAATCCGTCGCACTGTGGCTCGCCGTCACTACCTCCACGCCCACACCGCCCAATTCACGAAAGCGGGCGAACAACGCCCACTCTTCGGTCGAGGTGAACCTGTAGCGCCCGGGGTGAGCGATCACGGCAAGTCCCCCCGCTCCGCGGATCCAGCCAACCGCGTCGGCCAGGCTCGCCCAGTCGTGCTCGACATAGCCGGGCTTGCCAGGGGTGAGGTAGCGCGTGAACACGTCGTGCGTGTTGGCGCAGAGTCCTTGTTCAACCAGGCAGCGCGCGAAATGCGTGCGTGACAGCAAAGCGGGGTTGCCGGCCTGGCGCAGCGCGCACGCGTAGATGTCCTTGGCGCCGGCATGGCGCTCAAGTTCGATGGCCATGGCGCGCGCGCGCGCGTCCCGGCCCTGACGAACTTGCGCCAGCCCGGCGCGCAGTTCCGCGTTCGTCGCGTCGATGTCGAGCCCCACGACGTGGATGGTCTGGTCCCCGACCGAAACCGAAATCTCGACCCCGGGGACGAACGCCATCCCCAGCGAAGACGCCGTATCGGCGGCCTCGATCAACCCACCGACCTCGTCGTGATCGGTCAATGCCCACAGGTCTACGCCATTCGCATGCGCCCGACGCGCCAGCGCCTCTGGGCGCAGCGTTCCGTCTGAAACGGTGGAGTGGCAGTGCAAATCGGCGTTGCGCGTACTGGACGTTGAACTCGGCATACCGGGGATTCTAGGCCCCCAGTGGCGCGGGCGCCGGAACGAAGTATGTTCGGTGCATTCAATAGAATCGGCACGATGACAACCATGTTTGCCTTGCTTGCGGCGCTGGCCGCCTACCTCCTGGGTTCAATCCCCTTCGCTATCGTGGTCAGTCGCATCATGCGACTTCCTGATCCACGTGCGTTTGGGTCACGCAATCCCGGTGCGACCAACGTTCTGCGCTCAGGGAATAAACGTGCTGCGCTTGCAACGCTGCTGCTCGATGCGGCGAAGGGCGCGATCGCCGTCTGGTCGTCAGTGCTGGCTGTCCACATGGGCGTGCTCGATCACGCGACGGTTCCCCTGGTGGCCGTGTGCGTCTTCCTCGGCCATCTCTATCCGGTCTTTTTCCACTTCAAGGGTGGCAAAGGGGTGGCGACCGCGGCGGGCGTACTGTTGGCCATCAACCCTTGGCTGGGTCTGGCCACGGTGGCGACCTGGTTGATCGTGGCATTCTTCTCGCGCTATGCATCCGCGGCGGCGTTGGCAGCTGCCGCGTTCGCGCCGTTTTACGCCTGGTTCGGTTCCGGGCTCGTCTGGTCGACGCGGCCCGCCATGTTGCTCGCGGTTGCCGTGATTTCGCTCATGGTGATCTGGCGCCACCGCAGCAACGTCCGAAATCTCCTCGAAGGCAACGAATCGCGCATCGGCAAAGCCCGGAAATGAACCGAGGCAAGCGCGTTCCAGGAGGCACGCGCTCAGGGGCGCGACTGCATCACCAGACGGTCGCCTTGATGCCGCAGGTCCACCCCGCGCAGAAAACTCATGCCGAGCAAGGCGATAGGCAGCGGCGCATCCTGAACCACGGCCTGCACGTCGCGCTTTTCCACCGTACCGACGCGAACGGATTGCAGGTTCAATCGAAGCGCGGCCACGACACCATTGGCCGTGCGCACGGAAGTGGGCGAAGCCCCCTGCAGTGAAAGCCCGAGCGCCTGCGCCTGCGTGCGGTCGAGGGCAACCAGGGTTGCGCCTGTGTCAACCATCATGCGCACCGGGTGCCCATTGATGCGGGCGTCGACGACAAACTGGCCGTCAGGCTGTGCTGTCAGCACGGTGGGAGCGCCGGGTGGTGTTCCCAGCGCAACCGGATTGGCGCCAAGTCGCAGTTCCCTTGTGCGTTCACCCACCTCCACGACTGCCGAACCGTCTCCCACCGAGATCACACGCACGCCAGCACGCTCCTGGCCCGGGCGCATTGCACGGGGCGCGTTTCCATCGATGACCAGCAGCGCCTGCGTCCCAATGCAACCGACGAGGCTGACGCTTTGGGCCACTGCTGACGCTGGTCCCAGCAGCATGGCCAGCGTCAGCGTCGCAGCCACCTGCAGGGCGTGGCGCATGGGATCAGTCGCGGAAATTGCTGAAAGACAGCGGTGCGTCCTCGATCTTCTGGCGTAGCAGAGCGATGGCGCCTTGCATATCGTCGCGCTTGGCACCGCTGACGCGCACGGCGTCGCCCTGGATCGACGACTGCACTTTCATCTTCGAATCCTTCAGCGCTCCGGTGATGCGTTTGGCCATGTCCTGTGGAATGCCTGATTTCACGACGATGACCTGTTTGACCTTGTCACCACCAATGGATTCAACCTTGCCCGGGTCGAGGAAACGCGCATCGACGCTACGCCGGGCCATCTTGCCCATCAGCACGTCGCGCACCTGGCCGAGCTGGAAGTCGCTGTCAGCCCACACGGTGATGGACTTGTCAGTCAATTCGACCTTGGCCGAACTGCCTTTGAAGTCGAAGCGGGTGCCGATCTCCTTGCTGGTCTGGTCGAGGGCGTTGCGAATCTCGACAAGGTTCGGTTCAAGGACGGCGTCGAACGAGGGCATGGGGTGGCTCTGACAAGGGATAATCCGCACTTTGCGTAGGAGCGCCCATTGTATGGATCTTCGGCTCGAAACCGACGTTGACCTCACGTCGCTCAACTCCTTCGGCGTTCCCGCGCGGGCCAGGGCCCTGGTGCGTGTGCGTACCCCGCGTCAGGTGCGGCAACTGGTCGATCACCCCGACCTTGGCGTGCGTCCCAAGCTGGTGCTCGGCGGTGGCAGCAACACGCTCTTCGTCAAGCATCCGGAAAGCATGGTGGTGAAGGTCGAGATTCCGGGAATCAGCGTCGTCCGCGATGACACGGCGGCGACGGTGATCGATGTCGGTGCCGGCGTGGGGTGGCACGCACTGGTGGCCTGGACGCTCGATCATGGACTTCCCGGGCTCGAGAATCTGGCATGCATTCCGGGAACGGTGGGTGCTGCGCCGGTACAGAATATCGGCGCCTACGGACTCGAGCTGGCGGACCGCGTCGAATCGGTCGACGCCGTGGACCTCACGACCGGTCGTCTTGTCACCCTCGATGCCGGAGCATGCCGCTTCGGCTACCGTGATTCGCTGTTCAAGCAGGCGCTGGCCGGAAAATCGATCATCACATCCGTGCGCTTGCGCCTGCCCAAGCCGTGGACACCGGTGCTTGGCTATGCGGATCTGGCGCGGCACTTCGCGCGAATCGGGGTCGCAGCGCCTGACGCTCGGCAAATATTCGACGCCGTATGTGAAATCCGGCGGGCGAAACTGCCGGATCCGGCAGTGCTGGGGAATGCCGGGAGTTTTTTCAAAAATCCAGTCGTCAACCGCACGATCCGCAACGAGATACTGGAGGACTTCCCGGAGATCGTCAGTTATCCGCTTGAAGACGGCAATTTCAAGCTGGCAGCGGCGTGGTTGATCGATGCCTGCGGTTGGAAAGGGCGCGCCTTGGGGCGTGCCGCGGTCGATGCGCACCATGCGCTGGTTCTGGTCAACCGCGGTGGTGCCAGCGGCGCAGAGATTGTCACCCTTGCCGATGCGGTTCGCGAGGCGGTGCGCAGCAAGTTCGGAATTTCGCTCGAATTCGAACCTTTCGTGGTGTGAAGCCGGGCGAAAAAAGAGGGCGCCTTGGCGCCCTCTTCACGCCGCAAGACCGTCATCAGTCAGCAAGGCCGACGGTGGGGTGACCGAGATTGGTCCACTCGATCATCGAGCCGGCATACAACTTGGAATGGTCATTGTGCATGATTTCATGCGCGACAAACCAGGCGCCGGATGCCAGATGGCCGGTGTTGCAGTACGTGACGGTGGGCTCTGTCGCGCTGATGTCGTAGGCGTGGAAAATACGCTTGTAATCGGCGGCAGTCATGAACTCGTTCGCGCCGTTGACATTACGCACGATGGCATCGGTCGGGAAGGACTTGGCGCCAGGAAGATGGCCGGCGGTCTTGTCGATCGGCTTGCGCACAATACCCAGGAACTGCGGGGTCGGACGGGCATCGATGAATTGCGCGGTGCCGTTGTGGACGCCTTCCTTGACCTCATCGAGAGTCGCGAGGATGGCTTTGTCTTCATTGCCGGCGCTCCAATTGCCCGTGGCAGCTGGCGCCTTGTCGGTGCTGACTTCATTGCCGGCCAGAATCCAGGCGTTGACGCCACCGTTGAGAATTGTGACTTTGGAGGCCGGTTCGCCGAAGTAGCGCAGTTGGAAGTACAGGCGGGTCGCCATGTCCATGGTGTCAACGGTTTGTCCGGTTGGCACAATGACGATCGGCTTGTCGTTCTTGTTCAGGCCCGCAGCATCCATCACCTTGGTGAAGAACGCAGCCGACGGCAGCTGCGCCTTGATCAACTTGCCGTCCACGGTCACGTTTTGACGGATGCCGTCGAAGTCGACGGCAATGGCGCCGGGAACATGACCACCGGTCATTTTCACGGCGGTCTTGCCGTCCTTGGTCTTGGCCAGCGTGGGCTGGGCGGTGAAGCCCTTGCTGCCTTCGCGGATGTCGACCACGGTCACCTCGTTCAAATGCGCCTTGAGCCACTGCGGGGTGACCAGCGGGCCCGGTACATTCGCGGCGGCCGCGAATTGGGCAAAGGAGCCGACGATGCCGGCGGCGATCAAGTGCTTCACAAGTTTCATGCTGCTTCCTCCATGTTGACAAAAAAACCGGCTCGCTGCTTCGTGTCAGGCGAGTCCGGCAACCTCCAAACAGACGAATTGCCGAGCCAGGTCCACCGGACATTGGCTGACAATGTGCGTCCGTCGGTCATTCAACGCCGCGTCCCGGCCGAGGCGGGCGGTGCGCTGCGACATGCGAACGTCGCGAAGGCGGACCACGGCTTCGATCTGCGGTGCGAACAGCTGCGTCGCCGCTTGCACCCACCGCGCGACTGCGCGTGGTTTCGCCGACGCCAGCTCGAGGCGGTCGATCCGGGCCAGAACCTCTCTGGCTGGCGTCCACCGCTCCGCGGTCACCCATTGGTTTGTCGTGAACACGCGCAGCGGAAAGCCGCGCTCGTTGACCGACAAGCCGAGAAGATGGACGTGCTGAGGTTGCGTGCCTTGCCGGTCGCTTGGCGCCTCGGCAAAGATGTGAAAATGGCCATGCTCCCCCGGCATGCGTTGCCGGGCGGCGTGGGCGTGGTAGTAGAAGCGGTCGCCGCTGTCCGGATCCCGGGCGTCGCGCGCTGGATAATGACGCCACTCCTCGAACGCAGAGGATCGGCCGAGCACGTCCGACAACAAACCGCGTCCGCGTGTACCGTACGCTTCGATGCAAGCGAGCAAATCGGCCGCACCAGCACGAACCTGTTGCTGTCGTGATGTCGGCGCAGCCCGAAACCAGGCAACGACATCGTCGCGCGAAACGCGCATCCTGCCAGCGATGGGTGTCTGCGTCGAGGGCATCAAATTGGGAAAGAGCGTGGAGCAGGCGTCGTCCAGCGGCGTTCGCATGCCGGCGATGCCTGCTCCCGGATCATCACTTCGACGGTGCGCAGGGGTTGCTCGACTTGTGCTTCTTGCCCGATGGAGCGCATGGGTTGCCGGCTTTGGCTTTTTTCTTGCCGCTTGGCGCACAGGGGTTGCTCGGCGCGCAGGGGTTGGTGGCCGCCTGCGCGGTGGATACCGCAGACAGACCGATCAGCGCTTGCGGCATGGGAGCGACTGCGGCGGCGGCCAGAGCCAGGACTGGAAGAGCGCGGGACAGCTTGAGGCGAGACGTTGACATCGAAAACTCCTGATTTGTCGGTGATCCATCAATACACCGCGGAGCATGTCCGCAGTGCTGAGAGCATGAACGCGTCGTCGGCGGGATGCGTGGACACGCCCATCGGATTGTTGCAAGTCGTTACGAACGCTGCGCGGCTCCGAGGTTGCCAACCCGGGCATCCGAAGCGGCCGTGCCGCCGACTCCGCGCGTCAAGTAGCCGACGACGACGAGCACAGCCAGCAGTGCGACCCATACCAGCCATGCCGGCAGATGCAGCAACTGGGGCAGGGTAAGCGAATCCGAGCCTACCTGCTTCCACGCCCAACCTTGAATGCCGGGAACGAGGCTGAACAAGACTGTGCCCGCACCGATGCCGAGCAGGAATAACAACCCATCGATCCGGCCTGAGAACAGTGCCGCGACCGACGTCCCGGGACAATATCCTCCCACCGCCATGCCGACACCAATGAGCACGCCGCCGAGGGAACTTCCCCACAGGAAAACCGATGGCACGAACAGGTCGTTGGTGACGTTCAGCATTCCCAGCCCCTGCAGCAGGTACAACCCGCCCGAGGAGACGATGATCGCGGTGAACATCACCTTGAAGACAGCCCAATCCCTGAAGCGCAGCTGGGACGTCAATTTGCACGCACTGCCAAAGCCTGCGTTTTCAAGCACATACCCGAATACCAGGCCGAGTACGATGCCCGAAATCGGGCCGGTCAAACCGAGTGGTAGTGTCATCTCCATAGTCCTTTGGTCAACTGGCCGAAAATCGCACCCGCGATGAAAAATCCAATCAGGAACAGGAACCCGGCAGCCGCGAAGGTTGCTGCTCCCGACAGGCCTACGCCACTGGTGCAGCCCAGCGCCAAGCGAGCGCCGAATCCCGCTGCCGTGCCACCAATCAACGCCAGCAACAGGCGCATTCCCTTGCCGGCGCGTGGGGGACCCTCGATCTGGAACTTGAAGCGTCCGGCGAGCAGGCTGGCAGCAAGCGCTCCCAGCGCGAGGCCCAGAACTTCCCAGACAATCCAGGCGTTCAGCCCGGCTGTGTATGACCCGTGCAGGTACGTTCCCTTGGCGACGAGGGTGGGACTGACGCTGCCGGCGACCACCGCCGTCATGCGGGTCGTGGCGCCAGTGGCACCATAGCCGTTGCCGGTGGCGATGAAGGTTGCGAGCAATCCC
>DAICZP010000028.1 GCA_027311065.1 Thiomonas sp. | reverse complement strand
CCGCGCGGCGCAAGCAGGGGGTGCGCCGCGAACCCGTCCGGGGGCTTGCGATAGAACACGCCGCTGGCGCGCGTCAGCGCACGGATCGCGGGAGGACCGTAGGACGGCATGTACAAGGCAGCCGAGCGCCCGGTGGCGTGGTAGCCGCACTGTTCCTCGCGTTCGAGGATGGTTGCGGCGATGCCATGTTCCACAGCCAGCGTCCAGGCCAGCGATGCACCCGCGATGCCACCGCCGATGATGACGATCCGCACGGTTGCCATGGCGGGGGTGGCGTCAACCCTGCTGGAGTGCTGAAGTCCCTGATCCCGGCGCCGCATGCGGCTCGTGCAGATCCGGGAGCAGAGCAGCAAGCAGGCCGATGAAGGGAAGGAAGGAACAAACCTTGTAGACGCCGATCACGCCGATGACGTCGGCCAGCTGCCCGAGCGCGGCCGCGCCGATGCCTCCCAGACCGAACGCCAAGCCGAAAAACAAACCAGCCACGGTCCCGACCTTGCCAGGCATGAGCTCCTGTGCATACACGACGATGGCAGGAAATGCCGACGCCAGCACGAAACCGATGATCGCCGTCAGCGGTCCGACCCAGGCCAGGGGCGCGTATGGCAGCGCCAGGGTGAAAGGCGTGACGCCCAGGATGGAGGCCCAGATGACGCGGCGGCGCCCGATCCGGTCGCCGATCGGGCCGCCAAGCAGGGTACCGGCGGCGACAGCGGCGAGGAATACGAACAGATGAAGCTGGCCGTTACGCACGTCGAGCCCGAAGCGCTGCTGCATGAAGAAGATCAGGAACGTGTTGATCGACGCCAGATAGAAGAATTTGGAAAACACCAAGGCCAGCAAGATGGCCATGGTGCGGCGTACCAGCGGCGTCGGACGTGGAGTCGCGGTGACAGCGGCGCGTCGGCCCGGACGCAGCTGGTGACCGGACCAACGGCCGACGAACGCCAGTACGCCCATGGCCACCAGCGCCGCCAGCGAGAACCACGCCAGACTGCGTTGCCCATGCGGAACGATCAGCGCCGCGGCCAGTAACGGCCCAAGAGCCGAGCCAGCATTGCCGCCAACCTGGAAAATCGACTGTGCGAGACCATGACGACCACCCGAGGCCATGCGCGCCACACGGGACGATTCGGGATGAAAAATCGAAGAGCCCATGCCCACGCAGGCGGCGGCCACCAGAACGTGCGGGAAGCTATCGGCGCGCGCCAGCAGCAGCAAGCCAGTGAAGGTGAAGCCCATGCCAACCGAGAGGGAGTACGGTTGTGGTCGGCGGTCCGTGTACAGGCCGACCAACGGCTGAAGGATCGATGCAGTGAGCTGGTAGGTCAGGGTGATCAATCCAATTTCCCCAAAGCTCAAATGCAGGCCGGCCTTGAGCAGGGGATAGATTGCCAACATCAACGACTGCATCATGTCGTTGAGGAGATGGGAGAAGCTGATGGCGCCGAGCACGGAGAATCGCGTGCCGTCGGGGGCGTGCGCGACGCGGGCCTGGTGTGTGGAAGTTGCTGACATCGTCTGGGTCGGGTGAACGGATGCACCGGTCACGCCGGCATCATCCGCTACTTTAAAGCCTGGGTGCAATTCCTGCCGGGGCCTCCCGCACGCCCTGCTCAGGCTGGAGTGACGTCGCGTCCGTACGTCGCGCGCAACGTTTCCAGCGCCTCCGCCCGCGTGAGATGATGATTTTGCGGACCGGCGCAGGCAATCTTGCGTGCGCCGATCACATTGCCCATGCGAGCAGCATCCGACAGCGTCCACCCCTGTTCCAGCGCCCATAGCAAGCCGCCGCGGAAGGCGTCGCCGCAGCCGGTGGGATCGACCGTGGCTGCTGGCGTGAGTGCCGCGATTTCGGTGTGGGCGCCGCGTTCGTAAACCAGGCAACCCTGGGCGCCGCGCGTCACGACCATGCCGCGCAGCCCGCGCGCGATGTCTTCCGGCGTGCGTCCGGTGCGGTCGCAAAGCATGGCGGCCTCGTAATCGTTCACCACGACCCAATCGGCCTTCGCGATGAAGGCGTCCAGTTCCGCGCCGTCGAACATCGGCAGACCTTGACCCGGGTCGAACACGAAGGGAATGTCTGCTTCCGCCATTTGCGCGGCATGGGTGAGCATGGCATCGCGGCCATCAGGCGCGATGATGCCGAGGCGCAACGTTGGCAGGGACGGAATGGGGATGGCGTGTGCCTCGCTCATGGCGCCGGGGTGGAAAGCCGTGATCTGGTTGTTGTCCCGGTCGGTCATGATATGGGCCTGCGCGGTGTGCGTGCCGGGCATCATTCGCACGTGGTCGCGCGTGATGCCGAGCCGGTCGAGGCGGGTCTCATAATCCACGCCATCGGCGCCGATCGCGGCCACCACCACGGGATCACCGCCGAGAAGGTGCAGCGAGTAGGCGATATTGCCGGCGCAGCCGCCAAACTCCCGCCGTAGTGTCGGGACCAGAAACGCGACATTGATCATGTGGATCTTGTCGGGAAGAATGTGGTCGGCGAACCGTCCGCCGAAATCCATGATGGTGTCGTACGCAAGCGAGCCGCAGATCAGGCAGGACATGATGGTTGGGGTCGAATCATTGGGGATGAAAGGTGTGCGAGCGATACTGTAGTGCCCGACGACGCCCCACTGTTTTTCGACATGATTTCGATGCCCGATACTCCTGATTGCTTGCTGGCGCTGGACCAGGGAACGACAAGTTCACGCGCGTTGGTTTTCGACCCTGACGGCAGGGTTCTGGCCCGTGCGCAGCGCGAGTTGGCGCAGTCGTATCCCCGGCCTGGTTGGGTGGAGCACGACCCATGCATGATCTGGGATGATCAGCTCGCGGTGGCGCGGTCGGCGCTTCACGCCGCGCAGCGCCGACCTGCGGCCCTGGGTATCGCCAATCAGCGTGAAACCACCGTGCTGTGGGACCGCGCGACGGGGGAGCCGCTGCATCCCGCCATCGTCTGGCAGGATCGACGCACCGCGTCGTTGTGCGAACGCCTGCGTGCCGACGGGCTGGAGTCCGAAGTTCGAGCTCGAACGGGGCTGGTATTGGACCCGTATTTTTCCGGGACCAAGCTGGCGTGGCTGCTCGACCATCTGCCGGGCGCGCTCGCGCGCGCCGAACGCGGTGAGCTGGCATTCGGCACGGTGGACAGCTGGCTGTTGTGGATGTTGTCGGGTGGAGCGGGCGCGTCGACGCGCAGGCGTGCGGTCCACGCCACCGACGTCTCCAACGCAAGCCGCACAATGCTGTGGAATATTCACCGTGGCGACTGGGACGATACGCTATTGAGCGCACTCGACCTTCCGCGGGCGGTGCTGCCAGCGGTGCATCCGTCGAGCCATCATTTTGCCGATACGGCACCAGGACTGTTGTCCCACGTCGTACCGATCGGCGCGCTGGTCGGTGACCAACAGGCGGCGCTGTTTGGGCAGGACTGCACGCAGCCAGGGCTGGCGAAGAACACCTATGGCACGGGCTGCTTTCTGCTTGTGCATACCGGCCCGATCGCGTTGCGCAGCGGCACTGGCCTGCTCGCCACCGTCGCAGCCCAGTGCAGCGGCGAGCCCCTGCAGTACGCGATGGAAGGCAGCGTGTTTGTGGCTGGGGCGGTCGTGCAGTGGTTGCGCGACGGCTTGCGCGCCATCGACGCCAGTCCGGAAGTCGAGGCGCTCGCGCGCGGTGTGCCTGATGCCGGCGGCGTCGTATTCGTGCCAGCCTTCACCGGTCTGGGCGCTCCTTACTGGCGCGCCGATGCCAGTGGCACCATCACCGGGCTGCGACGGGAGACGACGCTAGCGCATTTGGCGCGTGCCGCACTGGAAAGCATCGCGTTTCAAACCGCCGCACTGTTGCGCGCGATGCAGGCCGACATGGCCGCAGCTGGCGCCGCTCCCCTGGTTGAGCTACGCGTCGACGGCGGCGCCAGCGCCAATGATCTGCTGATGCAGTTCCAGGCTGACATCCTCGGAATTCCAGTTGTTCGCCCCATCGCGATCGAAGTCACCGCCTTCGGCGCTGCACGATTGGCCGATGCGGCGTGCGGGGGCGCAGGACTGGGGCCGCAAGGTGTCGCTGCCACGCGCTTCGAGCCCCGGATGGACCGTGCCGAGGCACAGTCCAGGATCGATGCCTGGGAGCACGCGGTACGTCAGACCTTGACGAGGTGAAGCTGTCGGGGCTCGGCGCGCATCGACGCTGCATGCCGCGCGCAAGTCTGCGCAGCGACAAGCCGAACGAACTGTCCAAGGCGTGTGCGACGGTGAAAAAGCTGGCAGAGATGCCAGGACAACAGAGGGCAGAAAAGGGCCGGACGAGCAGCCATCCGCACTGTGTTTGACCGCCCCCTGGCACACGCAGAATGCGCGCGAACCCCGCGTGTTCTGCGGGATCCAGAAGCGAAAACGCCCAACCGATGAAGGTTGGGCGTTGAATATTGGTGGCTGAGGGTAGCACTCTCGCGCACCACCATTCCACGGAAAACAGCGTGGCTGGCGCGGGAGCAAGGAACAACGAGGACTCACTCGCCCTGTTTCACAAGTTTGCTCTGCTACGCGCACTTCCCCGCCACATTTCCGCAGGCGACATCGCGCATGTCTACCCACCTAACCAGGAGACCCGCAACCTTCTGGTTCAAACCGTCTAATTGCACTCTCGGGATCGGCCGTGGAACGGAGTCCGCCTCACTTGCAGGCGCCAGCAGTTCCCAGACGCTCATTTAAACAGCCCTTGAGTTTTCCCTTTTTGGGAACTACAGTGCCCATCTGACCATGCTTCCCTCCTCCCTTCATGAGAATCCTGGGCCTGCCAATCCTCGAGGCGTACAAGAAAAAACATGCTGACGCCCGAGGCCAACTCGACGCGTGGCAAGTCGACGTCGAGCGGCAGAACTGGACTTCCTCTCATGACATCAGGCAGCGGTATGGGAGCGCCGACTTCTTGGCCGACAACCGAGTCATCTTTGACATCAAGGGGAACAAGCATCGTCTGGTCGTTCAGGTCCGGTATCAGAACGGACTGGTGGTCGTGCAGTGGGTCGGGACACATGCCGAGTACAGCAAAAAAAAGGTTTAAGGCAACGGGACCGATAGGCAAAAGCAAAAACGGAGATGGCAATGAACGTAAAGATCATTAAGAGCGAAAAGGACTACCAGGCCGCAATGAGCCGCCTGTCCGACCTGATGTCGTGCGATCTCAAGCCTGGCTCCAAGGAGGAGGATGAACTGGAGTTGCTCGCCCTGGTTGTCCACGACTTTGAGCGTCAAACCATTCCCCCGGTGAAGGCTGATCCTATTGAAGCCATCCTTTTTCGTATGGATCAAATGGGCCTCACCCGCAAGGACCTGATCCCCTACATCGGTTCGATTTCGAAGGTTTCCGAGGTGCTGTCACGCAAGCGCCCTCTGTCGCTGTCCATGATCCGACGACTCCATCAGGGTCTGGACATTCCTGCAGACATCCTGATTGAAGATGTCGAGACGGACAGGTCGGTAGTTGAGAGTGATCCAACGATCGACTTCTCACGATTTCCTCTCAAAGAGATGTACGAGCGTGGGTGCTTTGGAAACTTTGAAGGGAACGTCCAGCGCCTCAAAGACTACGCCGAAGACTTGGTCTCGAAATTGATGCGAGAGCTCGGACCCAAGCAGATGGGCACAGCCTTCCTGCGAGCACCACTGCACCAGCGTGGTGACCGGCAGGCGGACGAAATAGCCCTTCAGGCCTGGCGGATGTGTGTCGTGCGCAAAGCCAGGGAGTCGCTCCCGCCGAAAGAGTACAAAACCAACTCCATCACTCTGGGATGGATGCGTGAACTTGCAAAGCTATCGGCCTTCGATGAAGGGCCAAAGCTCGCCAAGGAATATCTTGCGCGTCATGGGATCACGCTCGTAATCGAAAAGCACTTCAAACGAACATTCCTCGATGGCGCGGCCATGCTTGATGGCGATCGGCCCATCGTGGCACTAACGCTTAGACACGATCGCATCGACAACTTTTGGTTCGCTTTATTGCATGAAGTCGCACACGTCGCGCTGCACTTGACGCCTGCGACCCCTGTCTTTATCGACGACCTGGACCGCGGAAACTCTGAGCGCGCCGAACAAGAGGCGGATGGCATGGCAAGAGCAGCGCTAATCCCCGAGACTGCCTGGGATTCTGCCAAGGTACGGCACTCACTGACTTCGGATGACGCAGTCGCCTTCGCAGATCACGTTGGTGTGGCACCTGCCATCGTGGCCGGCCGACTTCGCCATGAAACCAAGAACTACCGACTGTTGAATCACCTGATCGGCAAGACCGGCCAAGTCAGTCAAATCCTGGGGTTCTGACAACAAGGGAACAGACCGAAGGCCTTGATCCCTTTTTGGGAAATAGGTACAATCTGGCTGCCAGAACGGAATCGAACTTGCAATCGAGTGGGCTCCGAGTTGGCTCCGAGTTGGCGCCACCTGATGGCGATCGCCTGACCCAATGCTGGGTCCGGCGGCTCAAAAGGAAAAGCCCCGAAGCGCTACCAACACTTCAGGGCCTTTGGTGAGGTGAATAGGGGGCTACCAAACCACCCATGCACATCATGTCTTGAACGCACAGCGGATTTTACCAGTTCGCGGTGTGCTGGCAAGCCCAAACCCCCTCAACTTTCATGAGGAGTTGGCCATGGCCTACCACCGATGGAAGAGCGTCTTCGTGCACGCATACTTCGTCGAACCGGCCTTGCTCTCTGTACAGTTCGGCAAGCGTCAAGGAGTCGAATCCACGACGGGACTCGGCGCCCCAGGACAGCAAGATCTTGCTCAGGCGCCTCATGTTCTGGAGTTGTTCGTCCGTGGGCTCGAACGCCGGATGCCGTGCGCGTCCCCAGACTTCGCTGCGGCCTGATGGTCTGCTACTCCAGACCGGTCGGCGAACTCAAAAAACCGACACACGCACAAGTCGTTGTCTCGCAAGGCGTTGTGCGTGTGCCACGGCGAAAAAGTTGGCAGAGATTCCGAGAGAACAGAGGGCAGAAAAGGGTCGAACTGGCCGCCATCGGCGCTGTGTCTGACCACCCCCTGGCACACGCAGAATGCGCGCGAACCCCGCGTGTTCTGCGGGATCCAGAAACGAAAACGCCCAACCGATAGCAGTTGGGCGTTGAATAGTGGTGGAGAGGAGGAGGATCGAACTCCCGACCTTCGCATTGCGAACGCGACGCTATCCCAGCTGAGCTACCCCCCCAACGAAGCGCGAATCATAACCGAGTTTTCAGGGCTTGTCACGACGGAAGACCCAGCGTGTTGCGCTCGATGCATGGGGGGTATAACGGTAGCCGGCTTCGGTGAAGTCCTTCAGCGCTTCAGGATCGTCGATGCGGTGATCGATGGCGTGGCGCGCCATCATGCCGCGCGCCCGTTTCGCGAAAAAGCTCACAATTTTGTATTGGCCGTCGGTGCCGTCCTGGAACACCGGCTGCAACACGCGGAAGCCGAGCGCCTGGACGTCAACCGCACTGAAATATTCGTCAGAGGCCAGATTGACCAGAACCGGGTGGGAGTGGTCCTGCAACTGGGCGCGCAGCGTGTCCGCGATACGCCGGCCCCAGTAGGCGTAGAGGTCGGCGCCGGCGGGGTTGCGAAGCCTGGTGCCCATTTCCAGTCGATAGGGTTGCATGAGGTCAAGTGGGCGCAGGACGCCGTACAAACCACTCAGAATTGCCAGGTGATCCTGTGCCCAGGCCAGGTCGGGTGGCGACAGCGTCGCGGCTTGCAGTCCTTCGTAGACGTCACCGGCGAACGCCAGCACGGCGGGGCGGCTGTTGTCAACATCGAATGTCTCGGACCACCCCGCATAGCGGTCCGCGTTCAGCGTGGCAAGACGATCCGAGATGGACATCAGGGTTGCAAGCGCTGCGGGGCTCTTGTCGCGGAGCAATCCAACCAGCACGGCGGCTTCCGCAATGAAACGGGGCTGGGTGAGCGGGACGGCCGGGATGGCACGATCGAAGTCGAGAGTTTTCGCGGGGGAGAGGGCGATCAGCATGGCGATGGACGAAAGGGTTGGATGCATCGTAGCGCCGGGCCTACGATCGAGGCTTGCCGGGTGGCCGGCTGCTCCTTGCATTGCATCATGGACTTTGATGACGTTGTTTCCACCTTCCCAGTCGTGGGTTTTGTCGGTCTGGGTGCCATGGGCTGGGCCATGTGCGCGCATCTTCAGCGCGCCGGCCACCGCCTGCACGTCCATGCGCGAGACCCGGGTAAGCGAGCCCGTGCTGAAGCCGCCGGCATGGTGGTGTGCGACAGCCCTGCGCAAGCCGCCGCCGAGGCGCAGGCCGTGTTCACCAACGTGACATCGACGCAGGACGTGGACGAGGTACTGCTGGGCCCCGAGGGCGTGGTACACGCGGCGTTCCGCGGGCTGCTGTGTATCGATCACAGCACCATCGCGCCCGCCGGGGCGCGGCGGATTGCCGAGGCCCTGAGGGCGCGTGGCGTGGATTTCGTGGATGCCCCAGTATCCGGAGGCGAGGCCGGTGCCCGGGACGCCAGCCTCACGATCATGGCTGGCGGCACCGAGGCCGCATTCGCGCGTGCGCTGCCGTTGCTGCGCCGGCTTGGGCGCAACATCAGTCATCTCGGCCCGGCTGGTTCGGGGCAGGTCGCCAAGCTTTGCAACCAGATCGTGCAGGTCATCAATATCGAGGGTATTGCCGAGGCAATGCGCTTCGCCCAAGCCGAGGGTGCGGACCTTCAACGCGTGTTGCAGGCGCTATCCACCGGTTTTGCGGGTAGCCGCATGCTCGATCTGATGGGCCCGAAAATGGTGGCGCGGGATTTCACGCCGGGAATCCAGGCGCGCTTGCACGCCAAGGATTTCGGGCTCGCAGTCGAGGCAGCTGACGAGACCGGGCTGGCGCTGCCAGCGCTGCGCGTGGTGCAAGCGCAGCTTGACACCCTGATGGCAATGGGGCTCGGGAGCAGTGACAGCAGCGCGTTACTGCGAGTGCTTGAGCACGGTTGAGCCTGGCTGGCAGGCTTTCTCGAACGCGGTCAGCCGTAGCATCAAGTCGACCATCGTCGGTGGGCGAGGTGTGCAGATTGTCAAAAACCCGGGGCGGAGCCCCGGGTCTGCGCAGGTCCGGAGGTCGGACTCAGGCGGCCAGCAGTTGACGCAGCACGAAGGGCAGGATGCCGCCGTGGCGGTAGTAATCGACCTCGATCGGGGTGTCGATGCGCAGGCGTACCGGCACTGTCTGGTCGGGCTTGCCGGGGCGGCGCACGACGAGGGTGACGTCCTGCTGTGGCTTGATGTCGTCACCCAGCAGCACGTCAAAGGTTTCGCTGCCGTCGATCCCCAGGCTTTGCCAGGACTCTTCGCCGAGGAACTGCAAGGGCAGAACGCCCATGCCAATCAGGTTCGAGCGGTGAATGCGCTCGAAGCTGCGCGCGACCACGGCTTTCACCCCAAGCAACTGGGTGCCCTTGGCGGCCCAGTCGCGGCTGGACCCGGTGCCATATTCCTCGCCAGCGAGAATCACGGTGGGCGTGTTCTCGGCGATGTAGCGCATGGCGGCATCGTAGATGAACATTTTCTCGCCACTGGGCTGGAACAATGTCACGCCGCCTTCTTCACGTGAGCCGTCGGCAGCCGGCGGAATCATCAGGTTCTTGATGCGCACGTTGGCAAAGGTCCCGCGCATCATGACCTCATGGTTGCCGCGGCGCGAACCGTAGCTGTTGAAGTCGACCTTGGTGACGCCGTTGTCGATCAGCCACTTTCCGGCCGGTGAGCTTTCCTTGATGGAGCCCGCCGGGGAGATATGGTCGGTCGTGATCGAGTCACCGAACAGCGCCAGCGCACGCGCGCCTTGCACACTGCTGGCCGCGGCCGTCGGGGTCATGTCGAAGCCGGCGAAGAACGGGGGCTGCGCGATGTACGTGCTGGTGGGCCAGTCGTAGACTTGCCCGGCGGACTTTGGAATCTGGTTCCACAGTTTGCCCGGCTTTGCGTCGACCTGCGCGTAGTTCGCCTTGTAGGCCTTCGGATCGAGGGCGACCTTGAGCAGCTTGTCGATTTCCTGCTTCGTTGGCCAGATGTCGCCAAGATAGACCAGCTTGCCACCCTTGCCGGTTCCGACCGGCTCGGTCATCAGATCCCGCGTGACATTGCCGGCGATGGCATAGGCGACGACCAGCGGAGGCGAGGCCAGGAAGTTGGCCTTCAGGTTCGGGTGGATGCGCGCTTCGAAGTTACGGTTGCCTGACAGCACCGCAGCACAGACAAGGTCGTTGTCAACGATGGCGGCCTCGATGTCCGGGGCCAGGCCGCCGGCGTTGCCGATGCAGGTCGTGCAACCGTAACCGGCGACGTAGAAGCCAAGTTTCTCGAGGTAGGACAGCAGCCCGGCGCGCTCAAGATACTCGGTGACGACCCGAGATCCCGGGGCCAGCGAGGTCTTGATGTGCTTCTTCACCTTCAACCCTGCCTCGACGGCCTTTTTCGCCACGAGGCCTGCGGCCAGCAATACGCTCGGGTTGGAGGTATTGGTGCACGAAGTGATGGCGGCGATCAGGACGTCGCCATCGCGCAGTTCAATGGCTTCGCTGGTGGTCACTGTCTGACCAAGACGCGCGGCCGGCTGACTGAAGCCGCCCTGATCCATCGGTGCGCTGAAGAGCTCGGTGAACTTCGGCTTGACGTTGCCAAGTTCGATGCGGTCTTGCGGACGTTTCGGTCCGGCAAGCGAAGGCGCAACCGTGCCGAGGTCGAGTGTGAGGACGCTGGAGTAGTCGACCTCACCGGCCTTGGGCACTCCGAACATCTTCTGTGCCTTGAAATACCCTTCGAGGGCTTCGAGCTCAGTCTTGGTGCGGCCCGTGCCCTTGAAGTAGGCAATGGTCTTGTCGTCGACCGGGAAAAAGCCCATGGTCGCGCCGTACTCGGGTGCCATGTTGGCGATGGTTGCCCGATCGGGCACGCTCAGGGAGGCTGTGCCTTCGCCGAAGAATTCGACGAACTTGCCGACCACCTTGGCTTTGCGGAGCATCTCGGTGACCGTGAGCACCAGATCGGTGGCGGTAATGCCACCGCGCAGCTGCCCCTTGAGCTCGACGCCGACGACGTCGGGGGTGAGGAAGTAGACCGGTTGGCCAAGCATGCCCGCCTCGGCTTCGATCCCGCCAACGCCCCAACCGACGACGCCGACACCGTTGATCATGGTTGTGTGGCTATCCGTGCCGACGAGGGTATCGGGGTAGTAAACGTCGTCTGCGCCTTTGTGCACCCCGCGCGCAAGGTATTCGAGGTTGATCTGGTGGACGATACCGAACCCGGGTGGCACCACCCCAAAGGTGTCGAACGCCTGCATGCCCCATTTCATGAACTGGTAGCGTTCACGGTTGCGCTGGAACTCCAGCTGCATGTTGAGGTCGAGCGCTTTCCTTGATCCATAGTTGTCGATCATGACGGAGTGATCGACGACGAGATCGACGGGAACCAGCGGCTCGATGGCTTTCGGGCTCTTGCCCATGTCCGCGGCCACCGCGCGCATGGCAGCCAGATCGGCGAGCAGGGGCACGCCGGTGAAGTCCTGCAGCACGACGCGCGCCAGCACGAACGGGATCTCGTCGACGCGCTTGGCCGTCGGCTGCCAGCTCGCGAGCTGCTTCACATGGTCCGACGCCACGCGCTTGCCGTCGCAGTTGCGCAGAACGGACTCGAGCACGACGCGAATCGACACGGGAAGTCGTGCGACGTCAATGCCGAGCTCCTTGCCCAGCTGGGGAATGGAATAGAACTTTCCGACCTTGCCGCTGGCAGTCTTGAAAGACTTCAACGTGGAGGCGAAGGCGTGCTTGGGCGCGGTCTTGCGCGGGGTTTTCGCGGTGGCCATGGCGGATTGAGTGAGGTTGGGGGTCGAGGGTGCCGTGCTGGAAACAGGTCGGCTCGGATCAGCGCGGGCAGAAAAGATCCACGTACTCGTGCACCGGCATCGACGCGAGCCGTGCAGTGTCGAGCGAGGCGTGAAGGATCTGGTTCTGCTGCTTCTGTGGGAAACGTCGTGCCAGGTTGGTCCGGAACTTGGCCTCGAGCAAGGGAATTCCGTCGGTGCGGCGACGCTTGTGACCGATGGGATACTCGACAACGACCTCGGGCAGCACGCTGCCGTCCTTGAGGGTGACGCTCAGGGCGTTGGCGATGGAGCGCTTCTCGGGATCGTGATAGTCGGTGGTGAATTGGGGATCCTCGACGCAAGTGATCCTGTCGCGAAGCTGGTCAATGCGCGGGTCGCTGGCAACGACATCCTCGTAGTCAGCGGCTGTGAGGCGACCGAACAGCAGGGGGACCGCCACCATGTATTGAATGCAGTGGTCGCGATCGGCCGGGTTGTTCAGCGGGCCTTTCTTGTCGATGATGCGGATGCAGGCCTCGTGTGTGCGGATGGTGATCGACGCGATATCGTCGGCGCTCTTGCCCTCTGCCTTGAGCTGGCGATGCAGCGTCATGGCGGCTTCGACTGCGGTCTGGGAGTGGAATTCGGCCGGGAAGCTGATCTTGAACAGCACGTTTTCCATCACATACGAGCCGTACTGACGCTGGAACTTGAACGGTTGGCCCTTGAACGACACGTCGTAAAAGCCCCAGGTCTTGGCGGTCAGGACCGACGGATACCCCATTTCACCGGTGCGGGCGATCAGGGCCAAGCGCACGCCACGGCTGGTGGCGTCCCCGGCCGCCCAGCTTTTGCGGCTGCCGGTGTTGGGGGAATGCCGATAGGTGCGCAGCGATTGACCATCAACCCAGGCCAGCGAGATGGCATTGATCAACTCATCGCGGGTCAGGCCCAGCAACCGGCCAGCGACCGCGGTCGTCGCCACCTTGACCAGCAGGACGTGATCGAGGCCGACCTTGTTGAAGGAGTTCTCAAGGGCAATGACGCCCTGGATCTCATGGGCCTGGATCATGCCATTGAGCACGTCGCGCATCAGCAGCGGGTTCTTGCCGGCCGCCACGGCGGTACGGCTGATCCAGTCGGCCACCGCCAGAATCCCACCGAGATTGTCCGATGGGTGACCCCACTCCGCGGCCAACCAGGTGTCGTTGAAGTCGAGCCAGCGAATCATGGCGCCGATATTGAACGCCGCCTGAACGGGATCAAGCTGGTAGGGCGTGCCGGGAACCTTGGCACCGCCGGGCACGACCGTACCCGGGACGATCGGGCCCATCAGCTTGGTGCATGCCGGGTATTCCAGAGCCTCCAGGCCGCAGCCCAGGGTGTCGATCAGGCAGTGGCGGGCGGTTTCAAAGGCCAGACCATGGAACTGCGTATGGTCAAGGACATAGTCAGCGATGTCGACCAGAACCTGGTCCGGCACGGGGCGGTTGGTGGAAATGGCAGCGGACATGGATGAATGGACGTGGAAGTTGGAGTTGCTTGCTATTTGCTCGCGACCTGGCTGCCATCAACCGGGTTGCAGTCGTCAGCCAGCCGAATCATGTGCTTGTGATCGAGCAACATGCTCTTGGCCGGAATCTGGATCAGGGTCAGGCCGGTCTTGGGGTCATCGAAGTGATACGCGCCGGTGGTCGTCGCCTCACGTGCCAGGTGGTAATGACGACCTTTCCACGTCAACTCGATGGCGCTGTCCGCCTTGTCGTCCGCCTTCACGTCGAAGGACAGGTGCGATCCGCATTGCATCTCGCCCGCCTTCATCAGGTACGGGGGGGTGCAGGCAGGGCCGGCGTCGGTCGCGCCAGCCGATGCCGCTCCAAGAGCGGACAGCGAAACGGCGAGCAGCATGGCGGTCAGGCGATGAGGCATGGGAGATCTCCGGTGCGGGAACAATGGGTCCGCCTCGGCAGGATCAGGGACGCTGCGCCAGCGGCACGAACGACAGATTGTCCGGGCCAGTGTAGTTCGCGCTGGGTCGAATGATCTTGTTGTCGATGCGCTGTTCAATCACGTGCGCACCCCAGCCGCTGGTCCGCGCAATCACGAACAGGGGCGTGAACATCGCTGTCGGTACGCCCATGAGCGAGTAGCTGACGGCGCTGAACCAATCGAGATTGGGGAACATGTTCTTCTCGCGCTTCATCACCGCCTCCAGGCGCTCGGCGATGTCGAACAACCTGGTGTCGGCGGCGTCACGCGACAGACCGCGGGCAACTTCCTTGATGACCTGGTTGCGCGGATCGGAGATGGTGTAGACCGGGTGCCCGAAGCCGATGATGACTTCCTTGCTGCCAACGCGTCGAACGATGTCCGCCTCGGCTTCATCAGGGGTGGCGTACCGGTTCTGGATGTCGAAGGCAACTTCGTTGGCGCCACCATGCTTGGGCCCACGCAGGGCGCCGATCGCGCCCGTGATGCAGGAGTGGAAATCACTGCCCGTGCCAGCGATCACCCGCGCTGCGAAGGTGGAAGCGTTGAACTCATGCTCGGCGTAAAGATTCAGCGAGGTGTGCATCGCGCGCACCCACAGATCGGGGGCGGGGCGGCCGTGAAGCAGGTGCAGGAAATGGCCGGCAATCGAGGTGTCGTCGGTTTCGACCTCGATGCGACGACCGCTGTGGCTGAAGTGGTACCAGTACAAGAGCATGGAGCCCAGGCTGGCCATCAGCCGGTCGGCGATATCACGCGCGCCGGGCAAGTTGTGATCATCCTTTTCGGGCAGGGTGCAGCCAAGCGCCGATACCGCCGTGCGCATCACGTCCATCGGATGGCTGGCGGCCGGAAGCGACTCCAGGACGCTCAGCACCGCCTCGGGGACCCCCCGCAGCGCAGCGAGCTTGCGCTTGTACGCCGAAAGCTCGGACGCGTTGGGAAGCTTGCCGTGCACCAGCAGGAAGGCGATTTCCTCGAACTCGCAGGCGGCCGCCATCTCCTGAATGTCATAGCCACGGTAGTGCAGATCGTTGCCCGTGCGGCCCACGGTGCACAAGGCGGTGTTGCCGGCAGTGACGCCGGACAGGGCGACGGATTTCTTCGATTTGGGCGCTGCGGCCTGGGCTTCGGTCATGCATGTCTCCTCGGATATTGTCTTCGTGAGCGGGCGCCACGCTGGCGCCTGCGGCGGGTCTCAGCCCGCCTTGCCCAGCTTGAACAGCGCATCCAGGCGCTGTTCGTAGTCGTGGTAGCCGATCACGTCATAGAGCTCGGCGCGGGTCTGCATCGCCGAGACGACGGCCTGCTGGGTGCCATCGCGACGAATTGCCGTGTACACGCTTTCGGCAGCCTTGTTCATGGCGCGAAACGCGGACAGAGGGTAGAGCGCCAGGCCGACGCCGGCACCGCGCAGCTCCTCGGTGGTGAACAGCGGCGTGGCACCGAATTCGGTGATGTTGGCGAGCACCGGAACTTTCACAGCGTCGACAAACTTGCGGTACATGGACAAGTCGGTGATGGCTTCCGGGAAGATCATGTCGGCCCCGGCTTCGACGCACGCCACGGCGCGCGCAATCGCGGCGTCAAGGCCCTCGACCGCGAGCGCGTCGGTGCGCGCCATGACCACGAACGCATGATCGGTGCGCGCGTCCACCGCGGCCTTGACGCGGTCCGCCATTTCCGCCGTGCCAACGATTTCCTTGTTGGGGCGATGGCCGCAACGCTTGGCACCGACCTGATCTTCGATGTGCATTCCCGCAGCGCCGAACTTGATGAGGCTTTTGACCGTTCTCGCAATGTTGAAAGCGCTGGGGCCGAAACCGGTATCGATGTCGACCAGCAGTGGAACGTCGCACACATCGGTGATGCGACGCACGTCGGTGAGCACGTCGTCGAGGGTATTGAGCCCGAGGTCGGGCACGCCCAGCGAACCGGCAGCCACGCCGCCTCCGGAAAGATAAATCGCCCGAAAGCCGGCACGCTGTGCCAGCAGGGCGTGCTGAGCGCAGGTCGCGCCGACGACCTGCAGCGGCTGCTCCTCGCGCTGCGCGTCGCGCAGGCGTTGCCCTGGGGTGGGTTTGGTCACGGAGGTATCCTCGTCGGTCGTGGTTGCGGACGTGTCGCGTCAGGGCGTCGCGCGTTACAGCAAATGCTTGACGGCGTCCTGCTCTTCGAGCAGTTCCTTCAACGTCTTGTCGATGCACTGCTGCGAAAAAGCATCGATCGGCAGGCCCTGAATGCGCGTGTACGCGCCACTTTCGCAGGTGACCGGCACGCCGAACATGAGGTCTTCCGGGATGCCGTAGGAGCCGTCCGAGGGAATCCCCATGGTGACCCAGCGACCATTGGTCCCCAGCACCCAGTCATGCATGTGGTCGATCGCGGCATTGGCAGCCGACGCGGCGGAGCTCAAGCCGCGTGCCTCTATGATGGCAGCACCGCGCTTGCCGACGGTGGGCAGGAATACGTCCCGGTTCCAGACGTCGTCGTTGATCATGTCCTTGACGGACTCGCCGTCGATGGTCGCGAAGCGGTAATCGGCATACATGGTGGGCGAATGGTTGCCCCAGACGCAGAACTTCTCGATCGAGGCGACCGGCTTGCCGGTCCGCGCAGCAACCTGGGACAGGCCACGGTTGTGATCCAGACGCAGCATCGCGGTGAAGCTCTTCTTGTCCAGGTCGGGGGCGGACTTCATGGCAATGTAGGCGTTCGTATTGGCCGGATTTCCAACCACCAGCACGCGCACGTCGCGCTTCGCCACGGCGTTCAGGGCCTTGCCCTGCGCGGTGAAGATCTGGGCGTTGGCGGACAACAGATCACGGCGCTCCATCCCCGGGCCGCGCGGACGCGCCCCGACGAGCAGCGCGCAGTCGATATCCTTGAACGCAGTCTTCGGGTCGCTGTGGGCGCTCATGCCCGCCAGCAGCGGGAATGCGCAGTCTTCGAGCTCCATCATGACGCCCTTGAGGGCTTTCTGCGCCTTCTCGTCCGCGATTTCAAGCAGTTGAAGAATGACTGGCTGGTCCTTGCCAAGCATTTCGCCCGAGGCGATGCGGAACAGCAGGGCGTAACCGATCTGACCGGCGGCGCCGGTGATTGCGACACGCATGGGAGCTTTGGACATGTGGATCTCCGTGATTATTCAGGGCGTATGAAAGCAGGGAATCTGCGCGCCAGGATTCGTGCAGACATTGACTCTGCGCGTCGAATCATGTGCGCGGCCGCCCATTAGGGTCTCCATGATGCGGCGCATCAAGCAGTTTAGGACGGGACTTCGGACGCGTCAACAAACTTATGTCATATATAAGACATCTATTAGGACATACTGGACAAGGTGCCGGCCCTGTGCTGCAATGCAACGTATGGCCACCTCGTCCAACAGCTCCCCACTGCATGCTGCCGGCTTCGCTGGCGCGGCAGGCACGGTGGGCGCGGCGCCAGTGTTCAGCCCGCTCTATCAGCAGATCAAGGCGCTGATCACCCGCAGCCTGCAGGATGGCGAATGGAAGCCGGGAGAGCTCATTCCCAGTGAGGCGGATCTCGCGGCGCGCTACGGCGTGAGCCAGGGCACGGTGCGCAAGGCCATCGACGAGCTCGCCGCCGACAATCTGCTGATGCGCCGGCAGGGGCGGGGGACGTTCGTCACCACACACCATGAGGAACAGGTGAAGTTTCGTTTCCTGCGCCTGGTGCCGGACGCACCGCGCGGTGATGCGTTGCGCATGGAGCGACGTTTCCTCGAGTGCCACCGGGTACGTGCCTCCACCGAGGTGGCGCGTTCCCTTGATATCAAGCAGGGGGATATGGTGCTTGAGATCCGGCGCGTGCTTCACCTCGGCGGCGCCCCGGTCGTCTACGAGGATATCTATTTGCCGGGTACCGCGTTTCGCGGCCTGACGGCGGAACGTCTGGAGCGCTACACCGGTCCGCTTTACGCCTTGTTCGAGTCGGAATTCGGCACCCGCATGGTTCGCGCCGAGGAAAAACTTCGCGCTGTCAATGCGAGCGCAGACGAGGCAGCGTTGCTGGAGGTGGAGTCCGGGCAGGCGTTGCTTTCCGTCGAGCGTCTTTCATTCAGTTACGGGGATCGACCTGTCGAGTTGCGGCGAGGTTTGTACTCAACGACGCATCATCATTATCGAAATACTTTAAGTTGAACCGACCAACACACTAATTTCATCGTTTCTGTTGAAACATTCATGCCGACCGATATGCACCGGCCGATGTGAATGCGGGCAATCAAACAGCGAGAGGCCAACCCACCATGCAACCCGTTCACAAAAGACCCAGGCCGGAGTTCCGGAATATTCATGTCACGGATCTGATGAGCTATCGGCTGCCGCTGGCAGGCATCGTTTCCATTCTGCATCGCGTCAGCGGCGCCAGCATGTTTGTGCTGCTGCCTCTCGTGTTGTGGGCCTTCGATGCCAGCCTGTCCTCTTCTCAGGGGTGGAGCGCCGTGGCGTCGGCGTTCAGCGCCTGGCCGATGAAAATCGTCGCCCTCGGCTTGTTCTGGGCCCTCGCGCACCATCTTTGCGCCGGCTTGCGGCACGTGCTGATGGAAGTCTGCCATGCCGTCGCAAAAGACCAGGGCCGTCGCTGGGCTGCCGTATCACTCGTTGCGTCGCTGCTGCTCACGGCGGCGTTTGGTTTCCAACTTTTCACGGGAGTTTGATTCATGGCTGCACCTGATTTCGGTTCCCGTCGGCTCGTCGTCGGCGCGGGTTATGGTTTCCGCGACTGGCTCGCGCAGCGTGTCACTGCGGTGGTGCTGGCGACGTACGCCGCATTCCTGTTGTGTTTTTTCGCGTGGCCGGCGCCGTTGAGTTTTGCGCGCTGGCACGCCTTGTTCGCCGCGCAGCCGATGAAACTGGCCAGCTTCGTCGCGTTCGTCGCGCTGCTGTGGCACGTCTGGGTCGGCATGCGCGATATCTGGATGGATTACATCAAGCCGGTCGGCTTGCGGCTGGTGCTGCAGGCGCTGACCATCGTCTGGCTCGTCGCCTGTACTGGCTGGGCGGTCCAAGTGCTCTGGAGGGTATGAGTCGTGCAAGTCAATCAACGCAAGTTTGACGTCGTCATCGTGGGAGCTGGCGGCTCCGGGCTGCGCTGCGCGCTGCAGCTTGCGCGTGCCGGGCTGGACGTGGCCGTTCTCTCCAAGGTTTTTCCGACGCGGTCGCATACGGTGGCGGCGCAAGGGGGCATCAGTGCCTCGTTGGGCAATATGAGCGAGGACAACTGGTACTGGCATATGTTTGACACCGTGAAGGGGTCAGACTATCTGGGCGATCAGGACGCCATCGAGTTCATGTGCCGCGAGGCTCCCAGCGCTGTGTATGAGCTCGAGCACATGGGTATGCCTTTCGACAGCAACCCCGACGGCACGATCTACCAGCGCCCCTTCGGCGGCCATACTGCCAACCTGGGCGAAAAGCCTGTGCAGCGGGCTTGTGCGGCCGCCGACCGCACCGGCCACGCGCTGCTGCACACGCTCTATCAGCAGAACGTCGCTGCCCGGACCCACTTTTTTGTCGAATGGATGGCGCTTGATCTGGTGCGCGATGCCGACGGCGACGTCGTGGGCGTGGTGGCCATGGAAATGGAAACCGGCGAGGTCACCTTGCTCCAGGCCAAGTCGACGGTGTTGGCTACCGGGGGAGCGGGCCGGATTTTCGGCGCCTCCACCAATGCCTACATCAACACCGGTGATGGCCTGGGCATGGCCGCACGTGCTGGTCTGCCGCTGCAGGACATGGAGTTCTGGCAGTTTCACCCGACAGGCGTTGCCGGTGCCGGCGTGCTGATTACCGAGGGCGTGCGCGGCGAAGGTGGCATCCTGCTCAACGCCAACGGCGAGCGCTTCATGGAGCGCTATGCGCCGACGTACAAGGATCTGGCGCCGCGCGACTTCGTCTCGCGTTCGATGGATCAGGAAATCAAGGAAGGGCGTGGTTGTGGTCCGAACAAGGACCATGTGCTCCTCAAACTCGACCACCTCGGTGCCGAGACCATCCACAAGCGGTTGCCGTCGATCGCCGAGATCGCGCGCAAGTTCGCGAACGTGGACTGCACCAAGGAGCCGATCCCGGTGGTGCCGACCATCCACTATCAGATGGGCGGTATCCCGACCAATATCCACAGTCAGGTTCTCGATGTGTCGGCTGACGGCGCGGAGCACGTGGTCAGCGGCCTGTACGCCATTGGCGAGTGCGCCTGCGTGAGTGTGCACGGGGCAAACCGCCTGGGCACCAATTCACTCCTCGACCTCGTGGTGTTCGGACGCGCGGCGGGCAACCATATCGCCGCGAGCGATCGCGTCAAGGCCGGGCACAAGGCGCTGCCTGGAGATGCCACCGACCGGCCGCTTGCACGACTGGCGCGGCTCGATGCCTCGCGCGACGGCGAGCCCATCCAGGACGTGGCGAACGACATCCGTGCCTCCATGCAGAAGCATTGCGGTGTGTTCCGCACGGCAGAGCTTCTCAGTGAAGGTGTGAGGGAGATCAACCGCATCGCTGGGCGTGTGAGCAGCATTCACCTCAAGGACAAGTCGCAGGTGTTCAATACCGCGCGTGTCGAGGCGTTGGAGGTCGAAAATCTCATCGAGGTCGCCAAGGCCACCATCGTCTCCGCGGAAGCACGCAAGGAAAGCCGCGGCGCGCACTCGCACCGTGACTACACGGAGCGTGATGATGTCCACTGGCTCAAGCACACACTCTGGTACGCGCAGGACAATCGGCTCGCCTACCGGGGTGTGCAGATGAAGCCATTGAGCGTCGAGACCTTCAAACCCAAGGCGCGCACGTTCTGACGTTCGCCACGCGGAGATATCCATGACTCGCAAGATGAAATTTTCCATCTACCGCTACGATCCGGACAAGGATGCCCGGCCCTACATGCAGGACTATGACGTTGCGTTGCGCGACACCGACCGCATGCTGCTCGACGCGCTGATGCGCATCAAGTCGGACGTCGACGAAACACTGTCGTTCCGTCGCTCCTGCCGCGAGGGTGTCTGCGGATCCGACGGGATGAACATCAATGGCAAGAACGGTTTGAGCTGCACGACCAATCTGCTGGAGCTCAATGGCACGGTCGTGCTCAAGCCTCTGCCCGGCCTGCCGGTGGTGCGGGACCTGATCGTCGACATGACCCAGTTCTTCAATCAATACCACTCGATCAAGCCCTACCTGATCAACGACACGCCCCCGCCCGAGACCGAGCGACTTCAGACACCGGAGCAGCGCGAGGTGCTCGACGGCCTGTATGAGTGCATCCTGTGCGCGAGCTGCTCGACCTCGTGCCCGAGTTTCTGGTGGAATCCGGACAAGTTCGTCGGACCCGCCGGCCTCCTGCAGGCGTATCGCTTCATCGCCGACAGCCGCGACGACGCGACCAATGCGCGTCTGGACAATCTCGAGGACCCGTACCGCCTGTTCCGGTGTCACACCATCATGAACTGCGTCGACGTCTGCCCGAAATCACTCAATCCCACCGCAGCGATCGGGCACATCAAGGAATTGATGCTGCGCCGCGCCGTCTGAGCCATGACACAAGCCGCCAGCAGCGTCACCGAGGCCGCCATTGACGCTGCCGACCTGCGGCGCCTGCGATGGCGCTCCCGTCGTGGTTTGTTGGAAAACGACATCATCATTACCCGCTTCCTGGACCGGCACGCGACCAAGCTGGGACACGATGACTGGACGGCCTTGCAAGGCCTGCTCGAGCTCGACGACAACACCCTGCTGGATTTGCTGCTGGGCACCGTCGAGCCGTCGGGTACGCAATTCGATCCCGTGACGCTGCGGGTGCTTCAATTGCTGCGCGACGATCGGGGCTGACCAAGGCCAACCTTTTGACCGGGTGCCCGGCACCCGCCGTGACGAATCACCATCTCTCTGGAGTCCACGATATGACCCCCTCCGACGTGAAAGCCACGCTGTCCTTCTCGGATGGCTCTCCCAGTGTCGAGCTGCCCATTCACAAAGGCACCGTCGGCCCCGACGTGATCGACATCCGCAAGCTCTATGGGCAAACCGGCAAGTTCACCTACGATCCGGGGTTCCTGTCCACGGCGTCGTGCAGCTCGGCGATCACTTACATTGACGGCGACAAGGGCGAATTGTTGTACCGCGGCTACCCGATCGACCAGATCGCGGTGAACTGCGATTACATGGAAACCTGCTACCTGATCCTGTACGGCGAACTGCCGAACGCGCAGCAGAAGGAAGAGTTCGTCGGGCGCGTGTCGCAGCACACCATGGTCAACGAGCAGATGCAGTTCTTCCTGCGCGGCTTTCGTCGTGACGCGCATCCGATGGCGGTGCTCACAGGACTTGTGGGGGCGATGTCAGCGTTTTATCCAGACTCCATCAACCTCAACGACGAACACCAGCGCGACATTTCCGCGATCCGCCTGATCGCAAAGATGCCGACCCTGGTGGCGATGGCTTTCAAGTACAACATGGGCCAGCCCTACATGTACCCGAAGAACAGCCTGAGCTACGCAGGCAACTTCATGCGGATGATGTGGGCCACCCCCTGCGAGGAATATGAACCGAACCCGGTGATCGAGCGCGC
>DAICZP010000027.1 GCA_027311065.1 Thiomonas sp. | reverse complement strand
CGAGGCCGGACGCTGGCAAGCCAGTGCACAACAAAAAGCCCCGCATGCGGGGCTTTTTGTTGTGCACTGGCTTGCCAGCGTCCGGCCTCGACCGCAACGCTGAACCCTGAATCTGGTAGGCGGTATTGGAATCGAACCAACGACCTCTTGCATGTCAAGCAAGCGCTCTAACCATCTGAGCTAACCGCCTAAGGCAAAACATGCATGCTAGCATGCATTTTCATCGACGGGAAGCTCGGCGCACCCCGCGCACCTCACGCAACAAATGCAGCGCGGCGGGAAGTCGCTCGAGACCCGGGAGTTCCACCGTGAACAGCATGTGCGCCGACTCCCCCCGGCTTTGCGTCTGGACCCCGATGACGTTGATTTTTTCCTTGGAGAAAACTTCCGAGATATCGCGCAGCAGTCCTTGACGATCAGCGGCCTCGACCACGAGGTCGACCGCGTAGACACCGTCTCCCCGCGAACCCCAGGTGACCGGGATGACACGTTCGGGATGTTGAAGTTCAAGGTTTCGGGCGTTGGGACAGTCAGCCCGATGGACCGAGACTCCACGACCGCGCGTGACGAAGCCGCGGATCGGGTCCGGGGGCGCCGGCTTGCAGCACTTGGCGATCTGGGTGAGGAGCGAATCAACGCCCACCACCAGCACGCCACCAGGTCGCTGCGATGCCTTGGGTGCCTTGACCGCCAGACCGGGCTCATTTTGCGCGGCTTCGTGACCGCGCAGGAACTGCTCGATCTGCCGCAGCGGCAGCGCTTCACCGCCGGCGCGTTCGAACAATTGCTCGGGGCTGCGCAAGCCCAGCCCCGTCGCCAGTTCCTGCAAACTCATGCCCCCGCGGCCTTCGCGGTGCAGCAGTTTTTCGACCTGGGCGCGACCATGCGCCAAGGTTTGCTCGAGCTCAAGGGCGTTGAACCAGGCGCGGACTTTGGAGCGTGCGCGCGGACTGTGCAGAAAACCGAGTTCCGGGTTGAGCCAGTCACGCGAAGGGCCCCCTTGCTTGGCGGCGATGATTTCGACGGTCTGCCCGCTGCGCAAAGGGGTATTCAGCGGCACCAGCGTCCCATCCACCCGGGCCCCCCTGCACCGATGGCCCAGTTCCGAATGCAGGGCGTACGCAAAGTCGACCGCGGTCGCGCCCACCTCGAGTTCGACAATGCGCGCCTGCGGCGTCAGTACATAGACGTGATCGTCGAAAGGGCTGGCCAGGGCCTTGTCGGCACCAGTGCCGAGCTCGCGTCCGAGGGCGAGCAGCTGGCGTGCAAGGGTGATCTTGGCGTCAAAGCGCGAGGTCGCGGATACGCCCTTGTAACCGGCGGCACCCGCCTCCTTGTAGGCCCAGTGCGCAGCCACGCCGCCTTCGGCATGGTCATGCATGGCCTGGGTGCGAATCTGGATCTCGATGGGCAGCGCACCAGGACCGCGCACCACGGTGTGCAGGGACTGGTAGCCATTTTGCTTCGGTCGCGCGATGTAGTCGTCGTACTCCGATGCAAGCGGCGTCCACAGATGATGCACGATGCTCAAAACCGCATAACAGGTGTCCACCGTATCCACGATGACCCGCATCGCGAGCAGGTCCATGACCTTGTCGAGCGCAAGGGATTTCCCCTGCATCTTGCGCCAGATACTGTGCACGTGTTTGCCGCGGCCGCTGATGCGTGCCTGGATGCCCTGCGCCGCGAGCGCCTCGCGCACGGTCACCTCGGCCTCGGCGACCAACGCTTCGCGTTCCGACGCGCGCTGCGCCAGCCAGTCGCGAATGCGCGCGTAGGCAGCCGGCTCGGCCCATCTGAAAGCGAGGTCCTCAAGTTCGGATTTGATCGGCCACAGCCCAAGCCGGTTGGCCAACGGCGCATAGACCTGGAGCGACTCCTGGGTGAACTCCGCCCATGGTGTCCCACCACTCGCCGCGAACCAGCGCAGGGACTGCAGCCGCGAAGCCAGGCGCAAAAGCACCACCCGCAAGTCCTGGGAAAACGCCAGCAGCAGACGGCGCACGAGCTCCTGACGATGCGCCGCCTGCTGGGCCGCACTGCGGTCGGCGGCAGTGCGCGTGAACCGCAGCAGATCGACGAGCTTGCGGTTTTCGATGGCCAGCCTCGCCATATCAGGGCCAAAGGCTTTCTCGAGTTGCTCTTCGGGCTTGGCCAGCTGCGTTGCCGCCTGGCTCAGGTAGGCGCAGGCCTGCGCCTGCTCGTCAGCGCCAATCGCCTGCAGCACGATGCGCGCACCATCGGCATGCTCCAACGCCGGCTCACCGGTTTCCATGGCGACACCGGGCAGCAGCGCCTGCGCATAGGTACGCGCCCGTGCGACGAGGTCGGATTGCACGGGCACCGCGTCGTTCATGGCGTTGCGCTCGTCAAGCGCTCGCCCTGGCCCGTTCAAGGAATGATGCCAGGGCGCCAATTTGCTCCGGTTGCACCAGCGTCGGTGCGTGCCCGACCCCGGCAAATTCCACAAGCTCGGCGCGCGGCCCGCGGGAACGCATGGCCTCAGCCACGCCGCGGCCAAGAATGTCGGAATCGGCACCGCGCAGTACCAGCGTGGGAGCTGCCACGGCGTCGTACAGCGCCCAGAGCATGGCTTCGCCTGCAGCCCCGGCCTCCGGCGTGGCCATGCTGAAAGGAATGGCGATGGCCGGGTCGTAATGCAGCCTCCAGCCGTCGCTTTCCGCGACGAACATGGGGCGGGACAGTGCCAGCCATTGCGCGGGCGTGTGTGGGCCGAATCCGGCTGCGATCGAAGCCAGATACGCAGCGCCCTGCTCCACGCTGTCGAAGCGCCGCTGGTGCCCCACGTAGCCGCCGATGCGACGCACACCCTCCGCCTCGAGGCTCGGACCAACATCGTTGAGCACGAGCGCACGCACTGGCGCGTCGCGCATGCCGGCGAGGCCGATACCGATGAGTCCGCCCATGGATGTTCCCACCCAGCCGATCCACCGCGCATCGAGGCGCGCCAGCAAGGTCACCATGTCGCTCACGTACTGGGGCAGCTGATAGTGCATGGGCTGCGCCAGCCACCCGGACCGCCCGCGCCCGACCACGTCAGGGCAGACAACACGAAACCGTCGGCACAACGCCTGCGCCAACGCGTCAAAGTCGCGTCCCTGGCGCGTGAGACCATGCACGCATACCAGCACATCCGGGTTGGATGGATCGCCCCACTCCCAGTAAGCCATCCGATGCAGCCCCCCGGGATGAAGGCATTGCACCCATGCGAGGCGCGGTTCAGAGGGTTGACTGGCGGTTTCGGCTTGGATGGCCATGGCAGGAGGAAGACGTTGAACATTGGCATCTTAAGGCGTCCGATGGCAGCCCCCAAGCCATAACGCCAATACACTGTGATCGCCGACGTCGCCGCGCCGGGGCCGCCCGACGGCACCGACCGCGGTTGCACTCAACCACGCCCATCATGATTCCCACTCCCTACGAAGATCTCCTGCGCCGCGTACTGGCCGACGGCGTCGACAAGTCCGACCGCACCGGGACCGGAACGCGCAGCGTGTTCGGGACCCAGATGCGCTTTGATCTGCGCCAGGGTTTTCCGCTCATCACCACCAAGAAGGTGCATCTCAAGAGCATCATTGTCGAACTGCTGTGGTTTCTTCGGGGGGATGCCAACGTGGCGTTCCTGCACCAGCACGGGGTCACCATCTGGGACGAATGGGCCCGTGCTGACGGCGACCTCGGCCCGGTCTACGGCGTGCAATGGCGGGCCTGGCCCACGCCGAACGGCAGCCATGTGGATCAGATCAGCCGCCTGCTCGACGACCTCGTGGCAAATCCTGATTCGCGTCGCCACATCGTGAGCGCGTGGAACGTCGCCGCACTGGAAGCCATGGCCCTGCCTCCGTGCCACCTCCTGTTTCAGTTCTACGTCGCACCACCGACGGCGTCCGGTGGCCGCCGGACGCTGAGCTGCCAGCTCTACCAGCGTAGTGCCGACCTGTTTCTGGGGGTGCCGTTCAATATCGCAAGCTACAGCCTGCTCACCATGATGGTGGCGCAGCAGTGCGACATGGAACCGGGGGAGTTCATCTGGACTGGCGGCGACTGCCACATTTATCACAATCACTTCGAGCAGGTGCGGCTGCAACTGTCCCGGCCGCCGTACCCGGCACCACGCATGTGCATGCGTCGCCGTCCGCCCACGCTGTTCGACTACAACCTGAATGATTTCGAACTCACCGACTATCTCCATCATCCGGCGATCAAGGCTCCGGTGGCCATCTGATCGGGCGCGGAAGCGTCGGCGCGGTGCTATTGGTATGTGACATTGATGCCCGCGACGGCGCGCACGCGGCCGGCGGCGTGGCCGGTGTTCGCGACACGCACATATTCGACGAGATAAGTCGCGGCGTTGATACCCGTATTCAGGACCGACACCATCCGCGTCGGTGTGCCATTCACCAGGGTCGTGGTGTCGGTGCCGTTGGTGATGCGCACCTGCACGTCGGTGGCGGTGCCAGTATTGGCGATGTCGCCCGGAGCAGCGCCCTGTGTGTAGTGAAATGTCAGGTAGGCGGCCAGGCCGACGGTGCGGCACTGTTGAAGCGTGACGGTGAACGGGGTCGCGCCGGTGGTATCCCCGACCGACGCCAGGCTTGCCGAGGAGACGGACGGCAACACCACCGTGGTCGGACTCACTGTCACGGCGCAGGTCGACCTGATCGCGCGGGCATTGATCCCCCCCGCGCTGAAGACCACGGCGTCGGTGCCAGCTGATCCACTTCCGAACAGCGTCACCGCTGGAATCACGGGATTATGCAGACTCGTCGAAATTTGCTGCAACGCGAAATGCACGTTGTAATAGAACGTGCATTTCGCCGCTGTCGATGCCGACACCGACAGGCTCGGCACGCTACCGCTGGTGCCGGCCGCGAGCTTCGACACGAAATGGCAAGTCCCTGAGGTCGTGCTCAGGCCCGACACCGCTGGTTTTGCCACGTGGGCAACGTCGAATCCGTTCGCACCCTGCGCCGCCAGGCTGCCCACGCCGGCACTGCTCCACACGTAGGAGCCACCGCCGGGCGGAAACGTGCAGGTGAAAGGTCCGACTGCTGCGAGGCCCTTCCAAGCCGTGGTTCCGACACCCTTCGCGATCAGCTGCGTCAAGGCGGGGTTGAAGGTTGCAATGCCACTGCCGACGATGCAAGCGCCCGCGCACGCCACCCCGGATGGCAGCATGAAGGCGATCAACACGGCGAGCAGGCGGACCATGATGGGTTGCATGATGTCGATTCCTTGGGTGTCGTGCTTCATCGCGATGCGTCAGCGCTGGCCGCGTTCATGGGTAGCGGCTCGCATCGCAGCCCTCGGAGAATGTCGGCCGGACCGGACCGGTGTGCCGGCAGTGTGTAGGCGACCCGGCATCCTTGCGCCGCTTGCGGTCCCCATCGCACCCAGAGCAAGCCAGAGGCGGCCCTCACGCGCGCGTCGATCCGTCCGCCCTGCCCGACGTTGCCGACCAGCCGCCCCGCGGCGTCGTCGACGTCAGCGCCGAAGGGCAAGCCGCTGCCGTCTGCGCGAACCGCGCTGATGAGCACCCAGTGCGCCGTGCGGCCGCCGAATGGAATCATGACCACGGCGTCCGCGCGCGGAATGACCTGGACGTGCGTCGCATCCATGTCGATGTCCATCGAGGCGCGGGACAGGTCCAACGCCACGTCATCGCGCTCGTAGGGGGACAGCCACGGCACGACCGCATACCCTGCGGCATCGACGCGCGACTGTTGGCCGTCAAGGACCGGCACACCGGCAGCGGCGGGCGCATGGATCAAACCCACCGTGTCGCCAAGCGGCGGCCCGAATGTCACGCCGCCGGCGTGCAGGATCAGTCCACCGCTGGCACCGAACGACCATTGTGTCGATGTCGCCGAGTTCGTTGTGGAGGCCGTCAGCGCCGCCAGCGAGGTGTTCCAGGTGCCATACGCCCCGACACTGGCGCCGCCATTTGCGCTTGCACCGCTTTGCAAGGTGTAGTTCAGTGCCCGGTGGGCCCCGGCGGTATTGCTGTAGGTTGCCTGCAGGCTGTCGCCGGACTGGCTGCTGCGCACCACGTTCAGCCCGGCTGTTCCCGCGTTGCCCGTTCGCCCGAGCGGCATCGACATGGAAACCGAGGCCTGGGTATCTGGCACACCGTTGACACGATCGCGGTTCAGCGCCACCTGTACCAATGCGCCATCCATGTTCCAGGCGCAGCCAATCTGATACTGCGTCGTTCGCCCGGTGTTCCAGAACGCCTGGGATATCGCAGACACCACCAGCGTCGCGCCCTGCCCCAACGGTTGCGTGAGGTTGAGATTCAGGCTTGCGCGCTCGCGACGCAGCGGCACCGCGGCGGGCGCCAGCGCCGCCTGACCTAGCACCGTCATGGCATCCTGCAGGGTATAGGCTTGCGGCGACGCCGCACGGCGCACGTCGAGCGCGATGCTCGTCGACGAGCGAGGGACGACCACCCCATACGTTGCTTCGACGCTGACGCCTCGCTGGACGCCTGCCCCGGGATCGTCGAAGCTGGAGACGCCAACCTTGCCGCCGATGGCGCCCACCGGCGTGTCAAACGCCACGCCACCCACAAATGCTCCGTAGTGCGCCGCGGCCACCCCGCCCCCGAGGAGGGTGACACGGTCGAGGACCCCGTATTGGGCCGTGCCGAGCACCAGCGGCGTGCCAGCAGGCATTCCAGGTCCCCGCACCATGCCCACCACGGCTTGATAGCGCAGACCATGCGCGCGCAGCAACTGCGCGGAAGCGAAATAGGGCACGCTGAAGGTTCGCTGTGCGCCATCTGCCTCCTTCACCGTCACCAGGAGACTCCCTCCCATGCCGGGGGGATAGAGATCGTTGATTTCAAATGGACCCGGCGGAACCGTGATCCTGTCGAGCAGCACGCCATTCTGGGTGACGGTGACCGTCGCATTGCTTCGCGCCACACCGCGGATCACGGGTGCAAAGCCACGCTGCGAAGGCGCCAGCATGCGGTCGTCCGTGGCGACCATGGCGCCGCGGAATCCGATGCTGTCGAACACTTGGCCGTCGGTGTTGCCATCGCCGGCCGTCAGTGCCGCGCGCAGCGCTGGAATGTCATGACGCACGTAAGTGTCGACCGCGTGATAGGTCGTTCGCATCGTGGCATCCAGGATGCCATCGTGCCGCAGCATCCAACCGCGCATATTGACGCCGGCGGTCAAAGCCAGATTGTTCGAGACGGTCCGTACACCACCGGCATCGACCATGTCGCTGTTGAAGCGATAGGTCAGCAGGCCGGCGTCGATGCCGCGATTCCAGTCGGCCGGAGGAATATAACCATGCGGAATGGACACGAGGAACGGCTGGGGAATGGTGATGTCGAGTCGTTCTTCAGCGGCGTTGAAGTTGGCGGTCGCGGCAGCCGCCAGCGCGTCGATGCGCACGCAGTTCCCGGTGCCGGCGCCGCGCTGGGCCGGCACGAGCAAGGCGCGGACTTTCGGCGAAACCTTGGCGAGGTCGAGGTTGAACCTGGACAGCAGCCTGGCATCGAAACAAGGCGTGGCGTTCGTGGCCTTCGCCGACCGCGCGCGCAGCTCCACATTCATGCGCCCCAGCCTGGCTCCGTTGAGCCAGACCACCACCCGGTACGTGCCTGGCGTCATGGGGTTGCCGGAACTGAAACCCGACAAGTCCCGCGCCCCCTGCGCACCCCCGAACAACAGCGCCGCATCAAACTCCACCTTCGCGGGAGGCGCCATCGCTGCTTTCCCCGCCCATGCCGGACCCCCGCCAACGCAGCACGCAACCGCCACCGCCCATGTTGCGGCGGTGCGAACCGCTTCCATGTCATTGTCCAAACCGGCGCGTGGCGGGAACGTAGGCACCCTGGTCGTCGACAATGGCATAGTGCACTCCCGTTGGCGCCTTGGCGGACGTTAGCGAGGCGCTACTTGCGACCGAAAGCACGACGGTTTTCGACGAAAACGGCGGAACATCGACGTTGACAGGCGTCCCCACGGCGCGGCCGCCTTCGACAGCTTGCAGATTGGCCACCGCCATGTTGTAGGGCGTGGGATTCCTCACCGCCACCCGCGGCGCACGCCCAGCAGCCACGAGCCGCCATGTCAGCGCCGCCATGACCGCGCGCGGATTGCCGTGCAATGCCTTGGGCCGGTAAATCAATTTGATGCGACTGCGAATTGAAATTTCGAGTCGGTTCGCGTGCTTCGCCGTCGGCGCCTTCGGCGGCACCTCCAGCACATTGAGCCAAAATACCGACTCCCGGTCAGACGGCAACGCCTCACCCGTGTACATGATGCGTACGGTTTGCGCCTGCCTCGGCTCGATGCGGGCCATGGGAGGTGTCACCACGAACGGAACGTCCGTCTGCCCGGGGCCGGCGTTGGAGTTGCCATCGTCCAGCCAGATCTCGGTCAGCATGGGCTCGGAGCTGACATTCATGAGCTGCAGGCTCTGATCCCGGTCATTGCCATGGAATACGACGCGGGTCTGGCCGAGCATGATGTTGGCGTTGGCCGGCGCACTCGCCAGCGTCCAGAGCAATGCAGCGCACAGCGCGAGAACAGGTCGAAATGTCATGGACGTCATGCCTCTGGATCAATCGAATCGCATATCTTGAATCACGCAAATCGAATCGCGAGGAGCCCCTTGCCTGGCGCACCCGCGATTCGAATCGGTCGCGTCAGCGATGTTTACGCTGCCATGACCGATCACCTTGCTCACGCGTAGACAAATGTCACGTAAAGCATGCTCTGGGTCGTGCCGGCGCCCGGTGTCGCACTTGTGGCGATGTATTTGGCGATGAACCGCGCGGTACCAGTGCCTGAGGTAATACTCACCGGGGGAACTCCCTGGCTACCCGCGGCGTTTGCGAGATTCAAGGGGGTTCCGTCCGGGTTATAGATACCGATTTCCAGGCCGGTGGCAGTGCCCGTGTTCAGGAGGTGCCCCGACGTCGGATTGACATTTCCCCCCTGCTCGAACAGCGCCGTTGCGGTGGCAACCCCGGTCGTGCACCCGCTCAGGTTGATCGAGAACGGGGTCGTGCCCGCAGTGGCCCCCACCGCACCGAACACGGCGGTCGACACTGTAGGAAGCGTCACCGTGGACGGAGCCGTGACGGTGCAGGAATTCGTCGACACGCTCCCGCTCATGGTGATACTGGCATCGTAGGCGTACGCCGAGAATGGCAACGCGGCAAGGACGGCGCAGATGCCCGCGCCAATGATTTTGCGTTTCATAGGATCAACTCCAAGGTATCGAACATCGGGAAAACGTCGCGGAAATGCCATCGACGATACGAGAAAAATGGCAAACCCGGAACTTTTCTAATCTGGAAGCGTTGGCCTCCTGGTTTCGACAAGAACAAGGTGGTGCCAGCAGTCTCGTGGAAGAGAAGTTATCAGCCGGGTTCCCGATATAAAAGCCGTCTACAGTAAATCCTATGGCAATTTTATGAATCAATGCCGAGCCATTGTGCACTGGGTGTCGTCATGCATATCGCGTAAGTTTCGCAAGAGTGAATGCATGGAGTTTCCGATTTCAATAACCCTCATGCCTTGCATCGATTGACGCGATATCGAGGATGAGGACCGAGTGGCGCCGGATGTACCATGCGCAGAAACTGCAACCGACCGGCAACATGCACCATCCCTCTGACGCTCCCACCCACGCCGTCGCGCTGGTGCTGCCGCGCATCAGCGTCATTGCCGCCGTGGCGCGCAACGGTGCCATCGGGCGCGACAACGCCCTGTTATGGCACCTTCCCGCTGACCTTGCGCATTTCAAGCGCGTGACGCTCGGGCACCCGGTGGTCATGGGCAGGCGTACCTGGGAATCGCTCGGACGCCCCCTTCCGGGGCGTCGCAATCTCGTCGTCAGCCGCAATCCGACGCTGCGCGCCGAGGGTGCGGAGATATGCGGCTGCCTGGCGCAGGCGCTGCATCAATGCGCCGACGTACGCGATGTGTTTGTCATCGGTGGCGCCGCCCTGTTCGCCGAGGCGCTGCCGATGGCATGGCAGCTGTGGCTGACCGAGGTGCATGCGGAGGCGGAAGCCGACACCTTCTTTCCAGCCTGGAACCCTGCCGATTTCATCGAAGCCAGCCGCGAAATACACCCGTCGCAGTCCGGGCGCCCGGGCTTCGACGTCGTGCGCTACGAGCGGCGCGTCTGATCCGCCCCCAGACCGGAATGGCAGGAGCCGCGCCGGCGCTCAGCTCCCAGCGACCTTCATCCCGGGAATCAGGATCGAGCCGGTGCTGCGGCTGCCACCGTGATACACGTCGGCGCCCACCGCCTCGATCGCCAGCAGCATGTCGCGCATATTGCCGGCGATGGTGATTTCCTGCACCGGGTACTGGATTTCTCCACCCTCGACCCAGAACCCCATGGCTCCGCGTGAATAGTCGCCGGTGACGTAGTTGACACCATGCCCGATGAGTTCGATCACGAACAAACCGCGGTGAAGTTTGCGCAGCATGCCTGGCAAGTCATCTCCCGGACGTGTGCGTCGACTGGTGAGCGCGAGGTTGTGCGCACCCCCTGCGTTCCCGGTCGTGACCATGCCGAGCTTGCGCGCCGAGTAGGTCGACAGAAAGTAGCCTTCCAGTCGCCCAGCTCGCACCACCCGGCGGGCATGCGTGCGCACGCCCTCGTCATCGAACGGCGAACTCGCCATCCCGTCCGGAACCTTGGGGTCCTCCAGCAAGTCGAGGTGCGGAGCCATCACCGGCTGGCCCAGCTGGTCCACCAGGAACGACGTTTTGCGGTAGAGCGCACCGCCACTGGCGGCGTGCACCAGCGCGCCGATCAAGCCAGTGGCCAGCGGCGCCTCGAAGAGCACCGGGTAGGTTCCCGTGGGCACGCGCCGGGCGCGCAAACGCGACAGCGCGCGTTCGGCGGCATAGCGTCCGACGGCCTCGGGCGATGCCAGCTTCGCAGCATCGCGGCGACTGCTGAACCAGTAGTCGCGCTGCATGTCCGCTCCCCGCCCCGCGATCGGCACACACGACAGGCTGTGCCGCGTGGTCGCATAGCCGTTGCTGAACCCGCGCGAGTTGGCAAGCAGGAAATGTCCTTGCTGCGTCGACACGCTGGCTCCTTCGCTGTTGCGCACGCGTGTATCCACGGCAAAAGCCGCGGCCTCGGTGCGGCTGGCGAGTTCAACGGCGCCCGTCACATCGAGATCCCAAGGGTGAAACAGACCAGGGTCGGCAACGCGTCCCGCGAAAAGTTCCGGCTCGGGCAAACCGGCGCAATCATCCTCGGCGGTAAACCGCGCGATGTCGAATGCCGCCTGCACGGTACGCTGGATGGCGCCGTCGGAAAAATCGGATGTACTCGCATGGCCCTGGCGCAGACCCGCGTATACGGTCACGTCCAGTCCTTTGTCGGTGTTGTGCTCGACCTGTTCCACGCGCCCTTTGCGCACGTTCACGCTCAGGCCCTGGCCCTCTGAAATTTCGACCACGGCGTCGCTGGCACCGGCTCGGCGTGCCTGGTCGATGGCGAAGGCTGCAAGGTCTTTGAACTGGGTCTTGGTGTAGGCGAATTCGGCCACGGTGCTGGGGTCCCCGTTGGGTGATTGCTGAAGTCGATTGATAATACCGCCCATGAAACATACGCACTTCAGGGCCGCACCTTCGCGCGTCGCGGCCGCCGACATTGATCCCGATGCACCACCGAGCAAAAGCCAGCGCAAACGCGACATGCAGGACTTGCAGGATCTGGGTGAAAAGCTCTCGGAAATGTCGCGCGCGCGCATCGACGTGCTCGACGTCTCGGAAACCTTGCGTCAGGCGCTGCGGGACATGGCGGGTATTCATTCCCATGAAGGACGTCGCCGTCACGCCCAGTACATCGGGCGCCTGATGCGCGGCGTTGACCCTGCGCCGCTGCAAGAGGCGCTGCTGGAGGCGTCGGGCGACAGCCGTGCCGCGGTGGCGCGCATGCACCATCTCGAGGATTTGCGCACTGCCCTGCTTGCCGATGACGCCAAGCTCACGGAATTGGTGAGTGCGCATCCCGGCGCCGACGTCCAGGAACTTCGCCAGATGGTCCGCGCCGCGCGCGCCGAACAGGCGGCGAGCCGCCCTCCCCGTCACTACCGCGCGCTCTATCAGCGACTGAAGGAGCTGCTCGAAAGCACCTCTGCGCGCGGACGCGGAGCTTCCATGGATGTCGACGACGAGGTTCCCCATGATGACTGACTCCGCGTCAGCGGCCCGCCTCCCGGCTGGCGAGGACGGCCTCGAGGCGGTCCGCATCGGCATCGTCTCCGTCAGTGACCGCGCCAGCAGCGGTGTCTATGTGGACCAAGGATTGCCGGCGCTGCGCGAGTGGCTGGATCAAGTCCTTCGCAACCCGGTGACCTTCGTGGAACGGCTGATTCCCGATGAACGCGCCGGCATCGCCGCCACGCTGCGTGAACTCGTTGACAATGAACACTGCGATCTGGTGCTGACCACTGGTGGCACCGGTCCCGCGCCGCGGGACGTCACCCCGGAAGCAACGCTTGACGTCGCCGACCGTGTGATGCCGGGGTTCGGCGAGGAAATGCGGCGAATCAGCCGCAACTTTGTGCCCACGGCAATTCTTTCGCGGCAGGTCGGTGTGATCCGTGGCCAGGCCCTGGTGCTGAACCTGCCGGGACAACCGAAATCCATCCGCGAAACGCTCGAAGGCGTGCGTGATGCCGCGGGCGCTCTGCGCATTGAAGGGGTGTTCGCTGCAGTGCCGTACTGCATCGACCTGATTGGAGGCCCTTACCTGGAATGTGACCCGGCCGTGTGCGAGGCATTTCGTCCCAAATCAGCACGACGGCCCTCACGCGCCTGACCGCGAAAGGTTCGGTTCGCTCCGACGGGCTTCAGACCAGCCCGCGCGCAGCCAGCTCGCCGGGATCGTCCAGCACCATGTCGGCACCCCAGGCATGCGGCGACGTGCCGCCACCGTAGCCATACGCCACGGCCACGGCACCCATACCCGCGGCTCTTGCGGCCTGGATGTCGCGTGCATCATCGCCGAGATAGACGCATGCCGCGCCCGAAACACCAAGCCTGGCGGCGGCCAGCAGCAAGGGATCAGGCGCCGGTTTGGGACGCGCCGCACTATCGCCGCTGATGACGCAGCCCGGCACCCACGGCAATGCCAGCGCGGCAACCAACGGTTCGGTGAGCGCCGCCACCTTGTTGGTGACAATTCCCCACGGAATCCCGCGATGCGCGAGGTCGGCAACCATCGCCGCGACCGCCGGATACACGCGCGTGTGGACGCAGATGTCGCGCGCGTAGTTCGCAAGGAACTCATCGCGCATCGCCGCATAGTCGCTGGCATCAGGGCCGATGCCGAATCCAACCTCCAGCAACCCGCGCGCACCGTGCGATGCCATCGGGCGCAGCGTGGTCAACGGCAATGGCGCGTGACCGCGATCCGTGCGCATTCGATTCACCGCGGCAGCCAGGTCGGGAGCGGTGTCGGCGAATGTGCCGTCGAGATCGAACAATACCGCGCGGTAGCGCACGGCGAACTCAAGCGCCGCTGGCAGCGGCGCGTCGACAGGCAAGGAAATAGTTGACATCGACGTTGTCGCTCAAATGCGGTTGCAGGTTCGGGATGCGCATCTCCAGACCCTTGAACTCCACCACGTCGAGACCCGCGGCACGACACCATGCTGCCAATTCGCTCGGACGGATGAATGCCTCGTAGGCGTGGGTTCCACGCGGTACCAGACGCAGAAGATACTCGGCGGCAACAATGGCCAGTGCAAAGGATTTCGGGTTGCGATTGATGGTCGAGAAAAACACCCATCCACCCGGCCGCACCAGACGCCCCGCGGCCTCGACGATTTCAGCCGGGCGCGGCACGTGCTCGAGCATTTCCATGCAGCAGACGATATCAAAACTGCACGGCTGCTCGTCGGCAAGCGCCTCGGCGGCAACATGCCGGTATTCGACCTTCACGCCGGTCTCCAGCGCATGAAGCCGTGCCACCTTCAATGACTTTTCCGCGAGGTCGATCCCGGTCACGGCAGCGCCTCGCAACGCCAGCGCCTCCGCCAGCAAGCCGCCGCCACACCCGATGTCGAGCACGCGCATGCCATCAACGGCCACGTGGGCTCCAATCCAGTCCAGCCGCAGCGGGTTGATCTGGTGCAGGGTTCGGAATTCACCGTCGGCATCCCACCAGCCGTGGGCGGCATCGGCAAATTTCTTGATTTCAGATTCCGAGACGTTCATGGTCGGGAGTATGCCAGCAGATTCGAGGGCCCATAAAAAAGCCCCGCTCACGCGGGGCTTTCCAGCTCCAGAAAACCTGGATTACTTGTTCACTTCGTGCGTGCCGACGATTTCAACCACGGCACGACGGTTGGGCTGCTGGCACTCGACACGGTGCTTGAACGAGCCCTTGCAGCTCTTCGGATCAACACGGAAGTCGGTCTTGCCCTTGCCTTCGATGTAGATCTTGTCAGCCGGAACGCCTTCGGTCGCCAGATAAGCCTTCACCGCTTCAGCGCGACGCAGGGAGAGCTTCTTGTTGTAGGCGACGCTACCGAAGCTATCGGTGTAGCCAGTGGAAATCACGGTCTCAAGGTTCACTTCCTTGATCTTCGCGGCCAGTTGATCCAGGGCTTGCTTGCCGGCCGGCTTCAGAACGGCCTTGTTGAAATCGAAGAAAGCGTCAGCGGAATAAGTCACCTTCTCGCTGGTCGGCACGGCCACAGGCGCAGGCGCGGGAGCCGGAGCCGGTTCCGCGGCGGGAGCTGGTGCAGCCTCGGCAGCCTTGGCGACGATGGCGCCATCGCAACCTTCCGCGGCAGTCGCCGGGGTCCAGAAGTTGTCACGCCAGCACAGCGTGCTGTTCCCGTTTTTCCACACGAGGCCGAACGGGTCCTTCCAGTTGTTCACATCCGGACTGGATTGAGCGAAAGCCGAGCCGGTGACAGCAACGAGTGCGGTCGCGGCAAGGATCTTGGCAAATTTCTTGGTGTTAATCATCGTTCTATCCTCACGAGAAAATATGGACTGGACACAGCAAACCATCGAACGGGGCTGCGCGCGCCGGGAACTGACGTGCCTGGCTTCGGATTCTCCCGCCTTGTAGAGCAATTCTGCCACATTGGGACCGCCTCGACGATGACATTGTGCGCACCTGTTGCTGCGGCGCATCTCGAGGGGTCGCTGGCGCCGCTTCGGCCCGCGGGGTCGGCGCTGACCTTGCGCCTGCCTCCGCTGGTACCATAGAAAGCTTGATTTTCAGCGACAGGGCGGGATTCAGCCACGCCTCTTTCACCAGGTTCAGCATGTCAGCTTACGCCAAAGAAACACTTCCGATCAGTCTGGAAGACGAAATGCGCCGCTCGTACCTCGATTACGCCATGAGCGTGATCGTGGGCCGCGCCCTTCCCGACGTGCGCGACGGTCTGAAACCCGTGCATCGTCGGGTGCTGTTCGCCATGCATGAGCTCAGCAACGCCTGGAACAGGCCCTACAAGAAGTCGGCGCGTATCGTCGGCGACGTCATCGGCAAGTATCACCCGCACGGCGACCAATCGGTCTACGACACCATCGTGCGCATGGCGCAGGACTTTTCATTGCGATACATGCTCGTCGACGGGCAGGGAAATTTTGGTTCCGTGGACGGCGACAACGCCGCGGCAATGCGTTATACGGAAATCCGCCTGTCGAAAATCGCGCACGAAATGCTTGCGGATATCGACAAGGAAACGGTGAATTTCGGACCAAATTACGACGGGTCTGAACAAGAGCCGTTGGTCCTGCCGGCGCGCATCCCAAATCTTTTGCTAAATGGTTCGGCTGGCATCGCCGTTGGCATGGCAACCAACATTCCCCCACATAACCTGGGTGAACTGGTTGACGGATGCCAGCATTTGCTGCGGCACCCCGATGCCGACGTCGAGACCTTGATGCAATTCATTCCCGCGCCGGACTTTCCGACGGCCGGCATCATCTACGGCCTCAGCGGGGTGCGCGATGCCTACCGCACCGGGCGCGGACGGGTGGTGATGCGCGCGCGCTGCCATTTCGAGGATCTGGAGCGCGGTCAGCGGCAGGCCATCATCGTTGACGAACTCCCGTACCAGGTCAACAAGCGGACGCTGCTGGAGCGCGTTGCCGAGTTGGTGAGGGAAAAAAAGATCGATGGCATCAGTCACATCCAGGACGAGTCGGACAAATCCGGCATGCGGGTGGTCATCGAACTCAAGCGCGGCGAGTTGCCGGAGGTCGTGCTGAACAAGCTGTACAAGCAGACCCAGTTGCAGGACACCTTTGGCGTCAATATGGTGTGTCTCGTTGACGGACAGCCACGCCTGCTGGATCTTCGTCAGATGCTGCAGTCGTTTCTGAAGCATCGCAGGGAGGTCATCACCCGCCGCAGCGTCTACGAGCTGCGCCGGGCGCGCGAGCGTGGCCACGTGCTCGAAGGGCTTGCCGTCGCGCTGGCCAATGTCGACCGCATGATCGCGCTGATCAAGGCAGCTCCCACACCGCCCATCGCGAAGGAGCGTCTGTTGGCTGAAGTGTGGGCGCCGGGAGAGGCACGGGCCATGCTGGCACGGGTCGAAGGGCGCCCGGAAGATTTTCAGCCCGACGCCCTCGACCCGCGATTCGGGCTGAAGGACGACGGCTACCGGCTCTCCGATGTGCAGGCACAGGAAATCCTCCAGATGCGACTGCAGCGCCTGACGGGCCTGGAACAGGACAAGATCGTTCAGGAGTACAAGGACGTGATGGCGCAAATTGCCGACCTGCTCGACATCCTGGCGCGTCCTGAGCGCATCACCCAGATCATCCATGACGAACTCGCTGCACTGAAAACCGAGTTCAACGATGCGCGCCGCTCGCAAATCGAACCCAATGCCACCGAACTCGACATCGAGGATCTGATCACGCCGCAGGAAATGGTCGTCACCATCTCCCACGTCGGCTACGTCAAGAGCCAGCCGGTGGACGAATACCGGGCGCAGCGCCGCGGCGGTCGTGGCAAGCTGGCCACCGGCACCAAGGAAGACGACTGGATCGACCAACTGTTTGTGGCCAATACGCACGACATGCTGCTGTGCTTTTCCAACCGCGGCCGCGTGTACTGGATGAAGGTATACGAGGCGCCCCAGGGTGGCCGGGGCTCGCGGGGTCGCCCGCTGGTAAACCTGTTCCCGCTGACGGAAGGCGAAAAAATTACCGTCGTACTTCCGGTCAAGGCGTTTGACGACGAGCATTTCGTGTTCATGGCCACGGCGCTGGGCACGGTCAAGAAGACACCGCTGTCGGCATTTGGCAATCGGCGGACCGCCGGCATCATCGCCTGCGCCCTCGATGATGACGACTACCTCGTCGGCGGGGCGATCACCGATGGCAAACATGATGTGATGCTGTTCTCGGATGCCGGCAAGGCGGTGCGGTTCGACGAGGATGATGTGCGCCCGATGGGTCGCGAGGCGCGTGGCGTACGCGGCATGAACCTCGACGAGGGTCAACGCGTCATCGCGCTGCTGGTGGCCGAGGATGAAACGCAGAGTGTGCTGACCGCCACCGAGCACGGCTATGGCAAGCGCACGTCCATCGTCGAGTACACCCGGCATGGGCGTGGGACCAAGGGCATGATCGCGATCCAGACCAGCGAGCGCAACGGTCGCGTGGTCGCCGCTTGTCTGGTGCGGACCGAGGATCAGATCATGCTGATTACCGATACCGGGGTGCTGGTGCGTACCCGCGTCTCGGAAATCCGGGAGCTCGGCCGCGCCACGCAAGGTGTGACCCTGATCGCGCTGGATGACAAAGCCAGACTCATCGGCGTCCAGACGGTGGCGGAATCGGAAGCCCAGGGAGACACCATGGAGGGCGGTGACGATGCCTGACAGCAACGCGCGGCCGCACAATTTTTCCGCAGGCCCCGCGGCCATCCCGGCTGAGGTACTCGAGCAGGCCGCCGCCGAGATGCTCGACTGGCACGGGAGCGGCATGAGCGTGATGGAAATGAGCCATCGCGGGTCGTACTTCGGCACCATCGTCTCCGAGGCCGAGTCCGACCTGCGCACGCTCCTCTCGGTCCCGGATGATTACGCGGTGCTGTTCATGCAGGGCGGCGGTCTGGCCCAGAATGCACTGGTTCCACTGAATCTCTCACGCGGCGCCAAAGCAGACTACGTGCTCACGGGGTCGTGGTCACGCAAGAGCTGCAAGGAGGCGGCGCGTTACTGCGACGTCCACGTGGCGGCGGACAACGTCGGCGTTCCCGGTGCCATTCCTGCCCGTGCGCACTGGACATTGCGTCGCGATGCGCAATACCTTCACTACTGCGCCAATGAAACCATCGACGGCGTCGAGTTCGACGCGCCCCCGGCTGACGTCGGCGTGCCGCTGGTGGCCGACGCCTCCTCGAACATCCTCTCACGCCAATTCGATGTCGCCGCGCATGGGCTGATCTATGCGGGTGCGCAGAAGAACATCGGACCAGCGGGGTTGACGCTGGTCGTCGTGCGACGCGACCTTCTCGGCCGCGCCCTGCCTGCGTGCCCGAGCGCCTTCGATTACGGTGTCGTCGCTGCCAACGGTTCGATGTTCAACACCCCCCCCACCTATGCAATCTACATTGCGGGGCTGGTGTTCAAATGGCTGCTGCGCCAGCGCGAAGGCGAGTTGACCGGCGTCAGCGCCATACAGGCGCGCAATGCTGCCAAGGCCGCGCTGTTGTATGGGTGCATCGACGCGTCATCGCTCTATGTCAACGACGTCGACCCGACGTGT
>DAICZP010000025.1 GCA_027311065.1 Thiomonas sp. | reverse complement strand
CGATAATACCATTTCGACCGGCGCCGAAATCTTCAATAGCATTCGAGTTGTCGAACAAATCCTGGATGGCCGCTGGGTGTTGCGGCTCGTAGCGATAGCGGGAATGGTTATGGATTGTGACATTCTCGCCTGCCGTTTGTGCTTCTGTGTGGCTATAAACGCCCTGATTGAAACTCCGAAACGATAGGAGAAAATCTTTGCGCGATGCAAGAAGTACGTAACTGTAGGCGCTCGCAATCATCGGGGCTTGTGCTCGCAAACGGAGCGGATTCCTGCTCAGATTAGCTGACAATGGGGCGAGCGTCCTGCTCACATTATCTGCCACTGTGCTCGCTATCATCGCGCCGTGCTCGCCAACGGAGGATCGTGCTCACATTGGCTGCCAATGAGCGCAGGGGGTCGACGGTAGGGTCAGTGCTTCTCAGTAACGAAGGTTTCTGACAATCCCCGGCGCGCGCTGCTCGGAGCCGCGCATCGAGACGCTTTCTCTTCTCAAAACTGTTCTTGATTGCCTCGTTCCGAAACGCTACCCTCGGAACGGGTTTCGAGAACAGGCGAGGCATGCGGGTCGGTTACGCTAGGGTCAGCACCACCGATCAGTCGCCCGAGCTGCAGCTCGATGCGCTCCGGCGTGCTGGCTGCGAGAAGATTTTCACCGAGAAGGCGTCTGGTGCCAAAGCGGATCGGCCGGAACTAGCGCGCGTGCTCGACGACATCCTGCGCCACGGCGACGTGCTGGTGGTGTGGAAGCTTGATCGTCTCGCCAGGTCGCTGAAGAAGCTGATCACGACGGCCGAGAACCTTGATGAACGTGGCATCGGGCTGGTTTCACTGACCGAGAGCATCGACACTACCACGCCCGGAGGCGTGCTTGTGTTCCACGTCTTCGGGGCGATTGCGCAGTTCGAGCGCGCCTTGATCCGCGAGCGCACCGCTGCGGGCCTGGCCGAGGCACGTCGTCGCGGTCGCAAAGGGGGGCGTCCCCCAGCATTTAAGGCTGGCGACGTCACCGCGGCGCGCGCGCTAATGAGAGAAGGCAAACTGCCGGTGCGCGACGTGGCCAAGCGCATGGGGGTGTCGGTCGCTACCCTCTATCGCCACGTCGGCAAGCGGAATGGCGGAGAAGATGCCGCGCATAGTTGATCGTTCGAAGCGGCCGCCGGGCGAGGCGCTGGTTGATCTGCGCCGGCGCCTGGCGTTGCTGTCGCCGCGCGATCCGGCCCGCACCGTGGTGATCGCCCGCGCGGCCGAGGCCTATGGCGTTTCGGTATGGACGATCTACCGCGCGCTGCGTGAGCTGACGCGGCCGAAGGCGGTGCGTCGCTCCGACCACGGCACCACACGGGCCGTGCCAGCGGTCGGGATGGAGCGATATGCCGAGGTCGTCGCCGCTCTCAAGATCAGGACAACGAACAAGAAAGGCCGCCATCTTTCGACGGCGCGCGCGATCCGGCTGCTCGAAGAGGATGGGGTCGAGACGCCGGAAGGCTTGGTGCGGGCGCCGGTTGGCCTGCTCAAGCGCGCGACCGTCGATCGTGTCCTGCGCGCTTCGGGTCTCGACCATGCGCGTGTGGTGCGCCCGATCGCGGCGGTGCGCTTCCAGGCGAGACGCTCAAACGAACTCTGGCATTTCGACATGAGCCCGTCCGACCTCAAGCAGGTGGAGGCCCCGCTCTGGGTTGAGCCAGGCCGCGGCAAGCCAACCTTGATGCTGTTCTCGGCGGTCGATGACCGATCCGGTGTCGTGTACGACGAATATCGCTGCGTCTATGGCGAGGATGCCGAGTCTGCGCTGCGCTTTCTGTTCAACGCCATGGCGCCCAAGCCAGAGCCCGAGCTGCCGTTCCAAGGTATCCCCGCCACCCTCTACATGGATAACGGCCCGGTCAGCCGTTCGAAGGTGTTCCAGTCGGTGATGGGCAGCCTCGGCGTGCGCGTGCTCACCCACATGCCGCCGTCGCAGGCCGAGCGTCGCACGCCGGCGCGCTCGAAGGGGAAGGTCGAACGGCCGTTCCGCACCATCAAGGAGGTGCATGAGACGCTCTACCATTTCCACAAGCCGAAGGACGAGGCGGAGGCGAATCTTTGGATGCGGCGGGCGCTCGTCACGTACAACAACGGCGACCATCGCGCCGAGCCGCATAGCCGGATCGAAGACTGGCTGAAACACCTGCCCCCGAACGGCGTGCGGGCGATGTGTTCGTGGGAGCGGTTCTGCGCCTTCGCGCGCGAACCAGAGCGCCGCGGCATCGCCGGCGACGCGACCGTCTCGGTCGAGGGTGCCTCTTATGAGGTCGAGCCGGAGCTCGCAGGCGAGACGGTGACGCTGTGGTGGGGGCTGTTCGACCAGGAACTGTTCGTCGAGTTCGAAGGTAAGCGATTCGGACCATACCAGCCGTCGCGCGGTGCGATCCCGCTCTATCGCTACCGCAAGTATCAAAAGAGCCGGGCCGAGGAGCGTCTCGACAAGGTCGTCCGGCTCGCCGACCAGCTTGGGCTGCCGCGGGCGGCAGTCAGCGGCGGGGACAGGCCATTGCCGTCGCTGCCTCCAGGTGCCGCCTCAACGCAGGTCGTGCGCATGCCGTTTCCCGAGCCAGCGGCCGAGATTGCGTTCCCGACATCCCTGGCGGCCAGGCTCGCGATCTCCGTCCAGCTCTGCAGACCTCTGGGCAGCCTGCCCGAACCGGACCGAGCCTTCATTGACGCGCTGCTGGCCGAAACGCTGGACCGGAACACCGTTGCTGCGCGCGTGCGCGAGCACTTCAGAATAGCAGGGAGGGGCTGATGCTCGCCGACGTGCAGGCGCATTTCGGGCTGAAACGGCCTTTCCATGGAGTCGGCAACTACGAGACCGAGCACCAGCGCACCCTGGTCCGCGAGGTATGTGCCGTCGTGCAGACCGGCAGGCTGGTGGTCGTCGCCGGCCTGGTCGGCTCAGGCAAGACCCATCTGCTGACCCGTATCGAGGAGGAACTCACGCGCTCCGGCAAGATCGCGGTTGCGAAGTCGCTGGCGGTCGACAAGCGCCGTACGTCACTGCCGTCGCTGATCGAAGCAATGTTCTACGATCTGACGCCCGGTGACCGCAGCAAGGTGAAGATCCCCAAGCAGCCCGAGCGGCGCGAGCGCGAACTGCGCGACCTGATGCGCAAAAGTAAGCATCCCGTCGTGCTGATCGTCGATGAAGCCCATGAATTGCACCACAAGACACTGACCGGGTTCAAGAGGCTGATGGAAGTGGCTGCCGGCGCCGGCGTAGTCCTGTCGGTGTTGCTAATCGGGCATCCGAAGCTGCGGAATGACTTGCGCCGACCGCAGATGGAGGAGATCGGCTATCGCACTACCACCTTTGAGTTTGAAGGCGTCTCCGGTCATCGCCGCGAGTTCATCGGCTGGCTGGTGAAAACCTGCGTGCAGGACGGCACGAAGCCGGCGGACATCATAGACGGGGACGCGATTGACCTGCTGGCCGAGCGGCTGCGCACCGCGCTACAGATCGAGATGCACCTCACCCTGGCTTTCGAGCATGCCTTTCGCCTCGGCGAGAGGCGGGTGTCTACCGAAATCGTCGAACAGGTGCTGTCGCGGGCGATCGACGAACTCGAACCGACCCTGACCCGCAACGGCTACGACACGCCCGCACTGATCGGGCTGCTCCAGGCCAAGCCAGCCGAAGTGCGTGACTTCCTGGCCGGCACCCTCGCCGTCGACCGCACGCGCGAGTTCACTGAGCAGCTTCGCGTGGCAGGCGTGCCAGTGTGATAAGGACCCCTACGCTCATTGGCAGCCAATGTGAGCATGACCCTCCGTTGGCGAGCGCGGCGCGATGATGGCGAGCACAGTGGCAGATAATGTGAGTACGACGCTCGCCCCATTGTCAGATAATCTGAGCAGGAATCCGCTCCGATTGCGAGCACGAGCCTGGATGAATGCGAGCGCCTACACGTAGTGCGCGAGGTGCAGGCGGAAGGTGCGAGTAGCCTTCGTACCATCGCGGCCGAGCTGCACGCGCGCGGCGTGCTCACCCCAGCAGGCAAGGCGGGCTGGTCGCCAGCCCAGGTGCAAAGGCTGCTAAAAAGAGAGAA